>JBDNFD010000151.1:0-14964 GCA_041689995.1 Flavobacteriaceae bacterium | reverse complement strand
TATTCCAGACCATTCCAATTAGAAACTAGGATTGAAACGTTTTTAGTTCCCCCTTCGGGGGTTAGGGGGCTGTTATTCCAGACCATTCCAATTAGAAACTAGGATTGAAACACCGATCTCCATATCCATCTGAATAAATCTTTTTAGATTCCAGACCATTCCAATTAGAAACTAGGATTGAAACGTATGTTACTGTAAAAGGGCTTTTCGCTTCCTTAATTATTCCAGACCATTCCAATTAGAAACTAGGATTGAAACAAAAAAACAAAAAAATGGAACAGATTTTTAGAAACAATTCCAGACCATTCCAATTAGAAACTAGGATTGAAACTAATTGATTGGGGTATCTTGAATCCCCTTCACCCCCAATTCCAGACCATTCCAATTAGAAACTAGGATTGAAACCCAAAAGAAACAAACCAAAGAGTAAAGCCTGCATAAATTCCAGACCATTCCAATTAGAAACTAGGATTGAAACTGTTAATCAGGTTAAGGCTTGCCTTCAGCGTGGCGGATTCCAGACCATTCCAATTAGAAACTAGGATTGAAACTGAACCCAAGTTCACGTCGCCAAAATTCCTTATCGCATTCCAGACCATTCCAATTAGAAACTAGGATTGAAACCAGATTGTAATTTTGCGTAGATTTCCGAAGTTGGAATTCCAGACCATTCCAATTAGAAACTAGGATTGAAACAAGGTTCGTATATCTTCAATAAATGGAAATTTAGGGTATTCCAGACCATTCCAATTAGAAACTAGGATTGAAACTATCATTCCAAATGTATGTGTCCCGCCCACCCACCCGATTCCAGACCATTCCAATTAGAAACTAGGATTGAAACAAAATGTTATAAATCATAGTGAAGATTGGACTCCATATTCCAGACCATTCCAATTAGAAACTAGGATTGAAACTAGGCGTGTTCTGTGTTGTATTGTGTTCTTGAAATATTCCAGACCATTCCAATTAGAAACTAGGATTGAAACATAATCCCAACAACCCAAGCTCTAATTTTCAAAACATTCCAGACCATTCCAATTAGAAACTAGGATTGAAACCTCGCGGTTATTTCTTCCACCGTGGCCGCGCCCGGAATTCCAGACCATTCCAATTAGAAACTAGGATTGAAACGCCGGGAGCCGGGTAGCCGAGAGCTTCCCCCGGTTCATTCCAGACCATTCCAATTAGAAACTAGGATTGAAACACAAGGCACTACGCATAGCCAAAACGTTGTAAGTAAATTCCAGACCATTCCAATTAGAAACTAGGATTGAAACCAAATCGGCATCGGAATATACATTTACGGGTTCCTTATTCCAGACCATTCCAATTAGAAACTAGGATTGAAACCAACAGTGAAAACCTTCGATGCTGCATAAGTGAAAGATTCCAGACCATTCCAATTAGAAACTAGGATTGAAACCGCTTACGCTTTTGAGCCTTGAGACCCCCGAAGATATTCCAGACCATTCCAATTAGAAACTAGGATTGAAACTCCAAAAGGTCTATGCCTTCGGTCTTCACGGTGATAATTCCAGACCATTCCAATTAGAAACTAGGATTGAAACCTTTTTCAAAAGCATTATTGCGGCGATTACAGCCGATTCCAGACCATTCCAATTAGAAACTAGGATTGAAACACATTGTGAACAGCTAAAAGATTAGTTTCTAATTAGATTCCAGACCATTCCAATTAGAAACTAGGATTGAAACTATAATCGCTTAAATTTAAGAATTTTTAAGTTGTCTATTCCAGACCATTCCAATTAGAAACTAGGATTGAAACAAAAAATTGGAGTTGTCGGATAAGGTGGAAACCCTATTCCAGACCATTCCAATTAGAAACTAGGATTGAAACTTGAAAAAGAGAAAAATAAATGACACACGGAAGCCTTATTCCAGACCATTCCAATTAGAAACTAGGATTGAAACACGAGTTCTTGGATGTACGCATCGACAATGGATTTAATTCCAGACCATTCCAATTAGAAACTAGGATTGAAACATGAAAGGAAATACAAAAAGAGAAACAGCCTCAATTAATTCCAGACCATTCCAATTAGAAACTAGGATTGAAACAGCCAAAGGGAATCAAGTGTTTTGAAACTTAGCATATTCCAGACCATTCCAATTAGAAACTAGGATTGAAACATAACTACCGACAATTGGTTTTATGCACCTGATGGATTATTCCAGACCATTCCAATTAGAAACTAGGATTGAAACAAAACATGTTTTCTGCCGGAAAGGTCCCCATTGTTATTCCAGACCATTCCAATTAGAAACTAGGATTGAAACTTGGCTTGCGAGACACTGCAGGCTTGATTAATTAATTATTCCAGACCATTCCAATTAGAAACTAGGATTGAAACTTTGATATAATATCAGTATAACCAGCTTGGCACCGCATTCCAGACCATTCCAATTAGAAACTAGGATTGAAACTTGTGCTATGTATAATTTTTCATCAATGAGATACCAAATTCCAGACCATTCCAATTAGAAACTAGGATTGAAACCCAGACCATCAAGGTCTATCGCTGGAAGACCTTTGAATTCCAGACCATTCCAATTAGAAACTAGGATTGAAACTTGTGCTATGTATAATTTTTCATCAATGAGATACCAATTCCAGACCATTCCAATTAGAAACTAGGATTGAAACACTAGTAAGAAGTAATTCTCGATTGAGCGAAACGTATTCCAGACCATTCCAATTAGAAACTAGGATTGAAACAAACAATCATTGCTATTTGCCTAGCCACTGCCAAAGGTAATAAATTCCAGACCATTCCAATTAGAAACTAGGATTGAAACCCATTTCTTTTTTGAATGAAGGATTAATTTTCTTTATTCCAGACCATTCCAATTAGAAACTAGGATTGAAACGTTTTTAGTTCCCCCTTCGGGGGTTAGGGGGCTGTTATTCCAGACCATTCCAATTAGAAACTAGGATTGAAACTAACCGGGGTTTAGTCGTCCGCATTCGGTTAATGCTATTCCAGACCATTCCAATTAGAAACTAGGATTGAAACGTTTTTAGTTCCCCCTTCGGGGGTTAGGGGGCTGTTATTCCAGACCATTCCAATTAGAAACTAGGATTGAAACAAAGGCTTGTTATCCATTTCCAAAAACAAGGTTAATTTTGATTTTGATGCCATGATTTTTATATATTTGCATAAGTGCAATTGCACCGGGGTTTAAATAAACCGTTAAAAGGGAGGCTAATCGGAACGACGAGCCTCGCCTTGTGTGAACACAGGTTTATTTAAACCCTTCGTTATTTTTAATCAATATTCCTTTTCTTAATTCATCTTCCTTGGGCCTTCATTTTATACCAAGTTTTCACTTCCAAGCCCACGCCTAATATCGAAGGTTCAAACCCTTCCGCATTTATCCCTTTTTTTATATCCTATACCATTCAATTTATATTTGCAGACGAAGTACTGATTCTACGGGTTTATAACTTCAATCCCGCTTGATCGAACATAATCTTCATTCCTTCTTTTTTTCCTCATCATCCAAGCGGTTAAAAGCTTCTTCTTGCTGATCGCCATATTCTTTCAAATCGTTTCCATCTTCTGCGGATAATTTGATAAATATAGAAGCCAAAACCCCTCCTATCAATGCCAAAACAATAACGGCTAACGACACCCAAATTGAAATGTGAAAATAGTCAATAGTAAGCATTTTAAATCCAACAAAACCAAGGATCACCGCCAAACTGAAGTGGATAAATCGAAATTTTTCGAGCATTCCCACGATCAGGAAGAACATGGACCGAAGCCCTAAAATCGCCAAAATATTGGAACTAAATACGATGAATTGATCTTGGGTAATCGCAAGAATAGCGGGAATACTATCCAGGGCGAACATAATATCCGTAAATTCAATGATAATAAGTGCGGTGAAAAGGGGAGTGGCCAATCTTTTTCCATTTCTAATAATAAAAAAATCGTGACCATTACGTTCTTGGGTAATCGGAAAAATCTTGATAAGGATTTTGTAATACCACGTATCATGCGGGTCGGAATCGTCATCATCTTTCAGCATTTTAAAAGCTGTGTACAACAGAAAAACACCGAAAACATATATCATCCATTCGAATTTGGTGATCAATGCGACCCCAAAAAGAATCATCAAGGCTCTAAAAACAATGGCACCCAAAATTCCCCAAAACAGTACACGATGTTGATATTTTGCCGGAATTTTAAACGAACTAAAAATTACCGCAATCACAAATACATTGTCAATGCTCAGCGATAATTCAAAAATATACCCGGTTAAATAGGTGATCCATGCTTCACCGGGGGACAAATCAGTGGGATTTGAAACCAGACCTTCCCTAAATAACCAGTAAACCACTCCGGAAAACGCAAGAGCCACTCCAACCCAAACGCTGGTCCATTTAGCCGCTTCTTTGGGTTTGATCACATGGTCTTCTTTATTGAAAACCCCCAAATCCAGTGCCAAGCAAATAATGATCAAAACAATGAATGCCGCCCAAATGATCCACATAATAAAAGATTTTTGCAAATATAAATATTTTTTGCAGGCGTGCTTTACATTAATTCATGAATCAGGTCCGTTTTTACAAAAGCTAAATACTTGTTAAACATTATTTAATCATTGAATAATTCCCTAATTTTTGGTTCTTATTTTAATGAATAAAAATGCTCTTTTATGTCAGGTAAAAATGTAACTCAAAAATTGATCAGCGAACATTTGTTGGTAGGGGAAATGATCCCAGGAAAAGAAATCGGAATAAAAATAGATCAGGCTTTATTGCAAGATGCCACGGGAACGTTGGTTCAATTGGAATTGGAAGCCATGGGTTTGGATCGCGCCAAAACCGAAATCGCGGTTCAATATGTGGATCATAATTTATTGCAAACCGATTTCAGGAATGCGGATGACCATGCCTTTTTACATTCTGCTGCACAAAAATTCGGATTGTGGTACAGCCGCCCCGGGAATGGGGTAAGCCATCCGTTGCACATGGAACGTTTTGGGAAACCAGGAAAAACGATGGTTGGGTCGGACAGCCACACGCCGGCGGCAGGATCTTTGGGAATGCTGGCCATCGGCACAGGCGGATTGGATGTGGCCGCTGCTATTGCTGGACAGCCTTATTTTGTGAAAATGCCAAAAGTAATGGGGGTGAAGCTCACAGGAAAATTGCCCGACTGGGTAAGCGCCAAAGATGTAATTCTGGAAATGTTGCGACGATATGATGTGAAAGGAGGAGTAGGAAAAGTCATTGAATATTATGGCGACGGACTGCAACATTTAAGTGCCATGGACCGCCACGTGATTGCTAATATGGGTGCCGAATTGGGTGCCACCACCACGGTCTTTCCGAGCGATCAAGAAACAAAACGATTTTTAAAATCACAAAAAAGAGAAGAGGACTGGATAGAACTGCTTGCCGATGAATATTGTACTTATGACAGCGAAGACACCATTGTGCTAGATGATTTGGTCCCGTTAATCGCTTTGCCCACCAGTCCCGGAAATGTTGTGGAAGTGCGGGAAGTGGCAGGAAGGCCAATTAGCCAGGTTGTGATCGGATCTTCCGCGAATCCTGGTTTGCGCGATTTCTGGATGGCGGGCGCTATCGTAAAGGATAAATCCATTCATCAGGATGTTTCTTTCGACATAAATCCTACTTCCCGACAAATTATCCAGAATATGATCGACACCAAAGCCTTTGGAAATTTAATTACAGCGGGGGGCCGTTTCCACCAGTCAGGTTGTATGGGATGTATTGGGATGGGACAAGCTCCAGCTTCTAACACCATTAGTTTACGGACGATGCCACGGAATTTTCCAAGCAGATCTGGCACCGAAGACGATCAGGTGTATTTGTGTAGCCCGGAAACCGCAGCGGCTTCAGCGTTGACTGGAAAAATCACAGATCCCCGGGATCTCGCGAAATTGTACGACATGAAATATCCATTGTTCAAATCGCCGGAAATAGAAATCATTAATACGGATATGTTAGTGGCGCCGCCGGAAGATGGCAGTAAAATTGAGCTCAAAAAAGGCCCAAATATAAAATCCCTCCCATATATTGAACCGATGAGAAGTGAATATCGAATTCCAGTTTTGCTGAAAATGGGAGATAATGTTTCCACAGATGAAATATTGAGGGCGGGAGCAGAAGTTTTGCCTTTTCGAAGTAATCTGCCCGAAATAAGTAAATATGCTTTTTCAGTAATCGATGATACTTTTTACGATCGTGCCTTGAAAGCCAAAGAAGAATTTGGCGGTCATATTGTCGTCGCCAAAGAAAATTACGCACAAGGGTCGAGTAGGGAACACGCCGCAATTGCGCCAAAATATCTCGGCCAAGTGGCGGTAATCGCAAAAACTTACGCGCGAATTGCCTGGCAAAATTTGGTGAATTTCGGGATTTTACCCTTGGAATTCATCGATATGACCGATTACGAAAAAATAGAACAAGGTGACAGCGTTTTATTTTCCAATCTTCGGGAAGATGTAAAAAACAGGAGGGATATTGAAGTTATTGTAAAAAAATCCAATGGCGAAGAAAAATCTTTCAAAACAAATCATTCATTAAGCGATCGGCAAATGAGGGTTTTGTTGAAAGGAGGAATCATTAATGAATTCAAGGAACAGCTTTCTAATAAAGATTTAAATCCCCCAAAACAGGAAATATAAGCAGTTGATTTTTAAGGACATAGAATAACAATCCGTTATTTGGTATGGGGACTTCGATTCCTCAGATTAAGGGGGAATTTGACATCAACCCAAAACCAATATTTTCGATTTGAAATATTTCTTAAAATAAAAATAAGCCTGAATGAAAGAAAAGACGAATTTCAACCTACGATTATATTCCCATGAAAGAAACTGAAGGAACGAATTCGGTAAGAAAAGAAAAAAGGCAAAAGAAAATTGATTCCGAGTTGAAACATTCGGAAACTTCGGACAAGGATGAACCAAAAAAACACGATGAAATTTTAAAAGCTCAAATTGGTGAGGGACTTGAAATTTACGACCGGAGCAATAGTAGTATTTTTATAAGTTCCCTCACGGCAGGCTTGGAAATTGGATTTAGCTTTTTACTTCTTTGTACGGTTTTCAGCTTTTTTAATGGAAAAGTGTCCGAAGAAACAATTTTTAAATTATTCACTTTCGTCTATCCGGTAGGATTTGTAATGGTAATTTTGGGAAAATCCATTTTATTCACCGAGCAAACCTCTTTATTGGCCCTGCCCGGTGCTTAATAAGAATTGTACCATTGCAGCCTTACTTCAACTTTGGGGTGTTGTCATTGCCGGGAATTTAATTGGTGGCTTCATTATGTCAACTGTGATTACCTGGCTTGGGCCCAGTCTGGGAATATTTGAGTTAGAAGTTGTTGAGAAAATAGGACTTCATATTATTCAACATCCACCACAAATTATTTTTGTCAGTGCCATTTTGGCCGGATGGTTAATGGCCTTGTTATCTTGGTTGCTTACTTCGTCAAAAGATACAGTGAGCCGTCTGTTCATCATATATTTGATTACTGCCGTGATGGCATTTACTGGACTTCACCACAGTATTTTGGGCAGTACGGAACTCTTTGGCGCTCTTATTCATTCCCCAAAAATTTCAATAATGGATTATTTGGAATTTTTGGGTATCGCACTTATCGGAAACTCTTTGGGCGGATTTTTCTTTGTTGCGCTTTTGAAATATAGGGCTTTCATACAGAATGTGGAATAACAATTATAGCGTAAGGGACTGCCAAACCACTATTTTCAGATATCAAGATTTCTTATCTGATCCTTCGTTGATTTGTTTGGTGTGAAAGTAAATTCTATTTATCATCGGTTGCTTTTGCTTGATTTGATTGCGCAATTCTTCCAAGGTTTTTTCTGCATCATCATGATCCAAACCACCTACCAAATCTATTTCTACGGCCATAAAAATGTGATCTGGTCCAAAATGCATGGTTTGGGGAAGGTTCCAAGTATCCACAAGATCATTGTTTTTCAAAATTTCATCAACGGAAGCAAGGACATCTTCGTTGGCACTTTCACCAAGTAGCAAACCCTTGCTTTCCCGAGCCAAAAAAATGGCAACCAATAAAAGTACCAATCCAATAATAACGGATGCAATTCCATCCATATATGGGTTTTGCAATTGCTGGGAAAGAAAAACTCCGAGAAGTGCAATGGTAAGACCTACCAGCGCCGCAGAATCTTCGATAATGACTGCAAAAGTAGCCGCATCTTTGCTTTTCACAATGTTTTTAATCAGGTTTCTGGAACCAGTCCTTGCTTTATTAAAGGTTTTCAAGGCAATGAACAATGCGCTTCCTTCAAAGACCATCGCTGCGCCCAAAACAATATAATTGATCGTGGGATCGTCTGCAATACTCGGATTTTGTAATGCCTGTATTCCTTCATAAATTGCAAATCCACCACCGACGGCGAAAATGAGCATGCTCACCACAAAACTCCAAAAATAAACTTCTTTTCCATATCCGAATGGGTGCATTTTATCCGGTTTCTGCTTACTCCGTTTTATGCCGAGCAATAATAACAAACCATTTCCGGTATCAACCAAAGAATGGATTCCTTCTGCCATCATCGCCGAACTTCCAGTAATGGAGGCACCAATGAATTTGGCAGTTGCTATTAAGATATTCGCTCCAATTGCTCCATAAATTGCTACGTTTGATCCACTTGCCATATTTGTTTGAATTTTTCGGAAAAATACGATTTTTTAGAAAAGTAGTACTGCCCCAATTAAAAAAGGGGAGAGGAATGCTTTTTTCTTGACAATGTTACCGCGACTGCAATCGAGAAAGATGTGCCTTGCACAAAGTCACATAAGTATTTCTATTTTTCAAAATCTTTTGAATGAATAAAAACACGTCCAATCTTTGGTTCCGCGTCTTTAATATCTTTCCGAATTTGGGCAATAACCTCCTGTGATTCTTCCAAACTAAGCGTATCTTTCAAATCGAGTTCTACCGTGAAGAGAATATTGTTCGGACCAAAATGCATGGTTAGCGGAACGTTCCAGTTTTCCACATATCTGTTTTTTCGCAGAATATCATTAATTTTCATAATTACTGATTTATCGGCGCTTTCGCCCAACAACAAATCTTTACTTTCGTGGGCCAGGAGAGTGGCCACCAATAAAAGCAATATGCCAATTAAAATCGAGGCACCACCGTCAAAATAAGGATTTTCAAATTGTTGGGAAAGAAATGTCCCAAGTAGCGCGATGAGCAATCCGATAATCGCGGCAGAATCTTCGATAACCACAGCAAAAGTCGCCGCATCTTTGCTCTGCACAATGCTTTTAAAAAGATTTTTGGAAGTCCTGTTTTTGTTGAAAGTTTTCATGGAAATGAACAGTGCCGTGCCTTCGAACAGAATGGCTGCAAACAAAACAATGTAACTCCAAAGCGTATTTTCATTAATTGTGGGATGTTGGAGCGCGTAAATTCCCTCATAAAGTGCAAATCCACCACCCACCGAAAAAACGAGCATGCTCACTACAAAACTCCAAAAATAAACCTCTTTTCCATAACCGAACGGATGTTGCTTATCTGGTTTTTGCTCACTGCGTTTCACGCCCAACAACAACAACAAGCCATTTCCGGTATCGACGGAAGAATGGATGCCTTCCGCCAACATGGCCGAACTACCAGTGAAAAATGCTGCAATAAATTTGCTGATCGCAATTAAAATATTCGCGCCAATAGCACCATAAATAGCAATGTTCGATCCGCTTGTGTTCATTTTTTTGGTTGAAGCTTGGTAAAAAAGTAACGAAGAATCAAAATTATAAGAATCTCCAGTGAATCCCGTTAGAATTTTGTTATTTTTATCTGAAAATTACTTTATGGAGAAAACGCAAATTTCAACTTCGGAATATCCATTATATTATCAAAAATACATGGAGCGAGTAAATGGAATCTCTGTGATCGAAGGACTGTTGAAAGGAGAATCTGAAATGGTGGATTTTCTTCAAGCCATTCCAAAAGAAAAGCGGCTGTTCCGATATTCCGCGGAAAAATGGTCGCCGAAACAAATACTTTTACATCTTGTCGATACGGAAAGAATTTTTTCCTATCGAGCGTTCATGTTTGCACGATCTGAAGAAGCTGAACTATTAAGTTATGATGAGAACTTGTTCGCGGAGAATTCCCATGCCGACAAGCGCTTGTGGGAAGAATTATTGGAAGAGTATAAATCTGTGCGCAAGGCGACGATCAATCTTTTCAAAAGTTTTGGGGAAGAAGATTTAAAAAAGCACGGAAAAGTGAATGGAAACAAAATGTCGGTGAGAGCTGCCGGATATATTATTTGTGGTCATGAAATCCATCATCGGGAAATCATTAGCGAACGTTATTTGAATTCTTCTTCAAATTCTGGGGGATAGCTCGGATTTAGAAATTATTGTAGTTATCTGTGGGAATAGGGGTTCTCATAAATCCTATTTTACATAATATAAATTATAGGTCAAATATATTAATATAGCATTTTATGGGTTTTCGCTATTTGTTAGCTATAATTAGACGCTATGTAAAATCGCCTTGCACTCTGTGCTTGAATGATTAATTTGCTCTTTCAGATTGTTCCCTATTGGAATTAATGTTTACAATTTTTAAGCCAGCCGCACAAAAGCAAACATCCGTCTTAAATGATTATTTTGTTCTATTAAGAATAATATAGCTGTAAAAAGTTTTCAGGAACATTTAAGAAAGCTTTCCGTAAGAGCAAAATTTTATTCCTTAGATCATGTCAAATAGAATTTAATAACCTCTGTTTAATAAATCATAAGTATTATTTTCGATTTTTACAGTCATATTAGGACTGTCCCAATTCCATATTTCAATTTCAAAATCTTCATTAAAACTCAAAATTCTAGTTCCATTATCTGTAATATCACTTAAATTTAAGTTTCTTGTCTCTTCAATTCTCTTTTCTGCTTTAATAACTAAACTTACATAATTACTGTCATTAAAGCATCCTACTGTTAAATTGTAATCATCTCCAAGCCAAATACCTCTTAAGTCAGTTAATTCTATATTTTTCCATATTATTTATGCTTTTAAAATTAAGTTTATCTTTTCTTTTTCCTTGATGAAAAAGAAACAAAAATCAAGGCTTCACATCCCGATAGCTATCGGGATTGGAAACAACCCGCCCGAAGGTGCCTTTTTGGTACCGGCGGGTTTACGGGTCAATCGTTATATTTTTATAAAGTATTCGTTAGTCTTAATAAAGCTTTGAGATTGCCTTAAACATTTATCATTATTAAGATTACTTAGTCTAGCTCTCGAAAATATGTACGCTCTTTCACCATAGTCCTTAAATACGAACTGGCGTAATAGGCAGTTTTTCCAACACCTTTGCTCCCTTGAGAACCAGAAGTAGCTTTTGTGGATTTAAATATACCTTGCATTAAACTCTGGAATGGTTTTTCTCCTATTCCTGTAGTATTGTAGTCCGAAATTTCTAAATAGGAATATGAATCTTTTGCAAAAGCCTCAAACTTTTCAATATCATTATCTTTAAAACCGACTAAATCGTTGAGCTCTGTATGTACTGCAATTCCCAAGTTATATTCATTACGACTTAATTTTCTGATTTTCTACTGCTATAATCACTTCTTCCTTTTGATCTTTTACCTTTTCCAATATTCTATCTAAATAATCTGCTCCGTATCGTTTTTTTATATACTCAAGTTCTTTGAAAAAATGCTCCCAATTTTTCTTGGAAGACTTTGGGTTTAACTTTTCGAAAGCCAGACGTCTTAGTGTATATTTTGGTAATGAGTAATAATGTTTAATGTCCTTAATAATCGTTTTTATGAACTTAATATCATTTTCCAGTGATGGATCGATAACTTTTAAAGCAACTTGTAGATTATCGTGGGCTTTTGTTTCAATGGCTAGTTCGTTTTTTGTTGACCTTACTACCTCTTTATGTGTTTTGATGTTTTCATAAATTGGCCAGAACGATTCTGATAGAGCAAGTCTTGGCATCCCAAAATCACACTTCACAAAGTCAAGCAAGTTTTCAAAAGTTATACTTAACACCTCAGCGTTTTCTGTATTTCCTTGCTGTGCAAAAAGACTAAGCCCTTTTTTCCTCAAT
Source organism: Flavobacteriaceae bacterium (assembly GCA_041689995.1). Lineage (GTDB taxonomy): Bacteria > Bacteroidota > Bacteroidia > Flavobacteriales > Flavobacteriaceae > DASSWG01. Next base: position 2,827 of record JBDNFD010000151.1, on the reverse strand, counting down.
ACATTAACGTTACTTGATTCAAAAGTTTTCGCAGATTTCACTCTTGCTGGTAATTTCTCTATCCTGTCAATTACCTCTGGATGTTTTTCGAGTATTTCATTATAGGCGTTCCGCACTTGGGTAATCGTATTTAACTCGTCATCGTCTTCTGGGTTTTCGTTTATCTTCTTGTATAATCCACTTGCCGTTGGTTCTTCCGCTGGATCAAATATTCGTGAATCTTCACCCAAAGCATTGTGAATCATAAACATTTTTTGCTGAGCAATCTCTCTAGATTTTACAAAATCAGCTCCAGTTTCCGAAGGGAAAAAATTATAAATGAATAACTTATCAAAAACTTTTTGTCCAATCCTATTGATACGTCCAACTCGTTGAATAACCCTTGTTGGATTCCACGGAATATCATAATTTATAATAGCACCTGCACGATTTAAATTGAATCCTTCAGAAAGTTTATCGCTGGTAATCAACACCTGAAAATCATTATGCCAAGTTCCTTCATATTGTGCATTAAAATTACGGTCTAAATCCTTTGACAAGGTTTTAGTGATTTTACCGTCGCATATTAGCACTGTTTCTTTAAGTTTCTCTCTAAAATAGGGTTCTAAATGCAGCACCGTATCTACATATTCTGTGAAGAGAATAATTTTACGGTCTGGGTTTTCTTCTAAAATCTCCGTTACCTTTTTAAGAATATTTTCCCTCTTAGGGTCATTTTCAACCAATTCCTCCTCTTCTATTTCACTTTTGATTCTCTTAAATAAATCAAGATCCTTTTGGATGTCCTCCAAAAATTCTTTTTTTCTTTGAAAACCATTAATTTTATAAACGGTATTATTTTTAGGTATTTTCTTTTTGAGTAAATCGTTTTCAAATTTATATAGTACATATAGAATTTCTTCGTCGTCGTAGAGATAAATCTTTTCCATTAAACCTCTATCAAGAATATATTTACCTTCTGTATTTTCTATAAATTGAAGTACAATCTCGTGTACGTGTATAAATCGTTCGATGGTTTTTTCAAATGCGCCAAAAGAACTCTCAAAACGTTTTACCAATAATCGGCGCATAAAGTCAAACAAGTTGCGCTGTTGTTGGAAAACTCTATTTCCTTCCATATCCAGCCCTTCTTCATCTACTATAGACTCATAACTTGACGGCTGGTAGATAGCGCCCGTAAATAGTCCTTCTTCCGAAAAATAATCTTTTACAATCCTATCATAAAATTCTGACTGGCTCTTGCTTAAATAATAGAAAAGCTCTTCTGGTGGTTCAACTTTAGGGAGTTCACCGACCTCTGAACTATATAAATGATCCTTCTCTAAATCTAGACGGTTACGGCGTATTACCACAGGAGAAATCACTTCTTTTATGGTATTAGCCAACTTAGCAGACGCCTCGCGCACCAATTGGGGATTTACAGGCGGCACTTCCCCTAGTATTTTTATATACTCTTTTTCTGCCTTCGCTCTTTTTTCAGGATCAGAAGAATTATAATTTTTTAGAATGTCTGATAGTCTTTTAAAGCGATAGTTATAACTGCGAAACAATCCTTCTAAATTATTCTCTAAAGTAATACCCGAAAGTCCAGGAATGATAAACAGTTTTAAAAGCGAAAAAATATCTGCTGGAGAATTATTAAACGGTGTTGCAGTTAATAATATCACCTTTTTACCCCTACAGATTTCCATCAATGCTTCATAAGCAGCGGTATCCTGATTTCTAAAATTATGCGCTTCATCTACTATAATGGTATCTATATCACTATCGTCCAATTCGTCGGCAAGCGTTTCTATGCCTCCACGACTGTAAACGTGCCAACCTTTAAGATCAAAATTACGTACATATCCCCACCATCCTGTCTTATCAGAATGATCGCCTATTAATCCTGGTGGGCAAATAATAAGTCCCTTAGTGTCCAGATTTCTTCCTATTAAAGAGGCAATGACAGATTTTCCCAAACCTACCACATCTGCAATCACAACACCATTGTATTGCTCTATGATGCCCAAGGCTTGATTAACAGCATCAAGTTGATACGTAAACTTTTTAAAGCCATTGGTTTCCAGTAGTCGCTCGACCTGTGGTTTAATCCTTTTTTGGTTCTGTAAATCTAAGAAGGTCTTTAAGATTAGTGCATAAGCAGCAAATGGTTGCACCATTGCGGCTTGTGAGCGGTGCTGTATAAATTTTATTAAAAATTCTTTCCGAGCTGGTATTTCTGTGATGGGGATTGCAGTGTTCCAGAGTTCCTCAAAATAGATCACTGCATCCTCATACCCATAATCTTTTATCTCTACATTAAACTCTTGCTGGCCGTGTAAGCCAGACCGTGTAAGGTTACTACTGCCCGTAATTAAATAGCCATCAAAATTGTGTTTTTCACGTTCTTCTTCATTCATCTCAAACAAATAGAGCTTTGCGTGATTGGGATCTTTTGTTTTTTTGATAATAAGACGTTCTTCTTGCAACATCTCTAAAAAAAAATGTACCTGCTCATAAAATGCCTGTGTGTCCTGCTGCTCATTATTGACGGCAAGTCCCATAGAGGTCATAAACGCATTAAACTGCTCGTCGTGGCTTAAATCTAGCTCTTGAACATCGTGCTCAAAAATACCGCTCAAGTGCTTGCCCACCTCAAGCCCTACGAGCAGGCGTATATTTACCTCATCGTTTTTTTTGAAATTTTCATACACCTCTTTCCAGCCAGAAAAGTAAAAGAAACCCACGAGCCAGCGCAGCTCTTTACTAAACTTAATAATGTTATTGAGCCTACCGCTTAGCGTTTTTTGCGGACTTTTATTTGATATGAAATTTTTTGCCATTG
>JBDNFD010000150.1:0-3528 GCA_041689995.1 Flavobacteriaceae bacterium | reverse complement strand
TTCTATGGCCGGCGTATATGCCCAAGAAAAAGACTGGCAATGGATCAAACGCGGGGGGGCCAGTATCGAGGGGAACAAAGTGGAACGGGTCTATGATATTGCCACGGACAGCGACCGCAACGTGTATGTGGTTTCCCCTATCGGGGTATATGATTTGGACGTGGACGGGCACCCGGAAAATTTTTATGGGAACCCGGGCCATGCACAGGGTGATTATGTCCTGGCGAGTTTTGCCTGCGATGGCAGCTATCGTTGGTCGAAAGTCATTGGGGGCGAAGGGAACGAAGCACCGCCTTATATAGAAGTCGATGACAACGACAACCTATATGTGTCGGGCCTTTTCAGAACTTGCGATGCGGACGAGCCGGGGGATTACCCCGCCCGTATTGGAGACGATATTATTTTGGATCAATCCGAAACAAATTGTAGTCTAATGTTCCTCGCCAAATACGATCAAAACGGAAACCTCCTTTGGTTCAAACAACCCACGCCTTCCACAACGGATGTTATTGCCTATGGTCAGGCCACTTCGGTAAATTTGGCATTCGATAATGAAACTTTATATTGGTTAGTGCTTCTAACTCCCGGAACCTATGCCGCCGGGGCTTTTGTCAATACTATGGACGGGGCCAACTGGTTTGTATTTAAATATGATCCCACAGGCGCCTTTTTGGAAGCTATTTATGTGGATATCCAAACATCCATGGGTTCTACGGGGCTTTCCCTAAAAATGTACCATAACCCCTACAATGGATATTTCTACTTTACAGGGAACAGATATAATGATACTGCCGTTGTCGGGGGGGAAACCGTTACCGGCGGATTGTACCTGGCTTGTTTCGACCCCCAAGGTGTTTTCCAATGGATGCGGCAAAATATATACAGTGCATCCGCAGGTGGAACCAATATATATGGATTGGATTTTGACAATCAAAGCAATATATACTTAGGTGGCAAATTTAGAGGTTACGGTGAGGATGTTTTTTTAGGAGTTAGCGTACCCGAACAAAATCATTTTGGCTTCGTAATGAAGACCAACCCCACCGCCACAAATGTACTTTGGTGGTCGCATCATAATATAGTAACGGCATCTGGAATAGGCAGTATAAAATTTGGGGATAATATTCTATCCTATACCGATAGAGGCGGGTTACAAAATTTTACATGGGGTGATCAATCAATTGATATTAACAATAGCGGGGAGGGAGCGGAAGTATTGCTTGCCCAATTTGACAAAACGACCGGGGATTGTGTGAATTTGGATTTTATACAAGGTGATCCCGGATATTCCGACAACGGCACAGCCCTCGCTTCCGATGCCAACGGCGACATTTTGGTGGGCGGGCAATTCCGGCACATGCTCTATGATGCCAATGGCAATACGGTGATCAATGCCAATACCGCAGCCACCGATTTTTTCATTGCCAAATATGCCAGCGAGGCCTGCGAAGAAATGAGCATCGAAGAAGTGGGGAAAAATGATATGGAAATATACCCCAACCCGGTGGCGGAAAAACTCTATGTTTCGGTAAAAGGGGAAACAACCTACCGCTTGTATGACCTCTTGGGAAAATTGGTGCAGGAAGGCACCCTCAAAAATGCACAAAAGAGCATCGCTGTGGAAAACCTCCCAGGCGGCATGTACATCTTGGAACTAAAGGATTTGGAAGGAAATGTGGAAGTGCAGAAAGTGGTGAAGGAATAAAGGAATAAAGGTTTAAGGTTTAGGGTTTAAGGTTTAATGCTATATTGAATTTTGAACTCTGAATTTTGAATTTTCGAGAGCCAAAAAGCCAACGGCTAATACTAAAAAAATTGCCTAACTTAGTCGAACAAAAATCCAGTTATCATAAAATCACTACAAACACTTTCTTTTATTTTACTATGTTGTTTGGGATGCCAACAATGTTACGCTATGTCAATTAACGAAACCCCTGAAACCCCCACTTCCATCACCGGTCCGCTCATCGTTTGCCCGGGCATTCCGGTTTTCTATTCCACCACCGTTCCCGAGGGCAGTACGGCTCATTGGGAAATCACGAATGGTGAAATTTTTGGCCCTTCCACCGGGGAGGAAATCCAGGTGGATTTCTTTGAAGGAATGATCCCGTTCGAAGTTTCGGTTTGGTTTGAAAACGGCACGGATTGTCCATCGCAGCCCTATACCCTTACAGTGGAACCCGATATCCCCGACTTGAATTTCACTCAAGGCGAGGCGGAGGCTTGCGGGAGTTCCTACTCCACCTACGCCGTGGCCGCAACGGATGCGGAAACCTATAGCTGGGAGATCATACCCTCGTCTGCGGGGAGTATTGTGAACGGCCAAAACACCAACGAGGTCTTGGTCCTGTGGAACCAGGTTTCCCTGCAAAACGTGCAGGTAAAAGTAACCGCCCGGAAATGTGCGGTATATTTCAGCAATTCCTTCTTGGTGGACATCATCGATGCACCCGAAATTGTCATCACCGGCGAAGCAACGGCCTGCGTGGGACATGAGGTGGTTTTCGGTTTCGACCCGCCCCCCAATGGCTTTGTTAATGTTGTTTGGGATTTCGGTGACGGTTATCCACAGGATCCTCAAACCAACAACACAACTTCTTATATTTATACCCTTCCATTGGCCAATACAACCACCTATACGGTTACCGCAACGGTTTATACCGGTTGCTCCATGCCCTCGGTGGACACTTTTACAATAACGGTATCCCCTTCGCCAGTGGTGACCATCTCGCCCAACCATGTAAATGCGTGCAATTCCACCAATACCACGTTCTATATCAATCAACAGGGCGGGTTTGCCGGCACCGACCAAATTCAATGGTTCAAAGATGGCATTGCCGTGGGAACGAACAACAGCCCCACAATCGATGCCGCAGGTCAACCGGGCGAGTACTATGCGGTGGTGACCAATTCCTATGGTTGCACCGATACGACCATTACCGTGGAAGCCAATGATTGTGATAATGATGGCGATGAGGACGGCCCTCCCATGGATGGCCTTTGCGATGGCGCGCCCGCCCTCGATGCCATTTATACCGCCACGGTCAATTGTGATGGGATAACCATTGATATCAATTCAATTTCTGGTTCCACCGTGGACAGCTTTTTTTCCAATTGGCCTTATGGGGCCAACGTTGATAACAATGGGCCGCTGCAATTACAAATCTCGGGATTGGAGCCCGGGCATTACGATGTGGACTTTAAAATGATACAAGACTATAATGGGGCACTATGCACCAGTTCCGAGGATATTGACTTTTTCATCCCCTATGTCGCCGGTTTGAAATATAACGTGTCTTGTGCCGGGAACGGGCTCTACAATGTGGAGGTGCTCAACTATTCGGTATATTACCCCGACACCCCGCCCAATCTGTTTTCGTTTAATGCCGATAACGGAACTTGGATTACCGGCGCGCCCAACGCGGACGGCATCCAATCCTGGACCACCCAGTTGGCGCCGGGCCAACATGAAGTGGGCATCAAAATTGCATACAACGGCCCCAACGGCAACTTCGCGCCCTGCGAGGC
>JBDNFD010000149.1:0-50264 GCA_041689995.1 Flavobacteriaceae bacterium | reverse complement strand
GGATTAACGATTGGAGATTAACGATTTAGGATTAACGATTGGGGATTAACGATTGGGGATTAACGAATGGGTGATGAGGTAAATAGCGATCCCACTCACTCACTCATTCACTCACTCACAAATTCACGGTTATTTTCGCAAGTGATTTACCACCGCTCGGATCTCGTCATACGAAAAATTATCGCCCAAGGCTTCTTTGATTGGTTTCAAGCCGATGTCTGGATTTTCTTTTGCCGCAGCTTCGATTAAAGGAATTTTTTCGGGTGGGACCAATGCTTCCACCTTAATTTCACCACTGATTACGAACGGCATTAAATGTGAAGAAATAGTGGATTTTACAAACCCTCGGATTTCGGCAATTTCTTCCAAACTTTTTCCTTCCTGAAATAGGCGCAAACTTTCTTTTTTGGAACTCGATATTTTTTGCTTTCGTTTCTTGCGTTTCGGTTGGGTCGGTTTTTCGGACATGTTCGATTCAAATTGATTTTCAGTGCAATAGGAAACTACAACTTCCAGAAATACATCGCCGTATTTTGTGATTTTCACATCGCCAAAACCCGATATTTTTTTCAAGTCTTCTTTGTTCTGTGGAAAGTAAACCGCTAATTCGTTCAAAGTGGCATCGGAAAAAATTACAAAGGCCGGAACATTTTCTTGGTCCGCAATTTCTTTTCGGATTTCGCGCAGTTTTTGGAACAATGCTTCATCCCGTTCTAACTCCAGCACATTTTTTGATTTTTCTGAAACCGAAGTGGCTGGTTTTTCAGCTTTGAATAAAAACACCTTTTCTTTTCCGAGTAAAACCTTTTTGCTGTTTTCTGTCAGTTGCAAAGTCGGATATTCGCCTTCCTGCTTCAAATATTCTAGGTCAATGAGCTGTCGGGTATAATCTTTCCAATCTTCCTTCGGAATATCTTTTCCAACACCGTAGGTTTTCAACTCTTTGTGCCAATCGCGGATTTTTTGGGATTTTGATCCGTGTAAAAAATCGATTACATAATTCATTCCGAAACCTTCTTTTAACCGAACCACGGCAGAAAGCAGCTTCTGTGAGGGAATTGTCGCATCCCATTTTTCGTGGGTGGACAAGCAAATATCGCAGCTGTTGCAACTTGCTTCGGCAGTTTCATCGAAATAGTTCAACAAATACTTCCGGCGACAGGTTCGGGTAGTCGAAAACCGAATCATTTGTTCGAGTTTCTCTTCCAATATTTTGGTTTGCTCAGGATTGTCTTCGAGCTGGGTGAAATATTTCAGTTTTTGAACATCGCCCCAACCGAAAAATAAAATGGCATCGCTTTTCAGTCCATCCCTTCCTGCGCGTCCGGTTTCTTGGTAATATCCTTCAATATTTTTTGGTAAACACGCATGAATCACAAACCGCACGTTCGATTTGTCAATGCCCATTCCAAAAGCGATGGTGGCAACGATAACATTAACCTCATCGCGCAGAAATTTATCTTGGTTTTTGTTACGCGTTTCCCGATTCAAACCGGCGTGATATGGTAAAGCCGAAATACCATCTTCTTGTAAGTTTTCCGCAAGTTCTTCGGTGTTCCGGCGCGAAAGTGTATATATGATGCCCGAATCGTTCGGATGGGCTTTTAAATAGTCGAGTATTTCTTCATAATATTCTTGTTTCGGCCGAACATGATATTCGATATTTGGCCGGTTGAAACTAGAAATGAATACTTTCGGATCGGGAAAATTAAGGCGTTCCAGAATATCTTTTCGGGTGATTACGTCGGCGGTAGCGGTAAGTGCCAAAACGGGAATTTTTGGAAATTTAGTTTTCAATTGATCCAAAAATCGATATTCCGGACGGAAATCGTGTCCCCATTGCGAGATGCAATGTGCTTCATCTATCGCGAACAAATTGATATTCAAGGTTTTCAAAAAATTAAGAAATGCACCATCATTCATAAATAGGCGTTCCGGTGAAAGGTAAAGTAGTTTTAATTCGCCCTTCGTAAGTTGTTCGGAGATATGTTCTTGTTCGGTGCTAGAAAGTGAAGAATTGTAGAATGCCGCTGGAATTCCCGCCAATTTCAACGCATCTACCTGGTCTTTCATCAAAGCGATCAATGGGGAAATAACTAGGGTTAAACCTTCTCGAATTATAGCTGGTAATTGATAGCAAAGCGATTTTCCGCCCCCGGTGGGCATTAAAGCCAGCACATCATTTCCGTCCAATACGTTTTGGATGATCTTCTCTTGGTTCGGCCGAAATTTGGAAAATCCAAAATGTTGTTGAAGAGCATAGGAAAGATTAGGCATTTGATTTTTTTTCGAGTTGGTTAACATGCTTAAAAAAGAGGGATGCTAATTTAATCTTTTTTATTGAAACGTTGTTGGGATATTCGATTTTTCGGGTATTTGGGTTTTCTGATGATCAATAATTTCACTTTAAAATTAGGACAAAAATCATAAAAATAAGAATTTTACACTCGCAATAAATATGGAGCAGTTTTAGTGCGAAAACAGGCGATTTTTCGGAAAATAAAACTAGCTTAAAAGGGTTTATTTTGATATCCCTAAAGTTGACAGTTGGATAAAAAAAATTCCCGCTTTCACGGGAATTTGGGGTGGAAGATGGGGCTCGAACCCACGACCCTCGGCACCACAAGCCGATGCTCTAACCAACTGAGCTACATCCACCATTTATTAAAATAACACCCTAAAAATCACGGATGATTTCCAAAGCGGTTGCAAATTTAAACAAATCCCGCGATTCAAAAAATATTTTTCTCGTTTAAATCAAATCAAAAATAGAATTTACCGCCGGATAGCGTTCCGTCGTGAAACCTTCCGCATAATCTTTTCCGATTATCCTTCCCAAATTTCGGGCACGATATTTCACGCTTTCCAAGAAATTGCTGCTCGAAATTGGGGTTTCCGGTTCGTTATTTTCCGGACTGTGAAATTGTGATTTATAGGCTTTTACCGATTCCATTTTTTGTTCGATAAATTTGGAAATATCAACCACGAAATCGGGTTCTATTTCTTTCCATTGTATATAATGGAATACATTTTTTGGACGCCATGCCTTTTGTATATTTTTTTCGAAAGTGGTTTCGATTTTCTGCAATCCACTCAGGAAACAGGCGTCACTCACTAATTTACTTCCTTTTCCGTGATCGATATGTCGGTCATCTATGGCGTTACATAAAACAATTTCTGGTCTATATTTTCGAAGAATTTTAATTATTTCCAGCTGATGTGATTTGTCATTTATGAAAAAACCATCACCGAAACCCAAGTTTTCCCGAATAGAAATTCCGAGGATTCTTGCCGCCTCGGTGGCTTCTTTTTCACGAATTTCCGCAGAACCACGGGTGCCGAGTTCGCCACGGGTCAAATCCAAAATACCTACTTTTTTGCCATTGGCGATTTCTTTTGCCAAAGTGCCGGAACAACTCAGTTCCACATCGTCGGGATGTGCGCCGATAGCAAGGATGTCGAGTTTCATTTTGATAGATGTTAGTGTTGAGATGTTAGTGTTGAGATGTTAGTATTGAGATGTTAGTACTGAGATTTTCTCATTGATGCAAAGATAGGGATTGTGTTTTTCACATTTTGTAAAGATAAAAATAAAAAGAGGTAAAGAGAAATACGAATGTCGGCATTTATTCCAGTTCTCGGTATCTTTGGCAATTCTTTAGGTATAAAAGTTTTGAGTATTGTTATTGCTATATGGTCACTATAACTATCAACATATCTTTTTTTAATTTGTTAAAAGTCTAATTCACTTCAAAATCAAAAACAGCAACACACATTCCGGTTCAACGAAATTAAGAAGAAACTGGATTTTAACTGCCTTGATGCTGACCATGGTTTTGGCCGCGATGGACAACACGATCGTGGCAACGGCCATTCCTCAAATTGTAGGTGAGCTGGGAGGTTTTTCCATGTTCGGATGGTTGTTCTCTATTTATTTATTAGTGCAAACTGTTACCATTCCGTTGTATGGAAAACTTGCAGATTTGTTTGGCAGAAAGCCGATTCTTATTTTTGGAATTGTGACGTTTTTGATTGGTTCGGCGGCCTGTGGACTTGCTTGGGACATGCTTTCTCTGATTTTTTTTAGAGCGGTTCAGGCTTTGGGCGCAGGTTCCATTATGGCATCGGTAAATACGGTGGCGGGGGATATTTATTCGATCGAGGAACGGGCAAAAATACAGGGGTGGCTCTCCAGCGTTTGGGGTGTTTCAGCCATTTTAGGCCCCGCAATTGGCGGTGCGTTCGCTGAATATGTTTCATGGCGATGGATATTTTTATCAATATTCCCTTTGGCATGGCGTCAATTATATTGCTGGTGAAATTTTTGCGGGAAGAAAAAATTAAACAACGACCAAAAATTGATTGGAAAGGTGCTATCGCTATGTTGCTGACGGGTACCTTGATTATGTTGTGGTTAATGAAAGGTGGACAATCCTGGCCGTGGTTTTCCTTTACTTCATCGTTACTTCTTGTTTTGATTCTTCTACTGATCTATATTACCATTCGCTTTGAGAAAAGAGCTGAAGATCCCATTTTGCCAAGTTGGGTGTGGAAAGAACCAATTCTGGTGGGAGCCAATTTGGCCATTATCGGAATGGGTGTAATCATGATTGGTCCGAATATGTACCTCGCTATTTTCGCACAGTCCGTAACCGGTTTAGGTGCAATCGCCGCTGGGTTTATTCTGGCGAGCATGAGCATTACTTGGCCGCTTTCTTCTTCTTTGGCAGGTAAACTGTATTTGCGGTTTGGATTTCGGAACACGGCACTTTGTGGGATTATTTTGGTAATAATGGGTACTGTTGCTTTCCTTTTTATTCCCTTTCCCGGGCTCGTATGGATGCTTGTAAGTGTACAGTTATTGTTGGGCGCAGATTTGGGCTTATTTCCACTCCGTTGTTGGTGGGTGTACAATCTACCGTGAGTTACCGCGATCGTGGCGTGGTTACAGGTACTAATATGTTTTGTCGATATTTTGGACAAAGTATTGGCGCGGCCTTGCTGGCAGTGATTTTCAATATGCTCATTGTAAATAAAATGGAATTGGCGCCTTCGAGTATTTTTGCGGAACTTCCAAGCACTAATAAAGTTGTTGATGCTTTACAGTCTAAAGCATCGAGTTCGGAGCTGGTTTTGTTCTTGCGCGGGGCTTTTTTTGAAGCGACGCACAGTGTGTATATCGCTTTGACGGTAGTTGCGGTGATCACTTTGATTATTCTGCTTTTTACCCCGGCACGGTTTGGTACAATAAGGAAATAAACGCTTATTTCAAGTTTTAAAATCTAAATCCTATCCAGCCACGACTTCCGTTTTGTTTCGGCTATTTTCCGCCAAATACTTGATTTTGAAACCAATGGCTGCAACCAGAAGGGTCATGAAAGGGCTCACATAATTAAACACCGCATAAATGAAATAATCGGTGGTGGGAACTCCCAATACGCCACTTTGATAGGCACCGCACGTATTCCAAGGCACTAAGACCGACGTGACGGTTCCGGTATCTTCCAATGTTCGGCTGAGGTTCACAGGTGCCAAATTTTTATCATCAAATGCTTTTTTGAACATTTTTCCAGGTACCACAATCGCCAAATATTGATCGGCAGCGGTGACGTTGATCGCCAAGCAACTGATAACGGTGCTTGCAAATAGACCAAAGGTGGTATGGAACATTTTCAATAGTGCGTCACTGATTCGCGATAAAGCACCAATGGCATCCATTACTCCGCCAAAAGTCATCGCGCAAATAATCAACCAAATTGTGTTTAACATTCCAGACATTCCGCCGGAGGAAAATAGATCTTTCAAAATGGGGTTTTCGGTGGGGATAATTGTTTCTACGGTCATGGCGTTCATGATGCCGGTATAACCCGATTGAAAATCCAAGCCTTTGCCGCCGCCCAACATGGCCACAATTTCAGGTTGTAGCACCAATGCGCCGACGGCTCCCAATAATGTTCCTACCAGTAGAGCAATTAATGGCGGTGTTTTTTTTACGATCATAAAAATAACCAAAGCGGGAACCAAAAATAACCAAAGGCTTATATTAAAAGTGCTTTCAATGGAAGTTAGAATGGCTTGTGAATTCGCATCACCTGAAGTATCGAGGTTCAAACCAATTATTATAAACACAGTTAAAGTAATCACCAAAGAAGGAATAGTGGTTATCATCATATAGCGAATGTGATCAAATAATCCCGCGCCAGCAATGGCGGGTGCCAGATTTGTGGTATCGCTAAGTGGAGACATCTTGTCGCCAAAATAAGCTCCGGAAATGATGGCTCCGGCGGTCATTCCCAGCGAAATTCCCAAAGCTCCTGCAATGCCAATCAAAGCGATCCCAACCGTTGCTGAGGTGGTCCAGCTGCTTCCTGTAGCAATGGAAATAATAGCACATATCACCACACAAGCCGGTAAAAAAATCGTTGGGTTAAGTAATTCCAGTCCGTAATAAATCATGGTGGGAATAATCCCGCTGATGAGCCACGTGCCGGCAAGCGCACCAACCATGAATAAAATTAGGATTGGACCGGCCACCGATTTGATGTTTTGAGCGACTTCTTCCATCATATATTGGAAGGAAACTTTGTTAAAAGCACCTACAATTGCCGCAACTGCAGCTCCCATCAATAATATGAATTGGTTGGAGCCACCCAGTGAATTATCGCCAAATACAAATACGTTGTAGGCGAGCATTCCGATTAAAATAACCACTGGGATCAGTGCTTCCCAGATATTCAATTCGCGGTTTTTGATTATTTTTTCATCCCGCGAATCGGTGATCGGGTCTTTCGGTTGCTGCTCCATAGTTGGCTTTTTTAAACTTTTCCGTAATGTTACGATTTTGTTTGAAAATAGCCAAAAAAATTAAAAAAATGGAATGCGATTTCAGGATTAAATGATGCCGGTTTCCTTCAAACAGTTTTTCATCATTTCGAACGTGCGGTCGATTTGATTATCCAATCCAATGGAAAAACGAATTAGTCCTTCGGTCAATCCCATTTCGGCTTGTTCTTCTTCTGAAATCTCGGATGATGTTGACGAGCCAGGAGCACTGAAAAGCGTTTTATAGAAGCCCAAACTTACGGCCAAATAACCGAGGTTTTTTTCTTGCATCAGTTCCATTAGTTCATTTGCCTTTTCGGAAGAACCGGCATCAATGGTTAACATTCCACCGAAACCATATTCTTCGTTCATAATGCTTTTGAACATTTCATGGCTTGGGTGCGATTTCAATCCCGGATAAACAGTTTTCAATCCCAAAGCTTCGAATTTTTCAGCCAAATACAATGCGTTTTCACTGTGTTTTTTCATTCGAAGATGAAGTGTGCGAAGATTTTTCAGAATGGAAGATGCGCGCAAACTATCCATGGTTGGGCCAAGTAGCATGCTTGCTCCATCGATCACACTGCGCAGGGAATCGATAAATTCTTGGGTTCCACAAACCACGCCGCCAACGGTATCGCTACTTCCATTGATGAATTTTGTTAGGGAATGAATGACGATGTCCGCACCCAACATTTTTGGCGTAATGGACAAAGGTGAAAAAGTATTGTCCACTACCAAAGGGATTTGATGTTTTTTGGCAATTTTCGCCAATGCCGGAATATCCGCCACTTCCAATAATGGATTGCTAACAGATTCGCAATACAAAACCTTTGTGTTTTCGGTGATAGAAGCTTCTACTTGTTTCAAATTGGTGATATCGACAAATGAAGTTTTGATGTTGAACCGTGGCAGAAAATTTTTCATGAATGCATAAGTTCCACCGTAAATAGTTCGGCTGGAAACAATATGATCGCCAGCTTGACAAAGTTGCATCAGAACGGGAGTAATGGCACCCATTCCGCTTGCTGCGACATTGGCAGTTTCCGTGGCTTCCATTGCCGCCAAAGCTTCCCCCAAATACAAATTGCTCGGACTGGAATGACGGGAATATAAATAACATCCGTCTGCATTTCCCTCAAAAGTGTCGAACATTGTTTTTGCGGAAAGAAAGGTGTAAGTAGATGAATCTGAAATGGAAGGATTTACGCCCCCAAATTCCCCGAAATACTGCAAGTCCTGAATTTTATCGGCTGGATTATGTTTCATGTTGAATTATTTTTAAGGTTTATAATTTTGACTAAATAACAAAAAACCTTTTATAAAATCAATTGGATTTGCTTATTTTAGAAAATAAATCTATTTTTGATGGAATTTGCTTTCTTTTTAAAATTGTAGAGCCTTTGATTTTAATATTATACGATTTTTTTTCATGAAATTTGACAATACCGATCTTGCTATTTTGAATATTCTTCAGAAAGACAGCAAAACCACCACCAAGGAAATTGCTTTTAAACTGGAACTTTCCGTCACCGCAATTTATGAACGGATCAAAAAACTGGAACGAAACAAAGTCATTAAACAATACACGGCGCTGTTGGACCGGAAAATGGTGGGTCGGGATTTTGTGGTGTTTTGCCATATAAAATTGGCCCGACATACCAAGGAATTCATTTCAGAATTTGAAAAGCAGGTCCTGCGATTGGAAGAAGTTCAGGAATGTTTCCACGTAAGTGGCGATTATGATTATATTTTGAAAGTATATGTGAACAATATGGGAACCTATCGGTCATTTTTGGTCAATAAACTGACCGCTTTGAACGGAATTGGTAGTACTCAAAGTACTTTTGTGGTCAATGAATTAAAGCAGAATACCGCCATAAAACTTTGATTCTTTTTGATTCTATTTTTCAACAAAAAACCCTTTCTCGTATTTTGACGAAAAAGGGTTCCTTAATAAAATATGGGCATTAACTTATCCCAAATAGGTTTTCAGGATTTTGCTTCGTGAAGTATGTTTCAAACGTCTTATTGCCTTTTCTTTAATTTGACGCACACGTTCGCGGGTCAAATCGAAGGTTTCGCCAATTTCTTCCAAGGTCATTGGGTGCTGTTCTCCAAGACCAAAGTATAAATGAACCACGTCGGCTTCTCTTGGGGTAAGCGTTTCCAAAGCGCGTTCAATTTCGGTGCGCAAAGATTCATGCAACAATTCCCTATCCGGATTTGGAGATTCCCCCGAGCGTAAAACATCGTACAAATTGGAATCTTCGCCTTCCACCAATGGCGCATCCATGGAAACGTGACGACCGGAATTTTTCATGGATTCCTTTACATCAGTGATTGTCATATCCAGTTCTTTCGCAATTTCTTCAGCACTTGGCGGACGTTCGTGTGATTGCTCCAAGAACGCAAAGGTTTTATTGATCTTGTTAATAGAACCAATTTTGTTCAATGGCAATCGAACAATACGCGATTGTTCCGCCAGAGCTTGCAAAATGGATTGTCTGATCCACCAAACGGCGTAGGAAATAAATTTGAACCCACGGGTTTCATCGAAACGTTTTGCCGCTTTGATGAGTCCTAAATTTCCTTCGTTGATCAAATCGGGAAGGGTCAGACCTTGATTTTGGTATTGTTTTGCCACGGAAACCACGAACCGTAAATTTGCCTTGGTCAATTTTTCCAAAGCACGCTCATCGCCAGCTTTGATGCGTTGCGCCAGTTCCACCTCCTCGTCGGCGGTGATCAAATCCACTTTTCCAATTTCTTGCAAATATTTATCAAGTGAAGCCGTTTCCCTGTTGGTGACCTGTTTTGTGATTTTTAGTTGTCTCATGTTTCGTTTTGAAAATTAAAATGAATTTAATCCTTGTATTCATTATACGTACAAAAGAAGAAAAATGTTACAAAAGATATTTTTTTTAGCATTAGGAGATACCTATCTATGAGATGATGCACATTGCACATCCTTCCCGATTCTTTCGATCAATATTCAAACGAACGCTTGAGAATCAAATTTTTCAAAGCAATAGCCACGCCGCTTTTTTTGCTTTATGCATTAAGAAATATTGTTTTAATGATGGAGAAAGATCGTCCAAGAACCCAACGGTTGGTTTTATCTTTGTAGAAATGTAACTATAAAAAAAATATTCTATCGGACTTCGAACACTTGTTTCTGATAAATGGGTTTTCCTTCGTTGCTGAAACCTTCCAAAATGATCTCGAAATTTCCCGTTACATCGGAGGTAAAGAACGAAACTTGTTTTGCATCTTCAGAAAGTAAAACTTCGGGAAGCCAAAGTAGCTGGTGCCTGTAATCCGGAATTCGTTCATTTTTAGTTGACGTGCCATATTCCGTCTTGAAATATTCCTTTTTCGGAAGTGGGCGCAAAAGTTCTGTTTTCAGAATAAAATCTCCTTGGGCACCACTTTGGAAATCCTGTTCTTTTGTTGTAAAGACCGCGATGCCATTATAAATTTTGGCACCATAGATATAGCCTTTCGGTACAATACTTATTTTTTTGATTTTTCTGGTATCGTAAGCAAATAATAGATTGTGATTCTGGACAAGCAAACCATCTATCAATACCAAGGTTTTTCCATAAACCGCTTGATCAGTGTCGTTATAATAATCACGCAAATGAATGGAATAGTTGTTTTTCTTTTTTGTAGAATACATTTCTGGGATAATTTCCACAATGGTTTCTTCTAATTTTGGAAAACTGGTATAATCACCCAAAACATAGTCTTTTGCCAAAGGAAAATAAAATGGAACTATCGTCGACTCGGAAAGTAGGCTGTCATGCTTTTTGTGATAATAGGCGTTTTCTATCTGAACCGCCGTAGATCGTTCTTCAATGGATTGTTGCAAATCCGGATTCAGTTGAAAGTTCTTAAAAGTAATGCCCGTGAGATCGACGTTGGTTTTCTCCAAACGCATGCTATAATTTTCCCGATCATCTTCCATTACCTGAATAACGGCGTTAGAAGTATTTGGATGTGAATCGAGCACAATCCAGAATTTTCCATTATTATCGGTCTGGCTGGTTTTGAAAGCGAAGGATTCCCCCGGTAGGGAAAGCGCGACTGTTTTGTTGGAAATATTTTTAGGATCAACTTTGTTTTCAATGGTTCCGATGAACAATTCCCCACGAAGTTCCGGAAGGAATTTTTGATTGTTTGCAGTAGAACCATCATCTTCTTTTAATGTTGCCATAAATTCCTTCGGCGAGACTGGGCTGCTTCTGGGCAATTTATCCAGTTTTCGAACAGAAATCGAATAATTTCCAGGTTTCAATGAGGTGGTGCTGGCGTTTAGGGTAAATTCCACTTTTCCCCTTGGGCCAAAAACCATTTCCTTTGTGAATGAAAAATTCGATTTCTCTTTGCTTTTATTTCCAAAAGATGAATTTGATTCCGAAGGTGCCGGAATGCTATCGGTTTTTGTTTTGGTAATCATGTTCTTGGGAAGGGCCATAAATGGATTGATTATCAAGATATCCATTTGGAACATTTTGGAAATGGGTTCGTTCAGCATCCATCGTGTGTATGCCAACAATTTGTAATTGCCGGTTTTGAGTTCGGTGGGAATGAAAAAATCCCCGGTGCCCAATCCATCTTCCAAGTTTACTTTCTGCTTTATCATACTTTTGCCTTGGGCGTTCACTAATTGCACATAGGCAATTTTACTGATTTCGCTGAAGGATTTGGTTTGGGTGTTCCAGCAATAAAGTTTATAATAAAAGGTTTCCCCAGAAAGAAGGGTGGAAGTGTTTCCATTTAGGAAAACGGCTTCGTCCACCGAGGTGAAAATGGAGGGAGCGTTCCCATGTTGGAGTTCTTGAGCCGTTGTTTTAAGGTTGTAAAACAAGGCTAATGCGAGAAGTATTGTGATTTGTTTTTTCATTCCCAAAAATCTGGTATTTGATTAGACGCAAAGGAGGTGCAATCCGTGCATTCGGGAGCAACCATACTGAAATTATTGCCAGTGACCTTGTACAATAACTTCTTCTTGAGCATAATATAATCTACAAGACGATGATAACCCAAAGCCGGATCTTTCGGCCCGGTTGGCGGTGTTCTGTTCAAGACTTCGACATTGCATTCATTGATAAAGGGAGGTGATTGCTCTCCGGGATATATGTCTGGGTATTCCAAAAAGATGCGTTGTGATGAAACAGAAGCAACATCAAAAAAACCGATTACTTTCTTGTTTGTATTATTTACAGAGGAAATATTTCCATTGACAAATCCGGGTTGATTGGGTGACAAGATATTTCCGCTGGAGCCGGAAATCCTTTTTAAGGTTTCATAAAAAGTATAAGCAGCATAGCTTTCAACATATTGCGTTACCAAAATGCTGTATCTGTAAGTGAGGATATAATTTTCTTTTGAAATAAACCGCAGGGGGAAATCAACCACCCGATCTTCCGAAAGATCGCTGGTTGATATTAAGAAGATTTCATTTGAATGATTTGTTTTGTAACATATTCGGGTTTCACCTTCCCGAAGCCTGTATTCAATGGTGTAATTTGAATATAAGGCATTGCTATGCTGCAAGTAGGCTTCATAAATTCCATAAAGCGGGGAAATTACTTTATAGGTTTCTTGAAATTCATATCGGTAATAGTGAGAGGAATTTGTGGGATCATAACTATTGGCGAAAATCTGAACCCCAAGTTCCCCGTCCACTTCTTTTTTCTCATAATCCACAGAGACTTGATTTGGCGGTGGAAGAACTTCTGCATCAGAAATGTAGGTTTCATCATTTGTACTGATATTCAATGTATATTCATTTCCGGGAACAGCTTGGAATTCAGTAGTAGAAACATACAAACTGTCTGCTGCCCTGAATTGAAAATCATAGATAGTACCTGTGTTGTCGGAAATGCTTACGTCAGCATCCATGACAGTTTCAGGTCGGTTTTCTTCAAATTTATAGGTTCGGGTCAGTTTTAATTCTTGTTTTTTCAATTCATTGGTAATGGAAGCTTCCACGACCAATAAATCGTCAAAAGTTTCTGTTTCCGGGATATAAGGTTCCGTGCAAGCCTGAAGGAGCAAGATTGCTGAAAAAGTGAACAGGAAGAGGATATTTTTTATTTTCATCAAAGTTATATCTAAATACGTTTATTAAAACTTGAAATTATAAGTAACCGTCGGGATCGGAATGGAAAAAATTGAGGTTTTATAGCCTTTTATTTCCCCGTTTTCTGTCACAAAATATACCGAATAAGGATTGTGTCTTCCTAAAACATTATAAACGGAAATATTCCAGAAACTGTGTGCCAATTTTTTTATTTTGTGGTTTCCTTCTATATTCACACCAATATCCAAACGATAATAGTCTGGGATCCGGAATGCGTTTCGGTCGCTATAAGCTGTATGTTCAGAACCGCCATAATTGAAATTACCCGTTGGGAATGTTATGGGACGCCCGGTTTGATAAATGAAATTTGCGGAAACACTATAACGTTTGGTGAATTTATAATTCATGACCAAGCTAAAATCGTGGGGTTTGTCAAAATTAGTGGGGAAATATTTTCCGCTGTTCACTATTTCTTCGTTGAAATCGCCATCGAGTTTTATCAACGCTCGGGAATAAGTATAACCCAGCCAACCGTTTAATTTTCCTCTATTTTTTTTGATGAGCAATTCCACACCATAAGCTTTTCCCACGCCCTGAAGTACACTTGTTTCTAGATTTTGGTTCAAAAATAAATCAGCGCCGGTCTTATAGTCCAATATATTGTCCATGGTTTTGTAATATCCTTCCAAGCTAATTTCATACAAATCTTCTTTGAAATTTTTGAAGAAGCCTAACGAATATTGCACCGAAGATTGCGGTTCAATGTTCAAATCAGAAAGTTTCCACGTGTCCATCGGTGACTGGGTGGTATTTGTCGAAAGCAAATGAATATATTGATTGCTGGTGTTATAGGCGGCTTTTACCGAAAACGTTTTACTGAAAAGATAGCGTGCGCCCAAGCGTACTTCAAGTCCGCCATAGCCTTTGATGTTTTCATTTTTGCCATATTCATTTACACCAATGATACTTGCTTCACTTTTCGGGAAATTCGGATCATAAACGTTTTGCGTTGCTGCGCCCATCGCCATAAAATAGGAATAGCGAAGTCCGGCATCCACCAAGAGTTTATCGGAGATTTCATAAGAATCCGACAGAAAAACCGCCGATTCAATTCCCTTTTCGTCATCTATATTGACAGGCAATAATAATGAAGCAGGATCGGTGGCGGAAAAGTTGCCTGGTTCAATTTGGTATAATTTCCCCGAAACCCCATAGGTAAAGGTGTGCTTGTCATTTAACTTATAATTGAATTTCATTTTGACTTTGGTTTCGTCAATTTTATAGCCAAAATTGAAGGCGTCCAAATCCCCTGATCCATAATCCAAATCAAATTTATATTCGCTATTGGTAAGGTATAAATTTCCTGAATGATTTTCGTTGAATTTATGGTTCCAACGCAAAGAAATCAGCCTGTTATGATAATTATACAACGAATCGGAAGTGATACTGAATTTGTCTTTGCTGTAATAAAACGTCGCCTCTATTTTGTTGTTTTCATTTAGGATATGATCATATTTTACATTGATATCGTAAAAAGAAGCTTCACTATTTTTAAAATCAGCGCCTTTCAAACTGCGAAGAATCCAGTCTGCATAAGCATATCGTCCGCCTACGGAAACACTTGCTTTGTCTTTAATGACCGGAAGGTTTACCATCAGGTTTCCGTTCACCGGTCCGAGACCACCTTCGCCAGAAAATTTCTGCATGTTGGGGGTTTCGGTTTGTATGTCGAACACAGAAGACAATCTGCCCCCAAATTCTGCCGGAATATTTCCTTTATAAATATCGAGGCTTCCGATGACATAAGGATTTATGGCAGAAAAGAAACCAAAAAAGTGGAACGGGTTGTAAAGCGTTGCATCGTCCAATAAAATAAGATTTTGATCCGATTTTCCACCACGAACATTAAATCCTGCGGAACCTTCCCCGGCAGTTTTTATTCCAGGCATTAGGGTCGCCACTTTTACCACGTCGCGCACGCCCAAAACCATGGGAATGTTTTTCATTTCTTCAATTTGGATTGACGTGACGCCCGTTACTGCGGTGCGCACATTTTCTCCCCGATTTCCACGAACGACCACTGCATCGAGTTCGTTGACGTTTTCTATCAGTTCAAAGTTGAGCGTTCCTGTGCTGTACATCATTATTTTTCGGCTCGATGTCAAATGCCCGATAGATTGTACTTCCACCGTATTCAAGCCAATGGTAAGATCCAAAGAATAAAACCCGTTTTCGTCTGTAACATCAGTTTTTTTACCATCTTGAGTTCGCACCAATACCAAGGAAACTGGCTCACCCGTTTTCGCATCGGTGACCTTTCCGGTTAATTGATAAGTTTTCTGGGCAACATTTTTGGTTTCCTTCCCAATAAATTTAAGTGATTTTTCCTGTTGTAGCTTTTTGGCGATAAAGGAAGGATCGGTTTGGTATTCCTGATAAAAAACAGGATCGAGCTTTGCATTTGATTCTGTAGCGGCAGTACTATCTTTCCCGAAAAAATTGTCGGGAAGTTCGGTATAGATGTAATTGTTTTTGGTGAGGATAATCCGGTTCTGGTATTGAACAAAATTGAAGGCCGTGCCATCAAAAATATCCATCAAAATGATCCGCAACGGTTTGTTTTTATAATTCTGGGTAATGCTTTTTTCTTCTTGTTCAAACCAAGCGGGATCGTAAAAAAAGCTGATTCCGGTTTGTTGTTCAATTTTTGAGATAGCTTGCGGCAAATTGGCATTTTCAAAGGAAATCGAGACAAGGGTTTTGTCTTCTTGCGCAACGGCAGACTGGAAAAAAGCAAACGAAAGGACTGCTAAAATTATTTTTATCTTCATTTAATTATGGTTCTTTTCAATTTTCCGAAAGATTGTTGATCTGGTTCATTAGGTTTGCGTAGAACGACGGTGGATCGAAAGTTTCTAGGTTCTTATGCGCCTCATAATACCGTTTTATTTCTTCGGAAAGACTAGGGAAAATTTTTAAAATATCGTTTTGAGAGGAAATCTTTTGGAAATCACCGTTATAATTTATTAAGAAAGACTGTTGGAGATCGAATTGATAAAAGATTTTATCATTTTTAATTACGTTCTTTTGCGTCTTTTTGTAATGGATATAAAGGAAAAATTCATTGCCGATTTTAATTTCCTGCCAATAGCCGTGGAATTCGGATTTTCCCTCGAAAGAAGGCAATTTATCCACATTCACAAATTTTCTATTATGCAAGTTGAAAGAATCCACTTTTTCATGAATCAGGTTGCAACCAATATTTGGAGCGGCATTTTGTGGATTGAAAATCAACTGGTTTTCATATAAATCGTATTTCAAATTTACATCATAATACTGCTGGCCGTCATAGTGCACATTGCCTTTGGAATAACCCTGATTCAAAAAATATTTGGTTCTGCCTTCAATAATAAATTGATAATCAGGAAGCCTGAAAGTTCCGTTATTAATGCCCAAGTTTTCTTTACCAACAATATTGTCGAATTGTGTGGTGTAGTCTTTCAAAATATTTTGGGCAGAAGTGGTGTTCCAAAGACCGGAAAGAATCACGAGAAAAATCCCTAATAATTTTTTGCAATGAGAAAAATTGGTATTCATGAAGGTGTAACTGTATTTTGGATACTATAAGAAGGGGTTAAAAGTAGGATAAATTTTTCATAACAAGGTTCCATTGGATTTTTTTTTCAGAATATGTGGAAAAATTACCAGTAAAAGATGCATCGGAAAAAGGTCGGAGATTAGCCAATAATTTCGCAAATTTGCATTTCAAAAAAAAGAACCATGCCAAATATCTCAGTGAAGGGAAAAGCCATGCCAGAATCACCCATTCGGAAATTGGTGCCATTTTCAGAAGCCGCAATTCACCGCGGTATTAAAATCTATCATCTCAATATCGGTCAGCCAGATATTCCAACACCAAAAGTTGCTTTGGAAGCCGTGAAAAACAATCATATTGACATACTTTCTTATAGCCATTCGGCAGGATTTGAAAGCTACCGAAAAAAATTGGCAGGTTATTACGGCACAAAAGGTATTAAGCTTAATTCCGAAGAAATAATTATTACCACCGGAGGTTCTGAAGCCTTGCTTTTTGCTATGGGAACCATTGCGGATATTGGCGACGAAATCATTATTCCCGAACCTTTTTACGCTAATTACAATGGATTCGCAACCGCATCGGGAGTGAAGGTCGTTCCGGTAAAATCCAGTATTGATAATGGATTTGCGCTTCCCCCTATTTCAGAATTTGAAAAACTTATTTCCCCAAAAACCAAAGCTATTTTGATTTGCAATCCGGGAAATCCCACGGGATATTTATATACAAAGGAAGAAATTGATCAACTTGCCATGTTGGTGAAAAAACATGATTTGTTTCTCGTGGCCGATGAGGTTTACCGCGAATTTGCTTACGATGGCGCGCAACATTTTTCCATAATGAGCATTGCGGGCATCGAAAATAACGCGATCATGATCGATTCGGTTTCAAAGCGATATAGTATGTGTGGTGCCCGAATTGGTTGTCTTGTTTCGAAAAACAGGGAGGTAATTGCCACGGCCATGAAATATGCCCAAGCGCGTTTAAGCCCGCCCACTTTCGCACAGATAGCAAGTGAAGCGGCATTGGAAACCCCACAATCTTATTTTGATAATGTGATCGAGGAATATGTTTCAAGACGAAATACTTTGGTTGCAGGTTTGCGCGAAATTCCAGGCGTAAAAGTCGCCAATCCGAAAGGAGCTTTTTATTGTATCGCAGAACTTCCGGTGGAAGATGCCGATGTTTTTGTTCGGTGGTTGCTGGAAGATTTCAATCACAATGGGGAAACGGTTATGGTCGCGCCAGCTGCTGGTTTTTATTCCACTCCGGGAATGGGGAAAAACCAGGTGCGCATGGCATACGTTTTGAAAGAAGAAGATTTGGTTCGGGCAATTGAAATTTTAAGAATTGCCTTGGAGAAATATAACAAAATCTGATGCGGCTCCTTAGGAATAAATCACTGAAAGAATACAACAGCTTTGGAATTGATGTCAAGGCGAAAAATTTTATTTCGATAACCTCCGAAAATGAATTGAAGCAGACCATTCGAAAAGTATATGCTTCGGAATTGTTTATTTTGGGTGGAGGGAGCAACATGCTGCTGACAAAAGATTTGGATAAAACCGTGGTTCACGTTAATTTGAAAGGGAAGGAAATTCTTGAAGAAGATGATGCTTCGGTTTTGGTTTGTGTAAAATCCGGTGAAAATTGGCATCAATTTATTTTGTGGTGTTTGGAGAACAATTTCGGCGGACTGGAAAATCTTTCTTTGATTCCAGGGAATGTCGGATCGGCGCCCATTCAAAACATTGGCGCTTATGGCGTAGAGCTGAAAGATAGCTTTGTTTCTTGCGAAGCTTTGAACGTTCAAACATTGGAAACCACGGTTTTTTCCAAGGAAGAATGTTGCTTTGGCTATAGGAATTCGGTATTCAAAAACGAATTGAAAAATCGGTTTGTGATCACCTCTGTCACATTTCGGTTAACGAAAAAAGAGCATCAACTTCATACGGGTTATGGTGCGATTCAAAGTGAATTGGTGGGGATCGAAAATCCTGGAATCCGTGATGTTTCGAATGCCGTAATTAAAATTAGGCAAGAAAAACTTCCAGACCCGAAAGAAA
Source organism: Flavobacteriaceae bacterium (assembly GCA_041689995.1). Taxonomy (GTDB): domain Bacteria; phylum Bacteroidota; class Bacteroidia; order Flavobacteriales; family Flavobacteriaceae; genus DASSWG01. The sequence continues at coordinate 31,690 of JBDNFD010000149.1, read as the reverse complement.
TCGGGAATAGTGGTAGTTTTTTCAAAAATCCTATAATTTCGGTAGAAGAATTTGAAGCTATCAAAATAAAGCATTCCGAACTACCGTCTTATCCCGCAAACGAAGGGCATGTAAAAATTCCTGCCGGTTGGCTGATTGACCAAGCCGGTTTCAAAGGATATCGAAAAGGCGATGCCGGGGTGCACGAAAAGCAAGCTTTGGTTTTGGTGAATTACGGAAACGCCAGCGGAGCTGAAATTTTGGATCTGGCCGAAAAAATACGCGGTAAAATAAATTCGGAATACGGCATTTCACTGGAATTTGAAGTGAATATTTTTTAGCGGAGAAAGCGACGTTTGGCCTCTCGTGATTTCCCAAGATCTTCGTCTGCAATCATTTCGATAATTTTGAAAATGTCAGTTATTGTGGTTTTCCTAAATTTCATTTTAGTTTCGGTTTTAACCTGGTCCTATTTCTTTTTCAAATTCCTCTATCTCCCTGTAGAATTCGATGGCTTTTTCCACCGACTTTCCCCCTGAACCTGCGATTAGATTTCTAAACCATTTTTTATTCAAGTTTTCGGGCTTATGGTTTTTGTACAACCAATAGGATAGGTAAACAAAACTGCCTGTAATCCCATTGTCCATTTTGCCGAAAATTTTATTAAGAATTTAAATCCTTTTCTTTATTATTCGCACGATGGATTGGAAAATCACAAAAAAACAATTTTTATTTTTGTTAGGTCGAATTCCTTGCCAAAGAACGCTATCACTTCTTTGAAAAAACCTCAAATAATAAATTACAAAGAGTCCCTTTAGGAATGATCGCCTATCATTTGGGAATGACACAAGAAACATTAAGTAGGGTGAGGGCAATTAAAAGTGGTTTTTGATTTATATCAAATTTAGTGACGGGATAAGTTGTTAATTTCGCATCATAATTTATTATCATTAAAATATGCGAAATCGTTTTTACGCAGTCCTTGGACTTTTATCACCGTGGGTCAACGGATTACTTTTTTCTTTGTCTTTGCTTGAATTGCATATACCGCGATTAAGCTTTATGGATTTCCGGACGATGAAAAGATAGATGATTTTGATTATAGAAATAATAAGTAAGCTTTAAAACCGAGATGAATTCTAAAACGTATCCTAAATTATGATAATAGAAATTGCAAAATGGGTAGTGATATTTTTCGGGATTTTTATAATTTTTATTGGATTTGTAATGCTTATAAATCCAATAAAGGCGAGGACCACATTAAGAAAGGCCGGAAGCACAAATTTTATAAATTATGCGGAAATAACACTCCGATTGATTCCCGCCACAGCTTTGATAGTATGTTCGGAATCATCTAAATTTCCTGAAGCTTTTAATGTTTTTGGATGGATAATGCTCATAACTTCTCTGATACTTTATATTGTTCCGAGAAAAATACATCATAAATTCTCGACAAAAAGTGCGGACATCCTCAAGCCAATTTACCTTCAATTAATTTCGCCATTTGCTTTTCTTTTTGGTGGATTAATTCTATATAACATATTTTGACTGAAAAGTTTATGGGCTGAAAATCCAATACAGAATGACAAATTGAACTAAATTCAAGGTAACTAATCAGTTTAATTTCCTCCAAGAATTCCTTCCAACCAAAAAAATAGCTTTACGTTTTCATCACTCAACAATCAATTTTTTGGTGATCTTGAAATCGCCATCGGAAATAACCGCCAAATAAATTCCCGAAGGTAAATTCAACGGAAGACTAATATTATTTTCCACAGAAGTTTTGAGAACGCGTTTTCCGAGAAGGTTATAAATTTCCAAATCTGCATTTTTGGAAATTCCCTGAATGGAAATTGTGCCCGAACTGGGATTAGGATAAATGGCGATTTCTTGCAAATTCACTTCATTTACCGAAAGTTGTTCCCAAGTTTCGCCCATGTGATCGCCCCAAATATATTCTATCAATTCGGGTTGATCAATGAATGGGTTTCTGTTGTACTGCCAAGTATAAACCACATTATTTCGGTTCATTTCATAATCATCGGGCGGATCGTTACGGTTCCATTCCAACAGAATATCAAGATCCCCTAAGGCGCCGACCGTGGTATTGTCAGGATTTCCGGGAACAACTTCCAATCCATTATATCGAACGGCCATATATAAAACGCTGCGCGCCACATCGCCTTTAAAACTGCCCAAATTTCCATCTGGTCCACTATATTCCCCATAATCTTTATTTCCGCGTGAACTGTTTATGCCGGCATCGGCCGCTCGAAGGGAATGTGCATCAGAATTTCCGTGTCGTAAAGAATCGGCATTCGTTGTCCAGAAAATGTTTGGGCCATCGGCGACATCATCCGCTTCTATGCTATAATAACCACCTCGAGAACGCGGATAACAATGTTCGCGGTTCCAAGTTCCGGTATTGTCTGAAGTGGTTTGAAAATCGAGTTTAGGCCGGCCTTGTTCCGTGTAAACCAACCAAACTTCGTTGCTGTTTTCGGGGTTTTGATCGGCTTTTTTCAAAATATCAATTATATCTGCATAGGTTTGTGCGCGCACCACATTGGGATTTGCAATAATATCTTGCAAGGCTTGCCTCAACGCATCGCTGGCCAAACCATCCAAACTGCTGTAATATCCGTCGGGCTGCGTGCTTTCCACAATATCATAAGTTGGGTTTAGAGGACTTCCGAAATCGGCAATGGTGAAATCATTGTCTACAACCCGGATTTTTTTGTTGTCGTTCAATTCCACAAATTGATCGGGAAGAGCGGTCATGTTAATCATTAAAACCTCATCGCCTTCATCGTCGGAATCATCGATTAAAGTGATCGTGGTATTTGCTGAATTTTGTCCGGCAGGAATCATAGCGAAAGTGTTTCCCGAAAAATCATAGGTGTCGAAAGTTCCGTTGGATAAGTTGAAATTAATCGTCAAATCAGAAGCTATGGATTCTTCTAACGTAAAATAAATAGTGAATGAATCGCCTTCATTATATTGGTCCTGTGGAACGGAAAAGGAAACCCCGTTCAAAACAATACCGCTTCCATCGTTCAATTGGCCCGGGGTTGGCGCACCAACAAAATAAGTGCCGTCATTGTTTCGTTGGATGGATTCGAATTCTTTATTGTTGTGAAGATCTTCATCGATTTGTTCGGAAATTCCCAGTAAAGCCATTAAATCCGTGTCATCATCATCGCCGGTTCCATAAACCAAAGCATCGATCAAATTGGTGGTGGTGGCTTGCGTTCCTTCGGGAAAATCGAAATAATCACCTTGGTAAATAGCGACCGCATCGGCGCCGTTTTGTATGACATTTGGGGGTATTAAAGCTGCGGGAACGGGGGAAACATTGCTGCTTCCAATCACCAAAGTGCCATTTATATTTGTGAAGAGGCCATCCAAATCGTAGGTGTAATAACTGCTGTTGTTCCCGCTACTGGAACCGTTGAACAAAACCACCACATAACCATCCAAGGATTGAAAAGGCGAATCTGTTTTCAGTTCAATAAATTCGAGATCGTCTATACTTTGCGTGTCGGAATCCAGTTCGTTGATCACAATTTGAGCCGACAACAAGTTGGAAATAAAAAATAAGAGCAGGAGGGGATATAATTTCTTCATCAAATAAATTTTTTCAAAACTACATATTTTAGAGGAAAAAGTTCCCTTTGAACACCAAATCATTTTTCAACGGGAAAGACTTCACATTTAAAATAAGAAATTCATAATACCTATCTTTGCAGCGATTTATATCAAAACCCTTCGGAATGGATACAGTTGCAGCAATGGAATGGCGTTACGCCGTGAAAAAATTCGACAATGAACGGATACTTCCCCGTGAAAAAATTGAGATCATCAAGAAAGCTTTTCAACTAATTCCGTCGTCGTCGGGTCTGCAGCCCAATCGATTGTTAATTATTCAGGATAAAACCCTTCAAAAGAAACTTGAAAAGCATAGTTATTACCAAAAACAAGTGGCTACCGCTTCACATTTATTGGTGTTTTGCATTGAAACCGGTGTTGACACAAACTTTATCAAACAGAAGTTCGAACTTGAAATGAAAATCAGGAACACCCCGGAAGAGATATTACGTCCATTCCGGGAAAATTTGATCCGTGATTTCGAGGGAAAAGGGCCTTCGGAAAAGGAGTTTTGGGCGATCAATCAGGTCTATTTGGCGATGGGGAATTTATTGAATATCTGTGCTATTGAACGCATCGATGCTTGTCCAATGGAGGGTTTCGACACAAAGAAATATGACAGTGCCCTTCACTTAGAAGAAAAAGGCTTAAAATCGATTTTGGCCATGCCCATTGGCTATCGGGCGACCGACGATAAATTTGCGGGCTTCAAAAAAGTGCGCCGTCCGATGGAAGATTTGGTGATAGAGTGGGGGGGGTAGTGATCAGTGATCAGTTTTCAGTGATCAGTTTTCAGTGGTCAATTCAGTAGCAGTTGGCAGAGGCAGTGGTCCAGTATTACGCATCTGGGATTTCTGGCTGCACCAATTTTGCTAATTTTTCCGAGGATTCATTCCATCCCAAATAACACATTTCCAACGGAATAACGGAAGGAATTCCTTTTTGAACGATTTTTAGTTCGATGCCGCAAGAAACTTTTTTGAACCAAATTGAGATGGTCATTTCCCCGGGCATATTGGGGTCGTCAAATTTATCTGTGTGTTCTATGAATTCGTTCGGTTTGATTTCTAAAAATTCACTGCCAAATGAATGTTCATTTCCTGTGGAAAAATTTGTAAAAAACATGTGGTGACTTCCACCGATCCTTGCGCCCATTGCGTGGACAGCATAATTTGGTTTTTTAATTGATTGCAGTTAACTTTAGAACAAATTTTTGACCTTTATAAAGTATAGCCGTTTTTTTTATCTAATTTCCTTTTGGTCTAAAAACAAATGCGCTTTGATAATCATTTTTGATCTGTAGAAAGGCGCGGTCAGCTTCCAGACGCGTGCGGAAATTGCCGATCCATACTTTATAATTTGGGGTTTGATATTCAATGGTAGTGGACCATTCCGGAAATTTTTCGTGAAATTCCTTCAGTGCCTTCGTAGCTTGACCATTGTTCCCATAAAAAATTTGTATTTTATATCTTTCGCCAAAATCGTTGTCCTGGGCCATTTCGGACTGCAATGCGATTAATTCCAAGATTTCGGGATCTTGTTGAATATGAATTTTTCCTTCTTGTGAAAAGCCTGTAAAGCCCATAAGAAGACATAAGTTTAAGATGGTCAAGCACTTTTTTAATGGTAAATCGTTCATTCTTAATAAGGTTTGTGGCAAAGGTAAAATTTAATAACCATACAATAGATGGATTTATTATTTAGAAACGGTATAAATTAACTATTAACACTTCCCTAAGATTTTAAAAATCATTAGTAAGTATTACTTTTGTGCGTGAATTTTAAAGGTGCGGTTTCCTGTTTTCGAAGAAACGCGAAGCCATCCCAAACTCAGTTATTAATTTAGTTAATATGGAAAAGGTGAAATTCCGCCGTTCAGTTTTAAGAATCCTACTGGTTTCTGCATTCATTTTAGTTACATTTCCCACTTTATCATACGGACAGGAAGGCGCCAATACTTCGTCGGATGCGACGAGCAGTGATTTGGGCGACCCCGATAAAGGGAAATCCCTGTTCAATGCCAATTGTGCTGCCTGTCACAGACCTTACAAAAAAATGGTGGGTCCAGCATTGCATGGCATCACGGAGCGTATGGATAAACAATGGATTTATGACTGGATCCATGACAGCAAAGCAATGATCGATGCGGGTGGTTCTGATGCCGTGGCGATTTTTGAGGAATACAATAAAGTCCCAATGCCCCATTTTCCACAATTTAGCACAAAAGATATCGATGATATTTTGGCGTACGTGGAATTGCCGAAGCCTGAATCTGCTGTTGCAGCTGCCCCGGCACAAACATCTGAATCTTCAGGTGGTGGTGGGATTTCTGGAAATATGATTTTAGGTATCTTAGCCTTTGTTTTGGTGGTGTTGATATCGATTTTGTTTTTGGTGAACAAAACCTTGAACCGTTTTGCAGAAGAAAATAATGTGCCTGTATTCGTTGAAGAAAAAAGAAAGCCGATATGGAAAGCATTTGTGGAAAATCAATTTTTGGTATTGGTGTCCGCAATTGTGTTTTTGTTGGCAGCGGCATATCTTGGTTTCGGTTGGATGTTTCAAATAGGCGTCGATCAAGGTTATCAACCAATTCAACCTATTCATTTTTCCCACAGAATTCACGCTGGGGACAACCAAATAGATTGTAAGTATTGCCATTCCTCTGCAAGAACATCCAAAGTGTCCGGGGTTCCTTCATTAAATGTATGTATGAACTGCCACGTAACGATTTCCGAAGTTGCACCAGAAACCGCAACAGAAGAACACAGCAAAGAATTCTACGACGGACAAATCGCCAAATTATATACCGCAACAGGTTGGGATCCGGAGGAACAAGATTATACCAAAGAACCTAAACCGGTGAAATGGATACGAATTCACAACCTTCCGGATTTTGTTTATTACAATCACTCGCAACACGTTAGCGTTGCTGGCATTCAGTGTCAAAAATGCCACGGTCCAGTACAAGAGATGGAGGTTCTTTATCAATATGCGCCATTAACCATGGGATGGTGTATCAGTTGCCATAAGGAAACTAATGTGAAGATGGAAGGCAATGAATATTATGAAAAAATTCATGAGCAACTTGCCAAAAAATATGGTGTGGAAAAAGTTACCATCGCCGAACTCGGTGGAATTGAATGTGGAAAATGCCATTATTAAATTATGAATTATGAAGTTATGAGTGGCGCGTAATTTGGGATCAATCTTGAAAATTAAGTTTGGAATAAAAAGAAACAGTTTCAAATACATTTTTTAAACAATAGTTAGGAAGTAAAAAAATCAGAGATAGTATGTCATCAAATAAGAAATACTGGAAAAGTGTTGAACAATTAAACGAGGACAGTCCAATTATTCAACGACTTGAACAAAATGAATTTGTAGAAGACATTTCCACAGATGAATTCTTGGGAAATAAAGAAGCTTTGGGGAAATCTTCGACTTCGCGACGTGACTTCTTGAAGTATGTCGGATTCAGTACGGTTGCCGCTTCTTTGGCAGCTTGTGAAGGACCTGTGATCAAAACCATTCCTTATGTGGTTCAGCCGGAACGAATAATTCCCGGCCTTGCGGATTATTATGCCACGACCATGGCCAACGGTTTTGATTTTGCCAGTATTTTGGTGAAAACGCGGGAAGCCCGACCAATAAAGGTGGATAAAAATTACCTTAGCAATACGAATTTGGGGGTCAATGCCCGGGTTCACGCCTCGGTTCTTTCCTTATATGACAATAAACGAATCAAACGCCCCATGGCGAATGGCCAAACGGCTTCATGGGAGGAAATGGATAGAAAGATTGGTGAGGGTTTAAAGAAGGTTTCCGGAGAAACGGTTATTCTTAGCCATACCTTTGCGAGTCCTTCCACGGCGCGAGCTATCAATGAATTTGCAGGAAAGCAGGGAAATGTTCGTCACGTGGTTTATGATATGATTTCAGAAGATCCGGCTTTGAACGCCTATCAAGCGAAATATGGGGTGCGAGCACTTCCGAATTATGATTTATCAAAAGCGGAAAACATTGTCTCTATTGGCGCTGATTTCCTAGGGGACTGGCAAGCTGGCGGATATGATGTCGGTTATGCGAAAAGTAAAGTTCCGAAAAACGGAAAAATGTCACGCCATATTCAGTTTGAAGCGAATATGACCACCACAGGAGCAAAGGCCGATAAACGGATTAGGGCCACTCCTTCACAGCAAAAAAATATATTGGCGGCACTTCACGGATACATTGTTTCCGGTTCGTCGGCCTCCAACACCCTGAACCCAGAATTGGATGATTGGGTGCTGAAAGCTGCTCGTCAACTTCAAAAATATAGAAGCGGTGCCGTTGTGGTTTCCGGAATTCCTGAAACCGATGCGCAACTTTTGGTCTTGGAAATCAATGAAGCCTTAGGAAGCAAAGTTATGAACCAAGATGAACCGCGTATGGTTCGTCAAGGGGATTCTCAGGCGGTGGCCAAGTTGGTGAAAGAAATGAATGCGGGTCAAATCGGTGCGCTTTTCATTGTCGGGGTAAATCCGGCGTACAGTTTGCCGAATGCAGATGAGTTTGTGGAAGGATTGAAGAAAGTAGATATTTCCGTTGCCTTCTCAATGAAAGAAGATGAAACGGCCAAATTGTGCAAATTTGTTGCTGCCACGCCACATTTCTTGGAAAGCTGGGGGGATGTTCAGTTGACGAAAACTAGTTTCAGCTTGATGCAACCCACCATCCGAACTTTGTTCGATACCCGACAATTTCAAGAATGCTTGTTGAAATGGAGTGGAAATGATTCTTCATATTATGATTATGTGAAATCTACTTGGAGTTCTGGTTTAGGCGGAGCTTCATGGAATCAAGCCCTGCACGATGGTATTTTTGTTGGGAACATACCTTCAGGAACAGAATCCTTGACAAAAAACGCTGCTATCAATATGAATGTTGATTCTGCTAGCAGTAAACTTTTCAAAACCACTGAGCGGAACAAAGGGGAATATGAATTGGTGTTATATTCATCTACCGCTATGGGAGATGGAGCTCAGGCAAATAACCCGTGGTTGCAAGAATTACCCGATCCGATCACCAGAACCACCTGGGACAACTACATAACGATTTCCAAGGCCGACGCGGATGAATTAGAGCTTAAAAATCCAATCGTTTCCAACGGGGCAATGAACGGGAATTATGTAAATGTGAAAATGGGCGATGTTACCTTGAAAAAGGTGCCGGTCATTGTTCAACCAGGACAAGCGATTGGAACCATCGGGTTGGCGTTTGGATACGGTAAAAAAGAAGGAATTCAAAAAGAAATGCAGGTAGGTGTGAATGCCTATCCACTATATAAAGATTTCAAATCTTTCCAAGTCGTGAATTTGGAAAAGGCGGAAGGAACCCATGAGTTTGCTTGTACCCAACTGCAATCCACCTTGGCGGGCCGCGATCAGATTATCAAGGAAGTAAGTTTGGAAGATTTTATTTCAAAACCAAAAGAAGAATGGAACCCAATTCCTACTGTTAGCTATAATCACTCGGAAACTCCGGTGACTTCCGATAAGGCAGATATTTGGACTTCTTTCGACAGGGAAACAGGGCATCATTTCAATATGTCCATTGACTTGAATGCTTGTACCGGTTGTGGTGCTTGTGTGATTGCATGTCATTCCGAAAACAACGTTCCGGTGGTTGGAAAAACTGAGGTGCGGGAATTTAGGGACATGCACTGGTTGCGCATTGATCGTTATTATTCTTCGGAAGAAACATTTGATGAAGGTTACCAAGCCCTGAAAGATTTGGGTGCTTTTGAAACTTATAAAGGTGTGGAGACCCCCGATGCGAATCCGCAGGTTGCTTTCCAGCCCGTTATGTGTCAACATTGTAATCACGCACCCTGCGAAACAGTTTGCCCTGTTGCGGCAATTTCCCATGGCCGTCAAGGTCAAAATCAAATGATTTACAACCGTTGTGTCGGGACCCGATATTGTGCGAACAACTGTCCTTACAAGGTGCGTCGTTTCAATTGGTTCCTATGGAACAGCAATGATGAATTTGATTACAATATGAACAATGATTTGGGACGAATGGTTTTGAATCCGGATGTGGTGGTTCGTGGCCGTGGAGTTATGGAGAAATGTTCTTTGAGTATTCAAATGACACAAGAAACTATTCTGACAGCTAAACGCGAGGGAAGAGAAATTAAAGATGGTGAATTTCAGACCGCTTGCTCTAAGGCTTGCGATAAAGGTGCAATTGTCTTTGGGGATGTCAATGATGAGAAAAGTGAAGTTCGGAAAATTAAAAATGACGATAGGATGTACCATTTATTGGCGAGCCTCGGTACACAGCCTAACGTTATGTATCAGCTAAAAGTCAGGAATACCAACGAGTTATAAATTTGAATTAAGAAATCAATTATTTAGAGTATGTCGTCGCATTACGAAGCACCTATAAGAGAGCCTTTAATTATCGGGAACAAGTCATATCATGACATTAGTGTAGATATCAGCTCCCCTGTTTTGGGAAAAGCCAATAAATCTTGGTGGATTGTTTTTACTATTGCCTTGGTTGCCTTTTTGTGGGGCATAGGCTGTATCATTTATACGATTTCTACCGGAATTGGAGTATGGGGATTGAACAAGACCATCGGTTGGGCTTGGGATATTACCAACTTCGTTTGGTGGGTGGGGATTGGACATGCCGGGACTTTGATTTCCGCGGTACTTTTACTTTTTCGCCAAAAATGGAGGATGGGGGTAAACCGTTCCGCTGAAGCAATGACGATTTTTGCCGTGATTCAGGCGGGAATTTTTCCAATTATACACATGGGTCGCCCATGGTTGGCGTATTGGGTGCTTCCAATTCCAAACCAGTTTGGTTCTTTATGGGTGAATTTCAACTCTCCTTTATTATGGGACGTTTTTGCGATCTCGACGTACTTATCCATCTCTTTGGTATTTTGGTGGACAGGATTGTTGCCCGATTTTGCGATGATCCGTGACAGGGCAACCAGTCCATTTCAGAAAAAAATATATGGAATTTTAAGTTTTGGATGGAGCGGACGTGCGAAAGATTGGCAGCGTTTTGAAGAGGTTTCTTTGGTATTGGCCGGTTTGGCAACACCATTGGTGCTTTCTGTTCACACCACGGTATCTTTTGACTTTGCTACCTCCGTTGTTCCTGGATGGCACAGTACCATCTATCCTCCTTATTTTGTGGCCGGTGCAATCTTTTCTGGATTTGCAATGGTGCAGACTTTATTGATCATTATGCGAAAAGTGATCAACTTGGAAGATTATATCACTGTGCTGCACATTGAATACATGAACAAAGTGATTTTATTGACAGGTGGAATTGTAAGCGTTGCTTATGCTACAGAATATTTCATCGGCTGGTACACAGGAAGCAATTATGAAAATTACACCTATTTATCGTTCGGTGCCGCCACGGGACCATATTGGTGGGCGTTTTGGGCATTGATTACTTGTAACTTCATCGTGCCGCTTACCTTATGGGTAAAAAGATGGAGAAGGAGTATTATGTGGACTTTCTTTGTCGCTTTAATTATTAATACAGGGATGTGGTTCGAACGTTTTGATATCATCGTCATAAACTTGAGTAAGGATAAAATCCCGTCTTCTTGGGCATTGTTCTCTCCAACCTTCGTGGATATCGGGATATTTGTGGGAACCATCGGGTTTTTCTTCGTGCTCTTCTTATTGTACGCCAGGAACTTTCCGGTAATTGCACAAGCTGAAGTTAAAACTATTTTGAAATCTTCCGGGGAAAAATACAAACGTTTACGCGCTGAACATGGCGATAATGTTTCCCATCATATTCATGTAGATTTAGATCCGACTTCTGGTAGTCCTTCTGCTAACAAGCAGGGAACTTATTTCACCAGTAAAAAGGAAGATGAAGATATTAATGATCACGATGAAATGGTTCACGCCGATGGTTTGACGCATTCTGAAATTCAGAAAGATCAGATTGATGACATGTTGGAGAGAATTGGGCATTATAATCCCAAAATACAAACTGCCGATGATTTGAAAAAAATCAGTGGAATTGGTCCTGTTTTAGAGCAAAAATTACATCAATTGGGAATTTATACCTTTGCTCAAATCAGCAGAATGACGGATGAAGATTATGAAATTATCGATAATGTCCTCGATGCTATTGGTGGCCGCGCAAAACGCGATGATTGGGCGGGACAAGCGGAAAATTTAAAAAATAATTTGTAGTATGGCAGCAAAAAAGATACACGCGTTTTATACCGACGACGATCTGTTGATGCAGGCCGTGAAGCAAGTCCGTGGTGCGGATTATACGATTTCCGAGGTTTATACGCCTTTTCCAGTGCATGGATTGGACAGTGCACTTGGCCTGGAACCCACTCGGATCGCTATAACTTCATTTATGTATGGCTTGCTGGGACTGGCTTTTTCTTATTGGATGATGAATTATATGATGATTCAAGATTGGCCTCAAGATATTGGAGGAAAACCGAGTTTTACTTTCATAGAAAACATGCCCGCTTTTGTGGTTATAATGTTCGAATTAACGGTATTTTTTGCTGGACATCTTATGGTCATTACCTTTTATATGCGCAGCAAGCTATGGCCTTTTAAAACCGCTGAAAACCCAGATATTCGCACCACAGATGATCATTTTTTGGTGGAAGTGGAAGTAGGGAATCACGATAGCGACGATTTGATTAAATTTTTGTACGATACCGGCGCTTCTGAAATTACTTTAATCGATAACGCATGACCACAATGAAAAGTTTATTATACAAATCCTCACTGTTGATTTTAGCGTTTAGTGCGGTATCTTGTTTTAGTTCTGATGATCGAAATTATCAGTATTTTCCGAATATGTACGTTTCCGAGGCTTATGAGGCTTATGGCGATTACGAAATTTTTGAAAATAATCAGGAAGCGATGCTGCCTGTGGAAGGAACAATTCCCCGCGGTTGGATGCCTTATCCGTACGAAGATTCACAAGACGGGTACATGGCGGCCAAAGCGAATTTGAAAAACCCAGTGCCCTATACTAAAGAAAATGCTGCTGCCGGTCAACAATTGTACACCATTTATTGTGCGGTTTGCCATGGCGATAAAGGAGATGGAAAAGGTATTTTGGCCACCCGCGAGAAAATCCTTGGAATTCCGGCATATAACGCCGCGGGCAGGGATATTGATATGGGAAGTGCCTACCACGTGATGTATTATGGTTTGAATGCTATGGGTTCCTATGCCACTCAAACCACGGCGCACGAACGTTGGCAAATCGCACATCATGTGATGGAATTGAAACGTGCTCTGAACGGGGAGCCGGAAAAAGAATATGTAATGGTGGAAGACACGGTTCAGAGCCCACACCTATTGCATACCATGAATTCCATGGAAGAAGGAATGGAAGTTTTTAAAGGAAATATAAAAACTTCCTCTGATGCGACCACTAAAATTGAAGAATAACAGCTTATAGATATTATAATATGTACACGCTATCCAGTAAATTGAAAATATTTTCCATTATTTTGATGGTCGTCGGTCTAGTGGGGTTGGCCTATTCGTTCATCACCGTTCCTACCGATATTGCCGAGGTGAAAGAAATGATGGCTTCGGAACATGGCCACGGAGAAGCTACCGGAAACGAAGCAGTAGAAACCCATGAATCCAGCTTTATTGATAAGGCTCAGGGCAAACCGGGCTTTACAGAAAGTTTGGAAAAATATCCTCACCAAAAAATAGAGGAAGCACATGGCGATGAGCATTGGGAGCATGTTTTGCATCAATTTCAAGCCAAACCATGGTCTGCTACTTTTGTGGCCGCCTTCTTTTTCTTTATGATCGCATTGGGGGCTTTGGTTTTTTATGCCATTCAATTTGCGTCCCAAGCTGGATGGTCTCCTGTTTTATACCGCATTATGGAAGGAGTAACCGCCTATCTTTTGCCTGGTTCCATCATTGTTTTCTTGATCGTTATTTTTGCTGGTACGCATTTTTATATTTGGCAGAATGACGAGATCATGGCACACGATGAAATTCTGCAAGGAAAATCGGGCTATTTGAATTTTCCGTTTTTTGTGATTCGTATTATCATTTATCTGCTGGGATGGAATTTATATCGGTTTTTTTCAAGAAGAAATTCTTTGGAACAAGCCGAAGTGGCTGTGGGTGATTATACCCCATACAGGCGCAACTTTAAATTGTCCATCTATTTCTTGATATTTTTCATCATTACCGAAAGTGTGATGTCGTGGGATTTCTTTATGTCGCTTACCCCACACTGGTTCAGTACCTTGTTCGCTTGGTATATTTTCGCGAGTCTTTTTGTTTCCGCTATTACGACTATTGCCCTTATTATAATTTTCTTGAAACGTGCGGGATATTTGGATTTCGTCAACGACAGCCACTTACACGATTTGGCGAAATATGTCTTTGCTTTCAGTATTTTTTGGACTTACCTTTGGTTTGCCCAATTTATGTTGATCTGGTATGCCAACATTCCTGAAGAGGTCACCTATTTTATCATTCGAATACAAGAATATAACCTCTTGTTCTTTGGAATGTTGGTGCTCAATTTTGTTTTCCCGGTATTGATGCTTATGAACAGCGATTATAAAAGAATACCGTGGTTTGTTTTTATCACTGGTATTGCCGTACTTGTTGGTCATTATATCGATGTTTTCCTTTTGGTAATGCCTCCAACAGTAGGTCCAAACTGGTTCTTTGGTATCGCTGAAATTGCCGCCATTTGCCTTTTCCTCGGCTTGTTTATTTTTGTGGTTGGAAGCACTTTGGCGAAAGTACCTTTGCATCCTAAAGGAGATCCCTTTATCAAGGAAAGTGAAAACTATCATTATTAATGTTAAAGAATAAATTATAAAATGAGCGTATTTTTAATTATCATAGTTGTCGCCCTTTTGGGAATTACCGCTTGGCAAATGTCCAAAATATACAACCTGTCGCGATCAGTAACAACGGAGGGTTTTACTCAAATTGCGGACAACACGGACAACCGCAAACAGGGATATTTGATGCTCGCATTTTTGATCGTTCTTAATCTTGGAATGCTGTATTGCTTTTGGGCTTTCAGTGAATATTATTTGCCCGAAGCGGCATCCGCACACGGTTCTCAATATGATACCTTAATGTTCGTTTCTCTTGGGATCATTATTTTCGTTCAATTTATCACCCAGTTTTTATTGCATTATTTTGCGTTCAAATATCGCGGGCAAAAAGGAAGAAAAGCACTGTTTTATGCCGATAACGATAAATTGGAATTTATTTGGACGATTATTCCTGTAATTGTACTTGCTGGACTGATTATTTATGGACTTTTCACGTGGTCTGAAATTATGAACGTTGAAGAAACCGACGACACCTTGGTCGTTGAACTTTATGCGAAACAATTTAGCTGGACAACCCGTTACTCTGGGGAAGATGGAGTGCTCGGAAAAGCAAACGTACGTTTTATTGAAGGAAAAAATATTTTAGGTGTCGAAACAAGCGATCCATATTCTGCCGATGATATAATTACGACCGAACTGCATCTTCCGGTGGGCCGACCGGTTCTTTTCAAAATGAGATCGCAAGATGTCCTACATTCTGCTTTTATGCCATTTTTTAGGGCTCAAATGAATGTCATTCCCGGCATGATCACTCAATTTGGATTTACGCCAACCATCACCACCGAAGAAATGCGCAACAATCCTGAAATGGTGGAAGATGTTCGGGAAATAAATGAACTAAGAAGGGAGAAGAGCAAAGTGCTTTCCGCGAAAGGTGACGTGCCATTGGATCCCTATACTTTTGATTATTTTATCCTTTGCAATAAAATTTGTGGGATATCCCATTACAACATGCAAATGAAGATCGTGGTCGAAAGTGAGGAAGATTTTCAAAAATGGTTGTCTGAACAACAACCTGTAAGTGAAGTTTTGAAGGATGAGGATACCAGTAAAGGAATGGCCATGAAAACCGGACAACAATCTGGCGCACTTGCGAAAACTAATCTATCCAGTAAGAACGATTCAAAAGAAAACATAAAAAATTAAGCGTAAAAGACCTATGTCAGCAATAGCACACGACCCCGCTCTCAATCATCACGAAGATCATGGACATCACAAACAGACTTTTATAACAAAGTATGTTTTCAGTACGGATCATAAGATGATTTCCAGGCAATATATGTTAACCGGACTTTTCATGGGGGTTATCGGAATTCTCATGTCTGTTTTGTTTCGAATGCAACTGGCTTGGCCAGGGGAATCCTTTTGGATTTTCGATTTTCTCTTAGGCGATTATGCGCCGGATGGAGTAATGGACCCGAATATCTATTTGTCCTTGGTTACCATTCACGGAACCATAATGGTTTTTTTCGTTCTTACTGCCGGTTTGAGCGGTACGTTTAGCAACTTGTTGATCCCACTTCAAATTGGTGCCCGCGATATGGCTTCCGGATTTCTGAACATGGTTTCTTATTGGTTGTTTTTTATTTCAAGCCTTATCATGTTGAGCTCTCTTTTTATTGAAACTGGACCGGCTTCTGCTGGATGGACAATTTATCCGCCGTTGAGCGCCCTGCCACAAGCTATTCCTGGCTCTGGATTGGGAATGACCCTCTGGCTGATTTCCATGTCAATTTTTATCGCTTCTTCCTTGTTGGGATCGCTGAATTTCATTGTGACCGTCATCAACTTGCGCACGGAAGGAATGTCCATGACAAGGCTACCTTTGACGATTTGGGCCTTTTTGGTAACGGCCATTCTGGGGGTGGTTTCATTTCCCGTGCTGATCTCAGCAGTTCTCTTGTTGATAATGGACCGTAGTTTTGGCACTTCTTTTTTCCTGAGCGATATTTATATTCAAGGCGAAGTTTTGGCTCATCATGGGGGTTCGCCCGTGTTGTTCGAACATTTGTTCTGGTTTTTGGGTCACCCCGAAGTATATATCGTGATCTTACCGGCAATGGGGATCGTTTCTGAAATAATTTCCACCAACGCCCGAAAGCCCATTTTTGGATACCGTGCGATGATTGCTTCCATTTTGGCCATTGGGTTCTTGTCCACAATCGTTTGGGGACACCATATGTTTATTTCTGGAATGAATCCATTTTTGGGCTCCGTGTTTACGTTTACAACACTTTTGATTGCAATCCCTTCTGCTGTAAAATCTTTTAACTGGATCACCACTTTATGGAAGGGGAATTTACAGTTTAATCCGGCCATGCTGTTTTCTATTGGAATGGTTTCCACTTTTATCACCGGTGGATTGACCGGAATTATTATGGGTGATAGCACCTTGGACATCAATATTCACGATACCTATTTCATTATTGCCCATTTCCATTTGGTGATGGGAATCTCGGCTGCCCTTGCGTTCCTTGCTGGAATCTATCATTGGCTTCCAAAAATGTTTGGTCGCATGATGAACAAAAATCTTGGTTATGTCCACTTCTGGATAACCATTATCGGGGTTTATGGGGTTTTCTTCCCGATGCACTTTATCGGATTGGCAGGACTTCCGAGACGATATTATGAAAATACGGCATTCCCATATTTTGATGATTTGGCCGATACGAACGTGCTCATCACCATCTTTGCTATTATTACTGTGTGTGCGCAGGTGATCTTTTTATACAATTTTCTTCATTCTATTTTCTACGGAAAAAGAGCAACGCAAAATCCTTGGCACGCCAATTCATTGGAATGGACCACGCCCGTGGAACATCTTCATGGAAACTGGCCCGGGGCAATCCCACACGTATATCGTTGGCCTTATGATTATAGTAAAATGAATATGGACGAAAGCGATTATGTGATCCCCGGACAGGATTTTGTGCCGCAAAATGTGCCGCTTCAAGAAAATGAAGAGGAATTGAACCATTAGAAATAGGATCAAAATACATATTATAAAACCGTCTCAAAACTGAGACGGTTTTTGTTTTTTTTAATTATTTATAGGTCCTCTTAAATTTGCAATTAATCTTTTGAAACCTTCTTCTAAATTATATCCAAGAGGAATATAACGGAATTAGTTTGTTCCTTTTGTTGGGTAATAAATAGGGAAAATGCTTATTTATGGATAAACAGATTTTTCTCTTTTTCTTATGAAATTGTATAAGAAATCGACCTAAAAAAAACCGCTCCCAATATGGAAGCGGTTTTCGAGGAAAAGCGCGGAATCGCTATGCCACCACCACAGAGCCGATGTGTTTACTGTTCGCAACACTTAGGCCGTCTGCGAAATGAAACTTATAAAAGCTTCCAAGGTGTCTCCACTATAATCGACGGGAACGGTGAGTGTCTCTGTTCCGGCTGTTCTTGTGGCGCCATCTACTAAAAAGACCGCATCTTTTTTTGAAGGGTTCAAAAGGACAATTAAGGATTTATCCGTGGCTTGTGCTCCGCTGCTTCCTGAATTGTCTTCCCAAGTAACTTCCACACTACCAGCAACCGTTGAAGTGGCCGTAGGATCCAAAGCCCGGGATAGATGGCCGCGCCAAACCAGTGCGTTGGCATAATCTATTTCGTAGTTTGGATAAGTGCCCGTAACGGCATTCAACAAATTGTAGGACATAGCACAGTTGAACTCTGTCATTTCAATTGCATACAACTTGAAACCAACTTTTAGAAAACCGGTGATGGGTTGTAAGAACTTCAAAACGGTTGAAAATTTGGAACGTTGGTCCATTTGACCTGTGGTTTTTGGATTTGCCACGCTGGAAGGTTTGATGCGCAGGTAATCGGTGCCTTTCCAGTTTCCACCGATTACATTCCCGATTTGGCCTGAAACGCCACCGAGAATACCCTGTTTGATTTTTCCCATTTTTTTAATTTTAAGGGTTAAACAATACTTGGACTTGGTACGGACATGGTACGGTCGTCCTTCTTGTCAGCTAAGGTAAATCGGAACATTCGTAGATGAATACTTTTGGGGTTTGTTGCGTTGGAATACGCTGTTTTGCTTTTTGCGAATTGGGGATTTTGTTTTTTTTCGGTCAAAATGCGATACTGTTTTTCGATGTTTGGGTTGATCGAGTATTTGATCTATTTTAAAAGGAAAGGGGGATATAGAAGATGCAGGGGATGTGCTTCTGATAAATATTCTGTTTTAACCATACATTTCCCTAAGATATAGTTTTTTGATACGGGAGCAGATTGCTCCGGAAGTTCTGCCAAAGTGTTTTGCCATTAATTTGTTTGATTTTCCCTCGCAGAACATTATAGTAAGTTCGTGATCCATTTCTGGGTCCCAAGGTTTGTAGGCATGTTGGTGTTTTTTTCGCACCTGAACAACAGAATAGGCTTTTACGGTTTGATTGGAAGGCGGGGCTTTTGTTTGTCCTGTCATTATTTGCACGACTTCTTCCAGGGTGATTTCTTTATTATTTTCTTCATTGTTTTCTTCTTCAATTTCTACTTTTACCGGGTGGATGTGCGGCGATTTTTTATGGTCTTTAGGTAAAAGGATTGCTGGGATATAAAGATGGTTTTTTGTTCTGGTTATGGCCACATACAGCAGATTGATTTCTTCGTTGATTTTGGAGGCGTTTTCATCCAAAAAGGTTTTACTGAGTTTTGCTATTTTTTCTTCATTTATAAAATCGTTCACCAAATAGACAGCGTCATATTCCATTCCTTTGCTGCGATGAACGGTTGAAAAGATAATTTCCGCCTTTTCTTTATTATCCGATGTTATATGTTTTTCTTTGATTTCCTTTAGGATTTTTGGAATTTCCTTTCCATACTCCCGCACTATTTTTACCATCATAGCCAGTTGTACATCCTCTGTTTTTTCAATATAATCCTCCAATTGCTCCATGTTGTGCATTGATTTGATAAGGAGATCTTTTATGAAGTGTTTTCTGCCCAAGAAAAGATTTAAAACGTCATATAATGAAGTGCCGTCCTCGGCATAGGTATAGGAGTGAATGTTCCCTTCAAAATAGATTTTTTCCGCTTTTTTATATTCCACCACATACTCAATGGCCTTTAACAACAACCCTAAATTACTGCGTGCTATGATAGCTTTGGATTTTGTCTTTTGTTTTACAGAGAGTTTTCCCTTCCCTTGAATAGTCATAGGCTTTTTATCGGTAATGTGTTTTTTCCAGCTCAAGATGTGATTTGCCAAATTGGCGATGGCAGGAGGGAAGCGGAAACTTGCCGTAAGATGGTATTGTTGAAAGGATATTTTCTCCAAGGAGTTTATTGCGAAACGCCAGGCATAGATTTGTTGATGGTTATCGCCCACTATGATTTTGGTGGCATTCTGATTTAAAAAGATATCCAACATTGCAGGGGATGCATCTTGACCTTCATCAAAGAGAATGCAATCATATTTTAGGGCAGGCTTGCAAAGCTGGAATTTTTTAAGATAAAAATCGTGGGTGCAATCGATTTCTTTGCGTTCCATTTTTGCGAGAAATTTCCGAGTTCCCTTTTCAATGAGACGGTAATTGTTTTTTACAAAGGTTTTTGCTTTTCTGTCGGTTATGATTTCGGAATAATCGAGGTCTTGAATTTTCTTAGCGGTACTGTTGCAGAAATAAGCGGTGAATTTTGAAATATGATTTGCCAATAGGAAATTTACATAGTCATCGCCTATAGCATGAAGGCTCAGTATTTGGGTCAAATCATATATTTTATAATCCTTTTTGCTTACTTTAAAATTTCCTGGTCTTATGATATGTCGATACGCAAGGGAGTGGGCTGTTTCCACTTGAACATTCATTAATCCTTGTTGCATGCATTTTTGCTTGGCTTCTGTCTTTACGGATTTATTATAAGCGAGGTATAGTATTTTGGAATCTTTGGGTTGATTTCCGGCATATTTCAATATAGTGGTCGTTTTTCCCGAGCCAGCAATGGCATTGATGCTCAGGTTTCCTTGGGCATTTATGATGGCGTTTTGTTCGTGGGTTGTTTTCATGTTTTTAGTGTCTTTCCCTCTGTGTATGTTTTAATTTCTGGCATTTTACAAAAACAAAAGCAAGGATTTCTCAATTTATTTCCCAATACAAAACTTCCCGAAAATCGTTCCCAAAATATCCCGGTCGACTTCCACCTGTCCAGTAATGGTGCCGAGGTGATTCAGCGCCTGCCGGATGTCCACGGCCAGCAGATCGCCACTTAGGTTTTGATCCATTCCTTCTTCAATGCTTTTGAGGCTATCCGCGGTTTTTTGTAGGGCTTCGTGATGTCTTGCGTTTGTTACGATGGTATTTTCAGAGGAAATACTTTCTCCGATAGCTTTGCTGAACATTAATTTTTTGAGTTCATCAATGCCTGTTTTTTCCTTGGCGGAAATGGATATTGAAAATTCTGAATCCTGAATTCTGAATTCTGAATCTAAATCTGTTTTGTTAAGAACAGAAATGGTTTTGCCTTCCCACTTTTTCAACCAGTCAAACTCTTCTTGGATTTTCTGGGACACATCGATCAGATGCAAAACGATGTCTGCTTTTTCGGCATTTTCTTTGCTGCGTTGAATTCCGAGGTTTTCAATCTGATCCGTACTGTGTTTCCGAATTCCGGCTGTATCGATCAATCGGAACAACACGCCTTTGATGTTTAAACTTTCTTCGATCGTGTCTCGGGTCGTGCCGGGAATCTCGCTCACAATGGCGCGTTCTTCATTGAGCAGCGCATTCAACAACGTGCTTTTTCCAGCATTGGGCGCACCAATAATTGCCACACGGATCCCGTTTTTAATCGCATTTCCCAACTTGAAGGAATCTAAAAGTATTTGGGTTTCTTGTCGTAGATTTTGAATCAGATCCCGAAACGCACCACGATCTGCAAATTCCACATCTTCTTCTGAAAAGTCAAGTTCCAATTCAATCAACGCGGCGAAATTTATTAATTGCTCCCGCAGTTGTTTCAAATCATGTGAAAATCCGCCACGTAGTTGTTTCAGAGCGGTTTGTTTTGCAGCTTCGCTATCCGCAGCAATCAAATCAGCGACGGCTTCCGCTTGGCTTAAATCCATTTTTCCGTTGAAGAAAGCGCGCTGGGTAAACTCACCCGGATTTGCCAATCGGGCTCCTTTCCGAATTAGTAGTTGCAGAATTTCCCCCTGAATAAAACTGCTGCCGTGACAGGAGATTTCCACGCTGTTTTCGCCCGTATAGGATTTGGTTCCTTTAAATACCGAAATCAATACTTCATCGACTACTTTTTCATCTTCAAAAATTTCCCCATAAACCAAACGGTGTGATTCTGTTTCAAGAAGGTTTTTTTTGCCTTTCGCCACAAAAACAGAATCCACAATACGGATTGCTTCTGTTCCGGAAACACGAATGACAGCAATTGCACCACTTCCGGGAGCGCTTGACAATGCAACAATAGTATCTGTTGAAATCATTCGACAAAAGTACGAAACGCACGTGCAACAATGAATAGGATTCTTTGTAGGTTTGATTTTGTAACGCGAGTGGGTATTATGCGACAAACTTGTGAACGAACCTTGAAAAATTTATACTACTTTAAAATCCACAACTATGCGAGAAGACAGACAACTATTACTATTGACCCACTTGAGTCAACTTTTAAACTTGATAACCGCAATTGGCGGATTTGTGGTTCCCTTGGTTATTTGGTTGACCCAAAAAGATCATGTTCTTGACATGGATCGGCAGGGAAAAATGATTATCAACTTCCAAATTAGTATGTTCGTTTACGCTATCATCAGTATTCCCC
The DNA here is from genome assembly GCA_041689995.1 of Flavobacteriaceae bacterium. GTDB lineage: Bacteria > Bacteroidota > Bacteroidia > Flavobacteriales > Flavobacteriaceae > DASSWG01. Next base: position 9,372 of record JBDNFD010000149.1, on the reverse strand, counting down.
TGATATTCCTTTTTGGGTTGGGGGTTATTCTGCTTATTGCAATCGGCATAATCGTTGTTGTTTTTCCAATTATAAACGGAATTAAAGCAAGCAACGGGGAAGAATCTTTTTATCCTTTTAGCATCGAATTTTTGAAGTAAATGTCCGTAAAGTGCTTTTATTTAAGATGAAGTAAACTATAATTGTTCGGAATACACGGGAAACACTTGCGTCATCGATGTTGTAAACTTTTTTTTCTAAGATGCTTTAGCTTCTTTTTGCTTTTTTAATGTCAGTCCAAAACCAATCGCAAGAAAAGCAATAAAAGTTGGATAGATAACGTAAAAAGATGAATGAGCGGATGACACCGATAAACCCAAAGCCAAGAATATATGTAGTGCGGATGTTACAATCATTCCTACAGTTCCGATTATAAAAAATGGATGGAATTTCTTCATTTTGTTTTTATTTTATGGTTTATACTTTTGTTGTTTTGTTTGAAAGTTTCAACAATTTCCTGCCGGTTTGTTAAGGTTGCCGCTAATTTATTAATTGTTCAACATTACCGGCATGACCAGCATCACTACTTTTTCTCCTTCGTCTAAACCGTCCACAGGGGTCAAAATCCCGGCGCGGTTTGGGAGGCTCATTTCCAGTTGTACATTGTTTGAATTCAGGTTGCTCAACATTTCGGTTAGAAAACGCGAGTTGAAACCGATTTCCATATCGTCACCTTGGAAATCGCAAGTTAGGCGTTCTTCGGCTTTGTTTGAAAAATCAATGTCTTCCGCAGAAATATTCAGTTCGGCTCCAGCGATTTTAAGTCGCACTTGGTGTGTGGTTTTACTCGAAAAAATGGAAACCCTGCGCACGGAATTTAAAAATTGAGTGCGGTCAATCACTAATTTATTTGGATTTTCCGTGGGAATAACAGCTTCATAATTTGGATATTTTCCTTCTATCAAACGGCAGATCAATTGCGTTTTATCGAAAGAAAATTTTGCGTTCCATTCGTTATATTCAATCAAAACTTCACTTTCGCTTCCTGCCAAAATTCCCTTCAAAAGATTGAGTGGTTTTTTGGGCATGATGAACTCCGCGGTTTCAGTGGCGGTGACATCTTCCCTTGAATATTTTACCAATTTATGGGCATCTGTCGCCACGAACGTTAGGCCGTTTTCGGAAAATTGAAAGAAAATTCCGCTCATTAGAGGTCGTAAATCATCGGTTCCAGAAGCAAAAATCGTTTTGTTCACCGCGGTAGATAAGACATCGGCAGGAATAATTGCACGACTGGATTCGGCCAATTCCACGGTTTTTGGAAAATCTTCCGCGGGTGCGTAAGCAAGCGCATATTTTCCGTAATTGGAACTGAGCTCCAAAATGTTATTCTCCGCAACCATAAATGTCAAGGGCTGTTCGGGAAATGTTTTTAAAGTTTCTATCAACAATCTGGCGGGAACGGCAATTTTGCCTTCGGTTTCGGATTCCACTTCTAATTCCGTCGAAATAGCGGTCTCCAAATCGGAAGCGGAAACACGAAGCGTATTTTGATCCAATTCGAAAAGGAAATTATCCAAAATTGGCAAGGTGTTGTTATTGTTGATGATTCCTCCCAAAATTTGAAGCTGTTTTAACAAATGGGAACTAGAGACTATAAATTTCATACGTCGCTTGCGGTTTGTGTTATTGGTTTACAAATATATTTTAAATGTAGTTGATTTGATAGGCATCTTGAACAAATTTATTAACATCTCAAAATACAAATCGCTGATTCTTTGGTGCTTCTATTTTAACTTATGAAAAATTATTTTTATGGCTATATTTTTTTCGGCGGAAAGAAGTAAACGCCCAACCAAAAATTCCCAAAAGAATCAGCGGTAGCAACAAATTGATCAATTGCCATTGCAATCGCTGGTCGACAATTTTATCAGAATCCAAGAACGCCATTTTCAATTCTTTGGATCGAATATTGATCAATCCGGTATCGTCCAAAAGATAATTTACCGTGTTCAATAAAAACTCTTTGTTGCCGTACATCGTTCCCGTAAATTGATCGAATCCCAATGTCATTGGTTTGCCACTTTTCAATTCGTTTTTAATCACATCGCCATCGGAAATCACCACCATTTTTGAAGGCCTTCCTTCATCTTTGTGAGTGTTGAGTTCAAATGGTTTAATTCTGTTTTTATAGGTAGAGGTAAACTTTCCTTCCAATAAAACGGCTAAAGTTTGCGGCCCTTTATTATAAGTTTTGAAATCAGGTTGTTTTCCCAGCGAGGTCAAACTAATGAACATTGGCGTGCCCTGGATTTTGGATTTCGGGGAACTTTGCAACAAAATCGTGGTTTTCAGCGAATTTTTCAGTGTATCGATGTTGTTTGCAAATTCAAATTTCACCGCACTAATATTATTGGTAATTGAATTGTTTTTCCCGGAAATCGCGAGAGGTGAATAAACCCACGGATAAGGCGTAAATTGGGTGTCTTTTCCGCTGCCACTCGCCAAAATAATTGGTGCAGATTGCAGGCTGTTCACCAAAACCGGATTAATTCGAATGCCGGATTTAAAAAAGAAGTCACGAAGGTTCATATCCATGGGAAACGCGAGTGCCTTTTGTGTGGGGTTGAACAAACTATCTTTGTCTATAGAAACCGTTTCTACAAGCCATAAAATTTTTCCACCGCGCATTAAATATTGGTCCAAAACATATTTTTCCTTTTCGGTATAAGTTTCGGTGGGTTTTGCCTCGATCACCAAGTCGAATTTAGAAAGTTCTTGAAGTGTTTTTTTTGGTGAATTTGCCACAGAATCAACCGTAAATGGTGCGATGCGGTAATATTCCTGCAAGGTTTTGAAGAAATCGGCAATATTTCCGTCAGGTAATTCTCCATTGCCACGCATCACGGCTATTTTTTTGCTCCGCTCGTGAACCAATTTTCCGAAACCATCGGAAAAAGCATATTCCAAATTCTGAATGGAATTATTCGCGATTTCTTCATTCGACGACTGGATTTTCTTTTTCAGCAAATGGATTTTTACCGATTTGTTCTTATAACTGGCAACCGCCCAAGGAAATATGATGCGCGTACTGAACTTTCCATTTTCCTGAATGTTGAGATTTTCGGGAATCATTCCGGAATTATAAAAATCGGTAGCGATTTCCATGGCATCTCCGCCTTGTGACAACGGATCCACAAATTCATATTTTATGTTCGGATTGTAGGCAGCAAATTCTTCCAAGATTCGTTTGGTTTCCAATTGCAAGCGTTTGAATTCCGAAGGAAGATCGCCGGTAAGGAAAATAGTCACCACCATTGGCGAATCCATTTCTTGGGCAATATTGCGACTTGCTTCGGACAAGGTATAACGATTATCATCGGTTAAATCGAAACGATCAAAAAAGAAAGCCGAAGCCACATTTATGCCAATCAAAATCAATAGTACAGAGATCAGCTGCCTTGGTTTTTTGCGCTTTTGATTAGAAAGTCTTCCCAAAGAAAATTTCGTAAAATATAGAAAAAGAAAAATGACACTTAGAAAATACAAAATATCGCGCGTATCGATCACTCCACGGCTGATACTCTCATAATGAAAGGCAATCCCCAAATATTCCAGGCCGTAAGTGTTGGAACCGAAAATCCCAATTTCAGAAATTCCTTCCAATCCGAAATAGACCAAAAAGCAAAGGAAAACCGCAACCATAAATGCCACCAATTGATTTTGCGAAAGGGTGGAAGAAAACAGTCCGATGGCGGTGTAGCACGCACCCAGAAACAGCAGTCCAAGATATGATCCGAACGTCGCTCCCAAATCGAAATTTCCTGTCGGGCTGCCGAGCTGGTCGATCGTGAGCACATATAAAAAAGTGGGAACCAAAGCCAGTATCACGAGCATCAGGTTGCCAAAATATTTTCCCAGCAACAATTGCCATTTTGTGATGGGTTTGGTGAACAGCAGTTCTAAGGTGCCTTGTTTCTTTTCTTCGGAAAAACTTCGCATGCAAATCCCGGGTATCAAGAAAATGAAAATCCACGGAGCAAGCGTAAAAAATGGAGAAAGATTGGCAAACCCAAAGTCGAAAATATTGAAATTTCCTTGGAAAACCCATAGAAAAAGACCGTTCGCCAGCAAAAAAACAGCAATGACCAAATAACCCAAAATAGAGGAGAAAAAGGTGTTGATTTCTTTTCGGAAAATGGCGAACATGAAAAAGAGGTTTGAAGGAACAAAAATAACTAAAAAGTGTTAAGAAAGTAGTAGGTTTTTGAAGAAGACCTACAAGGTCTGAAAAAGACCTTTCAGGAGTGGAAATCCGTTGGATGATTTCCTGCAAGGTTTCAAAAACCTTGTAGGTCTTCACGGAACAAATTCATTTTTAAAATCTACAAGGTCTAAAAAAAAAGATATTGAAGGAGGGTGGTTAAAGACTGGTTATTTTGTCAACGCTCCAAGCCTCTGGTTTTCCTGTGAACATTTTCTTTGTTTCTGCCCAAATATTTTTGAATGTTTCCGAATGACGATAATTTTCTAAGGCTTCCTCGTTTTCCCAATAACTGTAGGTGAAAAATATTTCCGGAGCTGCTTTGTCTTGATATAATTCCAAAAGATTGTTTCCTTCAAAATTGCGGATGAAATACCATCAACAATGTAGTGAAACTTTACACCTATTCCTTAATGGTTAAGGAAACCTGATACTCGATACCAATTGGATGTCCTTTATAATAGGCGGGCTTCATTTTTGGCAAACCTTCCTCTACAGTGCGTATTATTGTATTTTCAATTCTTGGCATTGGGGTATTTACCGATACCGACTCCAAATATCCTTCCTTATCGATCCTTAATAATATCGTTGCTTTTTGAGGTTCGGAAAGAAGTTTTTCCCTCACCATTTCATTATTGATACTTTTGATGGATTCCGCTAAAAAATTATTGATTTTATCTTTTGTGCACAAGTACAGTTGAAAGCCGGTTTTGTCCTCACAGCTTGGAAACACCGGTGCGCTATCCGCAAGCTCCAGGGAAATGAATGTAGGGATATTAATTTCTTCCTCCTCGCTTTCCTTTTTATCTGTTTTCTTCTTTGTGATGATCGGTTGATTTTCTTCTTTAGTAGGTTTTGCATTGCCCAACTTTAAATTGAGCACCCCGTTATATGTCATTGAAACGTTCAGGCCGTTCTTTGTCGCTGGTTTTATTTCCCTAAGGTTCAAGAGAATATTTTCAATGTCCTTTGCCACAGCGGGATCAAATGCATTGATTTTTATATCGGTGAGCGAGCCAGTGTTCAATAGGGTAAAAGTATAGTATATTTGATAATTGCCAGCTTCTTCGACCAAAGTATTGTATAATTTTAGATTGAGGTTGTTTTGTAGGTAATCATTGATTTTCCTTTTAAAGCAACTTTTCAACGATACATTGGTTTTTTGGTTACATCCGGGAAAAACAGGGGGCGTTTCCACAAAATCGAATAGAATTGGATTTAAATACCCGGGAATTTCATTTTTTAATGCAATAATATAACCAGTCTGAATAAGTTTATCATTATCCAATAGGGCTTTTGCTTCGTTTACTTTGGTTTGATCCAATAATTGTTTTGCCCGATAATAGGTGCTCAAGTTTTCCAAGTGTTTCAATTCCTCTTGGATGAATTTCGGGTTTGTTGATATTTCATCATTCGCTTTCAGCACATTTAGTTTGGATTTGACCCCTGAATAATTTTTTAGGAAAAATTGTTCCGGCAGCGTGTCCTGTGTCGGGTAATCCATAAGGGTATTTACCGAAAAGGCTTGATTTAAAATAGTTTGCACCGCTTCGCTTTCATATTTTGAACTCTTGAATTCGATTTCTTGGATTTTATTTTCTGCATTCTGGTCATTGGGATTTTTTGAAAGAACAATTTTAAAGGCTTTCAGGGCTTTTTTGTACTGTTTTTGGTCATAATAGCCTTCTGCTTTTTCCAAAACCTCGTTCTTATTGGACACTCCGTTGTAATAGTAAAATCCGGATCCGCTGGCTATTATCAATAAAACAATAATTCCCAATGTCCAGCGCAAAACAATATTATTATTTTTTGATTTTTTGACAGAATGCCTTGCTCGTTCCTTTGGTGCTTCGTTGGGATATGACAACGCTCTTTTGAATTCCATACAGTCTTGAAACCGGGCTTGGGGGAGTTTCGCAGTGGCGGTATCCACAATCTCCTGCGCTTGATCCGAATTCATTTTGTAGAATTCCTTTAAACGCGGCAAAGGTTGTTTTACTATTCTGTTATATATCTCAAATTCAGTGGTAGTGGTTTGGTCATATACCGGCGTGCCGGTGAGCATTTCGTGATAGACCACCCCAAGGGAATAGATATCGCTCCGAAAATCCACCGTGCCGTGTGTAACCTGTTCGGGGCTCATATAGAGTGGGCTGCCCATTCTGGAGCCGGTCTTAGTAAGGCTCATAGAGTCGTTGGTCAGTTTGGCAATTCCAAAATCCATTATTTTAATGCCTTTGTTTGGCGTGACCATAATGTTGGCCGATTTTAAGTCACGGTGCACGATGCCCTTGCTGTGCGCATATCCCACAGCATCGACGATTTTGGTCATATAGTGGTTTGCCTCTTTTTCGGGCAACAGACCCTTGGTTTTAAAGAGAAAATCATTGAGCGGCTCCCCTTCCACAAATTCGAGAATAATAAACAGGCCTTGGTCATTGCTTACAAAATTGATGACCTTGGTAATGTTTGGGTGATCTAAGATTGCTTGCGTACGAGCTTCTTTTAAAAAGCGGGTTTTCAGGTCTTCGCTTTTTACCAAATGTGGGTGAAGCATCTTGATGGCCACTTTGTTGCCAATACTGATATTCTCGGCCAGAAATACGGTGCCCATCCCGCCCGTGCCGAGTTCTTTTAGTATTTTGTAATTGGCTATTGTTTTGGAGGTCATTTGTTGTCTTTGTTTTTATAGGCTTTTTCTGTCAAATAAATAATTTCCAATTTATTGAAGTCATCTTGAGAAATATTCCCATTAATTTTCAATAATTCACCTATTTTTTTACCTGAAACTTTTGTAGCTTGATATGGTCTTATAATCATACCATCTTCCTCATTCACTTCTTCCCCAACCGTTATAAACTCATGATGTTTGGTCCACTTTTTCAATTTTGCATTTACCTCTTTTATAGTATCGCTCTCGGAAGAAATTTCGTTTTCCTCAGATTTATTTCCACCAACTACAATTTGTTCGGAAGATTTTTCTGGATGCGCGGCATTATAATATTCCTGAGTAAGATATATTCTTTCACCCGCCTTAAAATCGTCTTTTTCTTTACTATTTATCGTTAATATATATTTCTTGGTGATGGAAGGGTATTTATTCAAAATATCTGCGACATTGTTAAAAACATCTTTTTTATGATCATATTCTCCATATTTTAAGGTTACGTATTCTGGTAAAGTAATCTTAGTTTCAGGTTTCTTACCTGAATTATCACCCGAGTCGGTTTTTTCCTTCAAATGTTCTATTGCTTTTTGACCATCTTCTCCCTCTCTTTTTTTTCTTAAACACACCATTTCACCCAACTTAAATTCCTCTTTTCCATTGTTTAATTCTACCAAAGAATCTTTACCTATATCAAAAAGAAATTCAATGGTAGAAATGCTATCTACGGTTTTTTCTGTTTCACTAGTTTCTATGGCTATTTTAACAGAATCAGGCATAGCCTCCCATTTTTTAATTTTAGTTGCATCAATTTGTGCAGTTTTGTCCACAAGCTCTCCATTCTTATCACCCACAGTTCTCCCCCAATAAGAAACCAAAAACCATCCCAACAAAATCAAAACCGGAATAGCAATGAAAAGATGCTTCTTCGAAAATTTATACTTTATGCCATTTACAGTACCTTCTTCCCCAATTAAAGTATCTGCCAAGTTTTTTGGGGTTTTATCAATAAATACGGTTTTGGTGTGGGGGCTTTCGGTTATTTCAATAAGCTGGAGAGTTATGTTGTCTTTACCGCCGTTGTCCAAAGCTTTTTGTAGTTGGAGGTCTGTTTTTTCCACAATGTTTTTTTCCTCGTTCAGGGTTTCTGCAATACTTGCATCGGAAACCATATCGGTTAGGCCGTCGCTGCAGAGGAGCACAATATCTCCTTTTTTGAGTAAGGTGGACTGGCTGGAAACCGTTGGCTCTACTTGGTTGTGGACGCCCAAGGCTTTCAGGATACGGTTTTTCTCAGGGTGGGTCTTGGCCTCAGCTGGCTTGATGGTCCCCTGATCCACCAATTGATTTACGAAGGAGTGGTCGCGGGTGAGGTTCTTTAGTTTGCCGTTGGTTTGTTGGTAGATTCGGCTATCGCCCACGTGGGCAAAATACATTTCATCGTTACGAAAAAGGACAATGCAAGCCGTAGTGCCCATTCCCTTATATGCGGGATTGGTCTGGGCGCTGGCGTATATCTGTTCATTGGTAAACTGCAAACTTTGGTAGAGTGCAATCTGAATATTTTCATAGGTTTCCTTTTCAAAAAACTCCATGACGCTCTTTACGGCTATGGAAGACGCTTTCTTGCCCTCTGCTGCGCCGCCCATGCCGTCGCAGGTAACAAATAGGTGGCCATTGCGGGTTTTCTTGTTTTCGCAACTGTCCTCGTTCTGTTCGCGGTGGTTGCCTCGGTGGGTGGTTTGGGAGTGGATGAGTTTTAGGGTCATAATTTTTTATATAAGGCTTTTTGAGGTACGACGTTTTGATGCACGACTTTTAGGATGTATGAAAATCAATCCTTTTTTCGCAAGCGCCAGCCGTCGTCATATTTTTCAAAGTTCGCGGTTTTTTGAATTGTTTCTTCTTTTAAATCCTGTAGCTCACCAAAAGGGGTGATATTGGTTCGTTTTATAGTATATTTTACAAAGGCAGAATTATTTTCAGGATATGATTTAATACCTGTTATTTCTACAAATTCGAGGTTGGCCAACTTTACATCAATATAGTCCGTAGGTCCACTACGGTACTCATTCCCTAAATAATATTTCTTACCCTCAGTTGTCAATTCAGCGATAAAACCATAAGAATCTCCTCCCAAGGTTACTTTTGAGAAACCTGAAGAGGACTGGGGTGAACCATAATCTCCATAGGTCAATAAACCTGCTTCCTTGTATTTTGACCACATTTTTATGGTAAAATACTTCGAAACAGATCCGTCTTTAATAATTATTCTTTTCGATTCGTTTTGAGGATAGCCTAATTCACGTATTAGTAAGTCTTTGGCATTGTAGCGGGAGAGTTCGTTGCTGCAGGAGGTTGCGAAAACCAGCAGGAAAAAAAGAAGCATTTGTTTCATAACTTAAAAAATTAAAGGCATGGATATTTTGGTTTTCCTGCAAGGTCTTTTTTTGACCTTGTAGGT
>JBDNFD010000148.1:0-13006 GCA_041689995.1 Flavobacteriaceae bacterium | reverse complement strand
TTATACTATAAAAACTTAATACTGGACCAATAATAATTGAAATTTTGTGGAAAAGGAATTTTGGTGGATTTATTGAAAATTGTTTGAATGTAAAAGGCTTTTCGTGTAACTTGGTCAAGAATAAAAATATATTTTCAAAAAAACTTATCTTCTCTAAAAAAAGAAATTTTTAAAATGCGTTGGACTTTTAAACCCAAACCGGATCCCAAAATTGTTTCCCATCTTGGCAAAGAATTGAAGGTGGAAAAATCCATCGCATTTCTTTTAGCACAACGCGGAATAAAAACATTTGAGCAAGCCAAAAAGTTTTTTCGTCCGACTTTGGACGATTTGCATGATCCTTTTTTAATGAAGGATATGGATCTGGCGGTGGCGCGCATCGAACGTGCCATAGCTTCGCGGGAAAATATCATGGTATATGGCGATTATGATGTGGATGGCACTACCAGCGTGGCCTTGCTGTCTTCTTTTTTGGAAAAGGAATATCCGAATGTGGTCAGCTATGTTCCCGATCGCTATGAAGAAGGTTATGGGATTTCATACCAAGGAATCGATTTTGCCGCCGATAACGATATTAGTTTGATTATAGCGCTGGATTGTGGAATAAAAGCAGTGGAAAAAGTAGCGTATGCAACGGAAAAAGGAATCGATTTTATTATTTGCGATCATCACCGACCGGGAAATGAAATCCCGAAAGCGATTGCCGTTTTAGATCCGAAAAGGGAAGATTGCGAATATCCGTATAAAGAATTGTGCGGTTGCGGGGTCGGGTTTAAACTCATTCAGGCAATTAGTTCCAAACGTGGGGAATCCATGGAAACCTTGATTCCTTATCTCGATTTGGTTGCCACGGCCATTGGCGCAGACATTGTTCCTATAACCGGCGAAAATAGAATTTTGGCATTTCATGGACTTCGCGTCATCAACGATTCCCCGAGAAATGGGTTCAAAGTGATTATTGAATTCGTAAAAAAGGAAAAACTCACGATCACCGATGTGGTTTTTATTATTGCTCCCAGAATCAATGCCGCAGGAAGAATGAAACATGGTTTGCATGCCGTTAATTTATTGAAGGAAAAGGATTTAGAACAAGCCAAAATTTTTTCTGCCGAAATAGAACAATTCAATATCGATCGCAAGGAAGCCGATCATTCCATTACCGAAGAAGCGCTGTTGCAAATTGAAACTGCCGGGGAACAAGAACGGATGACCACCGTGGTTTATCATGAAACTTGGCACAAAGGCGTGATCGGGATCGTGGCTTCCCGTCTGACGGAAACTTATTATCGCCCGACCTTGGTTTTTACCAAAAGTGGAAATAAATTGGCTGCTTCCGCAAGGTCCGTGAAAGATTTTGATATTTATGATGCATTGGAAGCATGTAAAGAACATATTGAACAATTTGGTGGACATAAATATGCTGCGGGATTGACTTTGGAAGAAGCGAATTATGAAATTTTCAAGCAGAAATTCGAAAACGTAGTGCAAAATAGCATCGACAAAAGGTTGTTGACACCCGAAATTTTAATCGATGCGGAATTGGAATTAAAGCATCTCACACCAAAATTTTATCGAATTTTAAAACAATTTGCACCGTTCGGGCCAGGAAATATGTCGCCTGTTTTTTATAGTAAAAATCTGACTGATACCGGTTTTGCAAAACCAGTGGGAACGGACGGTCTTCATTTGAAATGTGCCGTTCGCCAATTGCCGAATAGAGATTACATAGGGGGAATTGGGTTCAATTTAGGAAAGAAATATGAACTTGTAAAAGATAAACCTTTTGAAGCAGTATATTCCGTGGATGAAAATATATGGAACGGAAATGTGAGTTTGCAATTGCAATTGCGGGATGTCAAATGAAAGATTTCGGATCAGTGAACTTTTTTGCCTGAAATATAAGTGGCCAATACGTTGGTTTCGGGAATTTTAGACTCTTCCATATTCATGATATTTTGATCCAAAATCACAAAATCTGCATATTTTCCAGGTTCCAAACTTCCTTTTTCATTCTCTTCAAAATTGGCGTAAGCGGCCCAAATAGTCATTCCTTTTAACGTTTCTTGTCTGTTTAGTCCGTTTTCAGGTTGAAATCCTTCTGCTGGGAAACCTTTTAAATCTTTTCTGGAAACAGCGGCATAAAATGTCAAAAATGGACTTACTTTTTCCACCGGGAAATCGGTTCCCAGTGCAACAATTCCTGCTTGCTCCAATAATTTATGAAATGCATAGGCATTTTTGATGCGTTCAGGCCCAAGCCTATCTTCAGCCCAATACATATCGCTGGTCGCATGCGTGGGTTGCACCGATGGGATAATATTTTTGCTGAAATAATGAAAATCTTGTTCATCAATAATTTGAGCATGTTCCACACGCCAGCGCCGATCTTCATTTTTGGTCAAAAGGCTATCGTAAGTTCGCAAAACCACCGCGTTTGCCGAATCACCAATGGCATGGGTATTCACCTGAAATTTTGATTTGTGAATGCGCCCGGCCAGCTTTTTAAAATCCGTAATTCCGATCAACATGGTTCCGAAATGATGCGGCATATCTGAATAAGGTTCTTTCAAAACCGCTCCTCGCGAACCTAGTGCGCCATCGGCATATATTTTAAAGGAACAAACATGAAGCCGCTCGGTTTTTACGGGACCATTTTTCAGATAGAAATCCACATTTTCAGGAGTGGCAATTGCCATCGCGTATATTCTGATTTTGAGATCGCCGGTTTTTTGCAAGCTGTCCATTAATTGAATGATTTCTTTATCCAACCCAGCATCATCTACAGTGGTCAATCCTAGACGAAGACAAATTTTCTGTGCTTCCAATATGGCTGCGGTGGCTTCTTCCCGTGAAGGTTTTGGAATGGAATTGTAAACCATTTCCATGGCATTATCGATCAAAATACCTGTCAATTTTCCATCGATTTTTTCAATTTTTCCACCTGAAATTGGAGTTTCGGTGGTAATTCCGGCCAAATCCAATGCTTTTTGATTTGCCAATAAAGCGTGGCCATCAATTCTTGTGATGGCAACGGGTGTTTCGGGGAATAAACTATCCAACACTTTTTTGTTTGGAAATTCTTTTACTTCCCAATCGTTTTGATCCCAACCACGGCCGGTAATATAGGAAACGTCATTTTTCTTTTGGAAATCTACAATCCGTTGGATTACCTCCGAAAAGTTTTGAGTTCCGCTCATATCTACTTTGTGTTGCTGCAATCCGAGGCCGTAAAAATGTGCGTGTGCATCTATAAGTCCCGGAAGAATGGTTTTTCCTTCGTTATCCAACATATTCTTCGCTGAATATCTTTCTTGAATATCTTTGGAAGTTCCTGTCGCGACAATCTTTCCATCGTTTATGGCCATAGCTTCTGCAATGGAAAATTCACTATTTACCGTAAAGATTTCGGCATTAAAAATCAGCAGATCTACCGATTCCTTTTCGTGGCAACCAGACAAAAGAAGTATAAGCAAAAATATAGGGAATATTTTCAGACTGAAGGTTTTCATAAGATTAATAGTTATAAACGTCAATAATTTTTCAACTCTTGCCTATAAGCCGTCAATAATTTTGATTTTGAAATAAACCCGTAATATTTTCCATCTTTGATCACTGGCAAATTCCATGCTCCGGTATTCTGAAATTTGTCCATCACGCGTTGCATCCTATCTTCTTCAAAATCAATAAAGTCAGGCGGCTCGTGCATTAAGAATTTCACCAAAACCGAATTTTGCAGCGAAGTGTCGAACATAATTTCCCGTATGTCATCCAGTGTAATAATACCCACCAATTTATTTTCTGAATCCGTTACGGGGAACAAGTTTCTTTTGGATTTCATCACGGCACCGTGCAGCATTTCCTTTAGGGTCATTTCTGGCTTTAAGGGAATGAAATTTTGTTCTACCATACGGTCTAATTGCAGCATCATCAGTACTGCTCGATCTTTGTCGTGCGTGATCAATTCGTTTTTTTCGATCAATTCTTTGGTGTAAATCGTGTATTTCAAGCTGGCTTTCCCAATCAAAAAAGAAATCGAAACCGTGATCATAAGAGGAATGAAAAGTTCATACCCGCCAGTAATTTCAGCAATTAAAAATATGGCGGTCAAAGGAGCTTGCAAAACGGCGGCCAAAACCCCTGCCATCCCGATCATCGTAAAATTCGCAGTGGGTAAGTTTGCACCAAATTGATTGAAGAAATTGACAAAAAAACTTCCGGTGGCAGCACCAAGAAATAGGGAAGGGGCAAAAATTCCACCAACTCCGCCGCTACTCAAAGTGATGGCCGTGGCAATTGGTTTAAGCAACATGAGACCCAAAAGAAGTGCGATAATTGTCCACGGACTTGAAACCCATTCGTGAAATAAAAAATCATGGAATGCAATGGAATAATTTTGGGTCACAAGGTTGTTCATAAAAGAAAAACCTTCCCCATAAAGCGGCGGAACAATAAAGATCAATCCGCCTAAAATAATTCCTGCGATGGTGATTTTTAGGTAATCATTTTTTATGGAGGCAAAATAATTTTCAGAGATAAAATAGACTTTGGTAAAATAGATGGAAATCAAGGCGGAGAGGATTCCAAGAGCAGCATAGAACAAAATATTCCCCATGTTGAATAATTCAAATCCCGAGACGGGCACCAAATATTGTTCACCAATAAAGAAAATGCGAGTTATAACGGCGGTGATGGATGCCAATAACAGGGGTAATAATGAAATCAGGGTCAAATCTAAACTGAAGACTTCAATGGCGAACAAAATGGCCGCGATGGGCGCTTTAAAAATTGCGGATAAAGAAGCCGCCGCCGCGCAAGTTAACAAGAGTTTTCGCGTTTGTGGTTTTACATGAAATAATTGTGCAATGTTGGAGCCCACGGAAGCCCCTGTCGCCACGGAAGGTCCTTCCAACCCCACCGATCCACCAAAACCGACGGTCAGTGGCGCGGTCAATAATGAACTGATCATATCTTTGCGCGCCATTTTTCCGCTTTTTTGTGAAATGGCATGGAGCGCCATTGGTATTCCATGGGAAACATCTTCGTGCAAAATGTATTTTTTCACAATGACCACCAGCAGCAGGCCAATAAAAGGAAAAATAAAATAGAAAAGATAGTGTTGTGTTTCCCCACTTTCAAGCAATTTGGCGATAAAATGCGTTAGGTTTTTTAGGATTACGGTGGTCAACCCGGCCAATAAACCCACCAAAACACTCAGGATATACAGAAAATTTTTATCGGAGAGATATTTATACCTCCAAAGTAAAAACCTTGTAAAAGCTGTTTTTTTTTGTTGCATAAAATAGCTTTTAGGATATTTTAAAAAGAGAGGTTACTTTTTCTTGAAACTAAGTTGCAAATGTAATTCTTTTAATTGTTTTTCATCCAAAAACGCGGGAGCATCGATCATCACATCGCGTCCGGCGTTGTTTTTTGGAAAAGCGATAAAATCACGAATTGTTTCTTCCCCGCCCAAAATCGCGGTCAGTCGGTCCAAACCAAAGGCAATTCCGCCATGAGGAGGCGCACCATACTGAAAAGCATCCATCAAAAACCCGAATTGTGCTTTGGCTTCATTTTCAGAAAACCCAAGGAATTGAAACATTTTTGCTTGCAGATTCCGATCGTGAATTCGGATGGAGCCGCCGCCTATTTCATTACCATTCAAGACCAAATCATACGCATTTGCCTTAACCGCCGCCGGCTCGGTGATCAATAAATCCATTTGGCCAGCTTTTGGTGCGGTGAAAGGGTGGTGCATCGCGTGAAAGCGTTGCGTTTCTTCATCCCATTCCAACAAAGGAAAATCGGTGACCCAAAGTGGTGCGAATTCTTTTGGGTTCCTTAGCCCCAAACGTTCGGCGAGCTCCATGCGCAATGCACCAAGTTGGATTCTGGTTTTATTATTTTCCCCGGAAAGCACGCAGATCAAATCGCCGGGCTTGGCATTCGTTTTTTCCGCCCAATTCACAAAATCGGATTCATCGTAAAATTTATTAACGGAAGATTTGAAACTTCCATCAAGATTATATTTTACATAAACCATTCCCAGCGCTCCAATTTGTGGTCGTTTCACCCAGTCGATCAGTTGATCAATTTCTTTTCTGGTGTAACTTGCTCCACCGGGAACGGCAATTCCCACCACCAATTCTGATTGGTTGAAAATTATGAAATCTTTGTGTTTGGCAACTTCGTTCAATTCGCCGAACTCCATTCCAAAACGAATATCGGGTTTGTCACTGCCATAGCGATTCATCGCCTCATTGTAGGTCATTCGGGGAAATTTTTCGATTTCCACACCGTTGATTTCTTTCAAAAGATGTTTGGTCAATCCCTCAAACATGTCCAAAATATCTTCCTGCTCCACGAAGGTCATTTCACAGTCAATTTGTGTGAATTCGGGTTGGCGGTCGGCGCGTAAATCCTCGTCACGAAAACATTTTACGATTTGAAAATATTTATCCATTCCGCCGACCATCAGTAATTGTTTGAAGGTTTGTGGCGATTGGGGCAGAGCGTAAAATTGACCTTCGTTCCTGCGGCTTGGCACCACAAAATCGCGTGCGCCTTCGGGTGTGGATTTTATCAAATAAGGGGTTTCCACTTCAATAAAGTCTTTGTCGGAAAGATATTTTCGGACTTCCAGACTAATTTTATGTCGAAAAATCAGTTTTTCCTTCACCGGATTTCGACGAATATCCAAATAGCGGTATTTCATGCGTAAATCTTCGCCACCGTCGGTTTCGTTTTCGATGGTAAAAGGTGGAGTGATGGATTCGTTTAGAATTTCCAGTTCCGAAACCAAGATTTCAATTTCACCCGTGGGAATATGCTTGTTTTTGGATTCTCGTTCGATGACGGTTCCTTTCGTCTGAATCACAAATTCACGACCCAGACTTTTCGCTTTTTCAAAAACCTCTTTTGGAGTGCGCTTTTCATCCAGTATCAATTGGGTGACCCCATAACGGTCGCGCAAATCGATCCAGATCATAAATCCTTTATCGCGGGTTTTTTGCACCCAACCTGAAAGAATGACTTCTTGCCCAATATGTGAACTGCGTAATTCCCCGTTAGTATGGCTTCTGTACATGATTTCTTTTCAAAATTTGGAATTGCAAAAATAGGAAGATAAATGGTTTTTAGAGCCTTTATTGAAATGAGGTTTCCATTTACGAATAGAAAAATTCCGAAGCTTAAAAAGATTGGTTATATGAACTGAGAATATATTAGGAATGACGCCGCATGTTATGCTCCAATTGCTAATTAGCTACGAAGATATTGGTCTGACGCCGCCTGTTTCTTTTTCTCTTTAACTATTTTACTGTTTCACTTATTTCCTTTTTCCATTCCATCAAATCGTCATGATTTCTTTCTCTTTCACGGCAAAAATATCTTCGATTTTTTTGATGAAGGTGTCGGTCAAGGTTTGAATATCGGTTTCTGCCAATTTTTGAAGATCTTCTGAAATCTCTAATTTTTTAAGTTCGTTGTTCGCGTTTTTGCGGTCGTTTCGAATGGCCACTTTTGCTTCTTCGGTTACTGATTTTGCCTGTTTTGCCAAATCTCGGCGGCGTTCTTCCGTCAATGCGGGAACATTGATGATCACGAAATCGCCGTTATTCATTGGGTTGAAGCCCAAATTGGCGTTTTGGATGGCTTTTTCTATTTCCTGGATCAAGGATTTTTCGAAAGGTTGAATGGAAATGGTCCGGGCATCGGGCGTATTGATGTTCGAAACCTGGTTCAGTGGGGTCAACGCGCCGTAATAATCTACTTTCACCGTTCCCAACATGGCTGGACTGGCTTTTCCCGCACGAATGTTCATGAGTTGTTTCTCCAAATATAAAATGGCTTCGTGCATCGCTTCTTCAGCGCTGTCTATAATAAAATCGATTTCTTCGTTCATTGGAGGTGAAATTGTTTAAAGATGCCAAAATTACGGCGCAAGCTTTAAAGTTACAAATTAACGATGGTTCCTATTTTTTCCCCGGAAACAACTTTTAGAAGATTGCCGGGTTTGTTCATGTCGAAAACAATAATGGGAAGATTGTTTTCATGGCTTAACGTAAAAGCCGTGGTGTCCATAACTTTCAACCCTTTCCGCAGGACATCTTCAAAAGTAATAAAGTCGAATTTGATGGCTGCCGAATTTTTTTCCGGATCTTCCGTGTAAATTCCATCGACACGGGTTCCTTTTAGGATCACATCGGCTTCGATTTCGATGGCGCGTAACACGGCCGCGGAATCGGTGGTAAAATATGGATTTCCAGTACCACCACCAAAAATCACCAGCCGGCCTTTTTCCAAATGTCGCATGGCTTTTCGGCGAATAAACGGTTCGGCCACTTCGTTGATTTTTATGGCCGACTGCAACCGGGTTTGTATCCCAGCATCTTCACAGGCACTTTGCAGCGCAAGGCCGTTAATGACCGTGGCGAGCATGCCCATGCTGTCTGCCTGTACACGGTCCATTCCTTTGCTGGCTCCGGCAACGCCGCGGAAGATATTGCCGCCACCAATGACGATGGCCACTTCGATACCTTTATCGATCACCGATTTGATTTCCAGGGCATAATCCATTAAGCGGTCTGGATCAATTCCGTATTGGCGATTGCCCATTAAGGCTTCCCCAGAGAGTTTAAGTAAAATTCGATTGTAGTGCATTGGTGCTTTTTATGATGAGTGGTGCAAATATAGGATAAAATGAAATTACACGCGGGAGATAAAAATTCGGTTTTAATTTTTGGTTATAATTATGGGTAAAAATCGATATTTGTTTGTTGAAGATAATTGGAACAGGGATTCAATTGTTTCGAATTGAAAGAACAGGATTCTTTTTTTTTGGAACAGAATCGAGCACAATAATTTACACATCATGAATTTTTTGTGTTGTTGTTCGAGGTTGTTGTAAAAATTTTATATTTTGCATAATGTTAGTGCCTGTTGCACAACTGAAATATGCTACATTTTATAAGTCCTTAGAGCTTTATTAAATTATAACTATCTGATTTTTAGAGTAATTTTGCCAAATAATTATTTATCATAAATAAGAAAACACTAATTATTAGGTTGTGCAACGGTTACGTTAGTTTTAAATTATATAAACTATCAAGACATGTCCATACATGAGATTCATGAAGCACTGTAAAAACATTTTATCGATTTTGACAATTTTTATTTTAACAAGTTGCCAATATGCCCACGACTATTACCAAGAACGCGATCCAAGGTTGGTCAAAAACCAACACTTCCTTTTGCTTGTTGACGATAACACCCTGGAATTGGATTATTTAAAAAAGATCACTTTCGGGGAAATAATAGTTCCGGCGGGAATGCTGTCAGTTTCAAGGGAAACAATGAAAAATTTGATTTCCTGGTTGGTTAGCAAGAAATATACGGGAGAAATTATCGACATGGCTCTTTTTGCAGATTTTCACGGACCGATTGAAGATTGGATCATAAAAAAAAGGGCGGTGAAAAACCTTGGAATCTATTATGTGGAAAATGACAGTATCAAGTTCGATTTTTACGATTTAAATAATGGTAAATTTCAAACCTATAATGAGTTGTCAGGAATTTATTGCGATGTCTATTTTCCGTTTCTTTTAGAAAAGAGCAATGTAAAAAAAAATCCTTCCATGGTGCGCATCAGTTTGAAACGTTCCGATCTGCCGGATAAGGATGAATTCAAATTTGCTTCCAAAAAAAATGATGAACTGCATCAAATATTGGATAGGTTTCATGCGATTCAGAAATGAAATCCTCTTGGGATTCCAAGCCCCGTAAAGGTTCAATTTATTAGAAAACCAAAAAAACAGTCCCGATGAAAATCGGGACTGTTTTTTTTCAACTAATTTATAGGACAATCTTTACCCCAAAGCAACGCGTTCAAAAGCGATCACTTTCACATCAGCGCCCAATGTTTTCACGTGATCGGCGATGCTGATTTTATTGTCTTTGATGAAATCTTGGTTCACCAAGGTATTGTCTTTGAAAAAACGTTTTAGTTTTCCTTTGGCAATATTGTCCAACATTGCTTCAGGTTTTCCTTCTTGGCGCAATTGGTCTTTCGCAATTTCGATTTCTTTATCGATAACGGCTTGGTCCACGCCTTCTTCATTTAAAGCGACGGGGTTCATCGCTGCAACTTGCATCGCCACATCTTTGGCAACTTCTTCGGCGCCTTCCACTTTTTTGGAAAGTCCGGAAAGGACGCCTATCTTGTTTCCAGCGTGAATGTATGAACCAACAAACGGTGCTTCCAAAATTCGGAAGTCGCCTATTTCAATTTTTTCGCCAATCACCCCGGTTTGTTCAATCAGTTTCTCCTGAACGCTCATTCCTTTGTAATCTGCCTTCAAAAATTCTTCTTTCGTGTTCGCGGTCAAGGCGAGGTCGGCAAGGTCGTTTGCCAATTCCAAATACGAATCGTTTTTAGCCACGAAGTCGGTTTCGCAGTTCAGGGAAACAATGACTCCTTTGGTGGCGTCGATGTTCACTTTTGCGATGACGGCACCTTCGGAAGATTCACGGTCGGCACGTTTTGCGGCGATTTTTTGTCCTTTTTTGCGCAGGATTTCAATGGCTTTGTCAGAATTGCCATCGGCTTCCACCAGGGCATTTTTACAGTCCATCATTCCGGCACCTGTTGTTTTTCTTAGGTTGTTTACTTCTGCAGCGGTTATTTTTGCCATGATTTTTAATTTTGGATTTATGAAAAAAAGTCGTTTGGTTTCAATCCAAAAGATTGTTCCCCAACGACTTTCACAATGGATAATTTGAATTTATTTTTCTTCGTTGGTGTCTTTCTTGCCGTATCCCGCTTCTTCCATAGTTTCTTCTTTCGATTCCAGAACCACTTCATTCTTAGCTTCTTTCATCGCCTTTACATCATCTTCATCAGTTGAAGGGATTTCAGGAGCTGCTTTTGCGTGGGCAGCGGTTTTGCTTTTTAGCGGTTTCTTACTTTCAGGCTTTTCTTCTTTCTTAGTGTCTTTCTTGATATCTTTTTTGGTGTCTTTTTCTGTTTTTCGGTCAGACAAACCCTCCACGATGGCATCGGCCATAAAGGAAACCACTTTACTGATGGATTTAGAAGCATCGTCATTGGAAGGGATCACATAGTCCACTTTGCGCGGATCGGAATTGGTATCGACCATTGCAAAAATAGGAATGTTCAGCTTTTGCGCTTCTTTAATAGCAATGTGTTCCCTGGTTGTATCCACCACGAACAATGCGCCAGGCAGTCGACTCATTTCAGAAATGGAACCCAAGTTTTTTTCAAGTTTGGCGCGCATACGTTCCACTTGAAGCTTCTCTTTTTTGGAAAGTGTGTCGAAAGATCCGTCTTTTTTCATCCGGTCCACGGAATCCATTTTTTTGACGGCTTTCCGGATAGTAACGAAATTGGTCAACATTCCGCCCATCCAACGCTCGGTAATAAAAGGCATGTTGGCTTTTAGTGCTTCTCTTGCAACAATTTCCTTGGCTTGTTTTTTGGTGGCGACGAAAAGGATTTTTCGTCCGCTAGCAGCTATTTTTGCAAGTGCGTCCGCCGCTTCCTGCATTTTTGCTGCACTTTTGTACAAATTAATGATGTGGATGCCATTGCGCTCCATATAAATATATGGTGCCATGTTCGGGTTCCATCTTCTGGTGAGGTGGCCAAAATGCACACCTGCTTCGAGCAATTCTTTTACTTCTACGTTGTTTGCCATTTTTGTAATAGTTTACGTTCTGTTGAATTAGCAATAAACAAGTGGCGGGTTTTCCGGCCTTGCCTATTTAGATGCTAAACTAACCCTCGGATCCCGAGCAATCGGGCGGGGCAACAACAACAATTTTTAAATGATTTGAATGAACTTTTTGGTATGAAAAATACCGATAGGCCAAACGGATCGGGCAGGACGAATCCCACTTCTTCCGAAAAACCTGTATTATCGTTTTGAGAATTGGAATTTTTTCCGGGCTTTTTTCTGTCCGAATTTCTTGCGTTCCACCATTCTCGGATCTCTTGTCAACAAACCTTCTGGTTTTAAGGTAAGACGGTTTTCTGCTTCGAGTTCGCACATTGCTCTTGACAATGCAAGACGGATCGCTTCGGCTTGACCGGTGATCCCTCCACCAAAAACATTGATTTTTATATCGAAATTGCCTTCATTTCCCGTCAACATCATCGGTTGGTTCACTTTGTATTGAAGGGTTCCCGTGGTAAAATAGTCGTTGAGCGGCTTTTTGTTCACGGTGATTTTTCCTTTTCCTTCGGAAAGATAAATACGAGCAACGGCTGTTTTTCGACGGCCTATTTTGTGAATTGTTTCCATTTACACAAGTTCGTTTAAGTTAATGGTTTTTGGTTGTTGGGCTTCATGTTCGTGGTTAGAACCTTCATAAACTTTCAAATTCCTGAAAAGTGCAGATCCCAATTTATTTTTTGGAAGCATTCCTTTCACGGCTTTTTCAATAATTTTTTTAGGGTCTTTATCGAACATTTGTTTTGCGGTAAGGCTACGTTGCCCACCCGGATAGCCCGTGTAGCGAATATATTCTTTCGCGTCCCATTTTTTGCCCGATAGGTTGATTTTTTCAGCGTTGATAACAATAACGTTATCGCCACAATCAACGTGTGGGGTGAAATTGGTTTTGTATTTTCCCCGGATCAGTTTTGCAACGATCGAAGAAAGTCGCCCCAAAGCTTGCCCTTCGGCATCCACAAGCACCCAATCTTTCTGAACGGTCGCTTTGTTCGCGGATACTGTTCTGTAGCTTAATGTGTCCACACTAATTATATTTTCTTGTTAAACATTTATTCCTGTTCCCACTCGGGAAAACAAGGGTGCAAATTTACAATTATATTTTTGGTTGGCAAGGTTTTGTGTTTTTATTTTTTTGGATGAAAGCCAACTTTTTCCCGCCGACCAAATTTTGCAATTTAAGTATTACCTTATATCCGCAAGTAAACCTGTTCTAAATTGTTGAAAACCTTGTGATAAATAAGCCCCGCGCACTG
>JBDNFD010000147.1:0-8539 GCA_041689995.1 Flavobacteriaceae bacterium | reverse complement strand
GATTTAGGAAGGATTTAATATTTTGTTATTGATTTTCAAGTCTTTAAAACCATATCTTTAGGGTGCTTAAAAAGAAACAAATAATTTAAAAGATTCAGTCATGAAAAACGATTTGCGACAAGAAGGTGAATACGAACTTTTCAAAACCACACGAGGCCATCAAATTCTTAGCTTGGACAACAAGGATTATTATGCCTTGGTAAAAGGTCAGACCGGCGATATAATTGTGAAATCGGATGACAACCACGACAAGGAAAAAACACTTTCATCCGGAAAATTTTATTACGTCGATTTTAATGATGATCCTAAATTTCAGGATACGCCACATCTCTTTTTGGAAGATGGAGAGAAATTCAACGAAATGATTTTACCGGAAGGTTTTCCTAAAGATAAGGATTATCAGAAAAAATTGGTGCGTACCGATGAAACAATTTCAAAAGAAAAGATTTCAGAACATGTAGAATAATGCTAAACAAAGGAAACAGATTTTCTGCGCAGCAATAGCAATCCTAAAAAGGTAAGTGCACCGTTTAAAATCAGAATGAAAAATCCGAATTCGAACCCGAGCCATTTTAAACTATTTACACTTATGATATAGGAGAGAATCGGGGAAAGAATTGCGATCAGCGGCACAAATTTATCCTTGATTTTCCAACTGCTAAAAAGTCCGAATGCGTACAATCCAAGCAAAGGTCCGTAAGTATAGCCTGCAAAAATGAATATTTTGGCAATCACGCTTTCATCAGCGTTGATAAGGTAACTCAGAACCAAAATCACACCGACCAAAATTAAAGACATTCCCACATGCACCTGTTTTCGGATAGTGACCTGTTTTTCTTCTGGGTAATTTTTTTCGATTTCCAGAATATCGATACTAAAAGAAGTGGTCAACGCTGTCAACGCACTATCAGCGCTTGAATAAGCAGCCGCGATCAGACCCAGCATAAAAAAGACGGCAACTGCAATTCCCAGTTTCCCGGTCATGGCGATCACGGGGAAGAGCTGATCTCCATTGGCCGTAATTCCGTTCTTCTGGGCATAATTAGTCAATAATAAACCCATAACCAAAAAAATCAAATTCACGATTGTCAACACAATGGTGAACCAAAACATGTTTTTTTGAGCATCCTTCAAATTTCTGCAAGTCAGGTTTTTCTGCATCATATCTTGGTCTAAACCGGTCATCACAATAGCAATAAACGCACCGCTGATAAATTGTTTCCAAAAATAATCGCTGGATTTAAAATCGTCGAAAAAGAACATTTTAGACAAATCGCTTTCAGATACGAAATTGATAATATTCCCGGAATCCAGTCCCAAATCTGTAGCGAGAAAATAAATGGCGACCCCCAAAGCGGTCAACATAAAAAGGGTTTGAAGCGTGTCCGTCCAAACAATGGTTTTGATTCCACTTTTAAATGTATATATCCAAATCAATAAAATCGTGACGCTCACCGTGACCCAGAACGGAACGCCCAATGCGTCGAAAAGAATGGTTTGTAAAACAATGGCTACCAAATATAATCGGCAAGCACAACCTACAATCCGAGAAATAAGGAAAAAAGAAGCTCCTGTTTTGTAGGAATTTTTCCCGAATCGATCGCCCAAATAGGTATAAATGGAAGTCAAATTAAGCCGATAATAAAGCGGAAGTAAAACCAAACCGATCACCAAATAGCCCACAATATATCCAAAAACCACTTGCATATAACTGAACTGCGAAGTTTCCACCCAGCCGGGAACCGAAATAAATGTGACACCGCTCAAACTGGCACCGATCATCCCAAAAGCCACCAAATACCATGGTGATTGTTTGCTGGCTTTAAAAAAATCGGCATTGCTGCCGCCACGATTTGTGAAAAAAGAAATCAATATCAATAGCCCAAAATAACCGGCGATGAGCAACAAAATTTGATATGGATCCATTTTATAAAATTTTGGGCAATGTACGAATTATTGGAAAGTTGTGTATTTGTGTCAATATTCATTTTTTTTCAGAAAACACATTCAAGAGTTGTCGATTTCAATCTCAACTGTGTAAAAAATATCTTAAATTCGCGCCTATGGATTTCCCTTCAAAATTACTGGAACAAGCTGTGGAAGAAATGTCCCGTTTTCCTGGAATTGGGAAGCGCACCGCTTTACGATTGGTCTTGCATTTATTGAAACAGCCCGAAGATCAGACCACTCATTTGGCCAAAGCTTTGGTTAAATTAAAAACGGAGGTCAACTTTTGTGAAAATTGCCACAACATCAGTGATTCGAAACTTTGCGCCCTTTGTTCCAGTGCAAAACGAGAACATTCCTTGGTTTGCGTGGTGGAAGATGTTCGCGATGTAATGGCCATTGAAAACACTGGGCAATATCGTGGTTTATATCATGTGTTGGGTGGAAAAATCAGTCCGATGGACGGCATTGGCCCCAACCAATTGACCATCTCTTCTCTGGTGAAAAAAGTGAGCGAGGGAAAAATCGAGGAACTTATTTTCGCCCTGGGAAATACCATGGAAGGCGACACCACCAATTTTTATATCTTTAGGCAGTTGAATGGCCTTCCGGTAAAAATTTCCACGATCGCTCGGGGGATTTCTGTGGGCGATGAACTGGAATATGCCGATGAAATCACGTTGGGCCGAAGCATTTTGAACCGGGTGCCTTTTGAAAGTTCCCTTAAAAATTCTTAAGTTGAAACTTTCCGTCATCATTTTAAATTACAAAGTTCCGTATCACCTTCTTCTCTGTCTGCAAAGTGTGGAAAAAGCCCTACAAAATTTGGATGCGGAAATCATTGTGGTGGACAACCGCTCAGAAGACGAAAGTTGTGAGTTGGTAAAAAAGCATTTTCCGAAGATTATTTTATTTCAAAATGAACAAAATGAAGGTTTCAGCAAAGGAAATAATAAAGGAATAAAAATTTCCAAAGGAGAATATATTTGTTTGTTAAATCCCGATACGGTCGTTGCTGAAAACGTTTTTGAACAAGTTCTTCAATTTGCGGAAAACCATTCCAAATTTGGTGCGATCGGCGTAAAAATGATAGACGGTACGGGAAATTTCCTGCCTGAAAGCAAACGAAATCTACCAACCCCAAAAGTAGCTTTTTCTAAATTATTGGGAAATGTAGCTACTTATTACGCCAGTCATTTAAATGAAAATGAAGTTGGGGAAACCGCTGTTTTGGCGGGTGCTTTTATGTTCATGAACAAAAAACGATATTGGGAAGTCGGCGGATTGGACGAAGCGTATTTTATGTATGGGGAAGATATTGATTTGTGCTACAAATTTTCCAAAGCGGGTTATTGGAATTATTATTTCGGGAAGGAAACCATATTACATTACAAAGGGGAAAGCACTATAAAGGATTCGGAATATCTTAAACGATTTTACGGTGCGATGCGGTTGTTTCACCAGAAACATTTCTCAGGCAATTTTGGAATGGATTTTATGGTGAAATATGGTTTGGAAGCCGCAAAAATTTCAAACCGGATACGTTCTAAAAATAAAAAGCGCATTTTGGAAAAGCGTGAAAAAATTCTATGGATCACGGATGCCGAAATTATTCCTTCTGAAAAGTTCATCAAAAAAATGGGTTTCCAACCGCTATTTCTTTCCCCAAAAAAAATTCAGGAAGAAAAAATTGAAAATACCTTGATTATTTTTGATTCCAAAAGCCTATCGTTTGGAAAAATTTTAGAATGGATGCAAAAATTAAAAAATAGCGGAAACCATTTTAGGATTAAGCCGGCTTATCAAAAAGATATATCCGGGGATTTTGATTTTATAGTTGGTAGCGATAGTCGAGATGACAAAGGCGAAGTAATTTTTTATTGATTTCCAATTTAAATGTCGGTTGAACTTTCCCTCCAAACCATAATAGATAAAAGTAAATAGCAAATAATAATTAGTGGAAGTGCCAAAAATTTAAAAAGCACTAATAAAATCAGAGAAAGCACTAAAAATCCATAGCGTAGGAAATTTTCTTTCAAACCCCAAGTCTTAAATTTCAAGGCGAACAGTGGAATGTTGGCGTTCAGAATATAACAACTGAAAAGCGTGAGGCCGATCAAAAACCATTCATTCAAAATAAGGGAAGAAACCAAAGCTGTCGGTTGAAAATGCAGAATAATGGGTAAGCTTAAAATGAGAATAGCATTGGCAGGAGTTGGTAATCCCACGAAAGACGTGTTTTGGCGTTCATCAATATTGAAATTTGCCAACCGATAGGCTGAAGCCAAGGTGATAAGCAACCCAATTGCTGCGATCCACGGAAAGTCAATTCCGAAATCTGAAGTTCCTGTCCATTCATTATTCGTCACTTCAGGATTTGCAAAGGTGGTGCGCAAAAGTTGAAACATCACAATTCCAGGAACCAAACCACTGGTGACCATATCTGCCAAAGAATCCAGTTGCAGTCCGAGTTCACTTCTCACATCCAAGATTCGTGCGATCATTCCATCAAAAAAATCGAAAATAATACCAATTCCCACAAAAATTGCCGCTGCGATCAAATGATTTTGGACCGCAAAAATCACCGCGATACTTCCGGCTAAAAGATTGAGCAGGGTAATAAAATTAGGGATATGTCTTTTGATCATTGGAAAAAGAGTTTCTGTAAAAATAGGAAACTATTTCAAAAAATTCATTTTTCTTGGAAATTTTAAATGGATTTTTTGATAAAACGCTTTTTTTCAAAAATAAGAGAATCAAACAATTAACATTTAAATATTCCTCGGACAATAATTTTTTTTAACTTTAAGGAGTTTTAACTTTAATCTTTTTTATTATGAACAACTTTACTTTTATTCTTTCTTTAGTATGTTGTCTGGGAATGTCCGGACTTCAGGCCCAATCGAAAACGGCCGCAACAGAACTGAGCGCAGCGGAGCAACAAGAACTATTGCAAGCCGCCCAAATGCAAGCGGATAAGGAAATCTTTTCCATTGACCAATTGTTGATCCGTATGGATCAAGCTTCCTTGGAAAAGGAACAAGGCATCATTTCCAATGGTTTTACCATGGAAGAACAACAAACTTTGGACACGTATTTCGGCAATAATCTTTCGCCAATGACGGACTATGTTCCTGTAGCCGGAAGTACGGAAACCTTTGTTATGGCTCCTGGGGACCACTTTTTCGATCCGGGTGGGCCGGGTGGTGGCAATACAGATAATGTTCCTGGAAATTATCCGAATTGCAATTGCGACACTTACACAACTTTAGTGGGTGCAAATGAAATTGAATTTCTTTACTTCAATGTTTTTGCAACCTTCGATTATCTCATTATATATGATGGAACCGATACTACTGGCACAATTTTATTCGACAACGGATCTGCTGGTGCCAACTCAGGCGACAAAACTTTGGGCGACATGATTACTTCCAATGGTTCCGCAACTTTCACCTCGACCACAGGAAATTTTCATTTTGAATTTCATGCATCAGGTGTTGTGGATCGTGGAGGTTGGGATGTAGAAATTATTTCCGGTGGTGGTTCCGACCCTTTTCCTGCGCCCTATTGTGGACCACTGGATTTCTCATCTGACGTGGAACCTATAACATTGGTGGATATAGCAGATATTCATAATGTTACCGATGCTACGGTAAGCGGCAGCCCAGCGCATGAAGATTTTACCGCTATAATAGGACAAGTGGAGCAAGATGGATCGTATCAAATTACCTTGGAAGGAAATACAAACGGGGATTATGAAAATGGATTAGCGGTTTTTATCGACTGGAACCAAAATGATGTTCTGAATGATGCCGGCGAAGTATATGAAATTGCAGACTTGTTGGATAACTCCACTGGGGCCGATGGTCAACAAGTTACCGGAACCATTGTTGTCCCAACGGATGCCCTTCTCGGCGAAACCCGAATGCGGGTGAAAAAAGTCTATTTGAGCCCCGATCTTGATCCTTGTGTCTCTGGAAGCAATTTTGGCCAAGCGGAAGATTATACACTGCAAGTTTCCGCTCCGACGGGAGGCGGTGGCTGTGTCGATCCGGTCATCACATCCACCGATGGGCCTGAAACAATTTGTGAAGGAACAACGGCTATTTTAACAGCTGTGCACGATGGCGAAACCCTGAACTGGTACGATGCGGCCACAGACGGAAACCTTGTTGGCACGGGAAGTCCTTTTGAAACCGCAGCGTTAACCACCACAACATCTTTTTGGGCCGAAGCAGTGAACACAGGTGCTGGAGCAACTCCGCAAACCGGGGGCGCACGTGTTGCCCCTTCGAGTAATTCATCCAGTAACGTGAACACGGCAAGCAATCCTTGGGGCCTTTCATTCGATGCTTCCGAAGATTTTGTCCTTAATTCGGTAGATGTATTTTTGACCGATAACGTTTCCGGGGATATTACGATACAATTAAAAGACAATACATTGGCAATCCTGGAAGAAATCACCATAGCGGCACCTGCTGGAAATTCTTCTTCTCCTGTTCAATTCACCCTTCAATTAAATTTCTTTGTTCCCGCAGGAACGGATTATAATTTGGTTGCAGAATCTGGCCCCGTGGAAATGATACGTGAATTTTCAAGTGAACATCCCGGATTTCCTTACCCCATAGGAACAGTGGGAACGGTCATTGGAGGAACCATCAATGATAACGATTCCAATAGCACGGTTTATTATTTTTTCTATAACTGGACGGCAACTCCAGGGGAATCATGTTTCTCCGAAAGAATAGAAGAAATTGTAAATGTGAATCCAACACCGCCAATACCGACGGGAGATAGCAATCAATTTTTTGATGCAGGGGAAACCTTGATGGATTTGCAAGTAAGCGGCACCGATTTGACATGGTATTCCGACCCAGCAGGTACCATCGAAATTCCGGACACCACAGTTTTGGAAGATGCAACAACATATTATGTAAGCCAAAACATTTCCGGATGTGAAAGCGAACTTCTGGCCATTACAGTAACCATAGAAATGGGCGTCGAAGAAAATATGATCGCAGGATTTCAGTTTTATCCAAATCCAGCGGCCAATATACTACACGTGGAAGCTGATGTTTCTTTGGAAAGAATCGTTCTTTATAATTTGATGGGGCAAGAGGTTCTTTCCCATAAAATAAATGCTTCTGCCACCAGCTTGGATATTTCCGATTTGGGAACAGGAATTTATTTTATGAAAATTTCCTCCAATGGAAATACTGAAACCTACCAATTGATAAAAAAATAATTTTTAAAACAGATTTTTTATGCCATTCTGCTTCATTGCGGAATGGCATTTTTTATTTGAACTTAGATGGAAAAAGAACAAAATATTACCCGATTCCCTTTTCCGAAAAAAAATCTAATGCAATCCGCATGGCTTTAGCTTTCAAAAGACATTCTTCATATTCTTTTTCCGGAGCCGATTTTGCCGTAATTGCGCTTCCAACACTGAAAGAAACGTATTTTTTGGAGGAATTGTACAAAATACTTCGAATGACCACATTAAAATCGAAATTCCCCCGAGTACTCGGGGGCGCGAAATAACCGATTGCGCCACTGTACAGGCCACGTTTGCTTTCTTCCAACTCTTCGATAATCTTCATAGCGGAAATTTTGGGTGCGCCCGTCATGCTTCCCATTGGAAAAGTGGTTTTTAAGATTTCCACGGAAGAAGTTTCACTTTTTACTTCCGAAGTAACTGTGGAAATAAGCTGATGAACTTGTTTAAAAGAATAAACCGCACACAATTCTTCCACTTTCACACTTTCCCTATTTGCCGTTTGGGACAAATCATTTCGTACCAAATCAACGATCATCACATTTTCGGAAATTTCTTTCGGATCAGATTTCAATGCTTCAATCAACCGATTATCTTCTTCCAAATTTTCCGACCTCCTTGCCGTACCTTTTATTGGTTGGGAGATTATTTTATTACCAACTCTTTTCAGATAGCGTTCTGGACTTGCCGAAAGTGCATAGAATTGGTTCAATTTCAAGAATGATGCAAACGGTGGAGTTGAAATTTCGTTCAATCGCTGAAAAACTTTGATAGGATTTATTTGAGCATTTTCGGCATAAAATTCCTGACAAAAATTCGCTTCATAAATATCTCCGTGATGAATATGATGAAGCATTTTGTCCACTTTTCGCAAATATTCAGTTTTGGGAATTCGCTGTTGAATATTAAGCGAAGGAGTTTCTTTTTCTGATGAAAAAACTACAGTTTGAAGGATTTCTAGCCAATCTGAATCCATTTCATTTTCAAACTGCGGCAAATAATGCAATTCGATTTTTCCATTTTTAAGTAGAAAAACTTTCTTCGGTTGAAAAAAATAGAGTTCGGGAAAATCAAGTCCATCAAAATTGCTGGATTTCAAATGCTCGACATCATTTTTCAAATCATAACTCAAGTAGCCAAAAATCCAGTCTTTGGTTTGTTCTTGATATTCTTGTAATTTGTCAAAAGCGGAGGAATTATCGATTTGCAAACTGGTGAACGCTTCTACCGCCAATAACGCATCATAGGTTTTATAGCGCGAAGTATCGCCATTGGAATCCAACCAAATTATTTCTGAAAATTGTTGGCTCCATT
>JBDNFD010000146.1:0-4762 GCA_041689995.1 Flavobacteriaceae bacterium | reverse complement strand
CATTGCTCCTTAACCTGAAAAAGACAGTAAAAAAAATTGAAGGTTTGTTTCGTGATGTCACCCAATGTGAATTTATTCCCGTGTGTATCCCTGAATCGATGGCGGTTTTGGAAACCGGACGGTTAATTTCAAGTCTTCATAATTCCAATCTTTCGGTGCGGCAAATGATCGTGAACAATGTCTCGGAATCTGAAGGATGCAGTTTTTGTAAGGAACGGCAAATAGGACAGCAAAAATATCTGGAGCAGATCAATACAACCTATCCGAAACTGAACAGGGTTCTCATGCCTTTGTTTGCAAGTGAAATTAAAGGGTTAGATAAACTGAATCAGATGAGAATGTTACTATTTAACCAGGAAAGATAAAAAATATATAGTCTCAATTATTATGGAATCTTCTCAAAACACATTTATTCTTAAGGTCAAAGAAGCACTAGTAAAAGATGTTGGCAGGGCCATCGCAAGGATGGATCCCAAAGATATGAAAGCCGATGGTTTTGAACCGGGAGATATAATTATTATTGAAGGTAAGCGCAAAACTCCGGCAAAGATTATGCCCTGCTATCCGGAAGAAAGGGGGAAACGAATCCTTCAAATCGATGGTATAACCAGGGAAAATACCCAAGCAGGCATTGACGAAAAAATCAGAATTGAAAAAACCACCTATAAGTCAGCCGTGAAAATCAGGCTTCAACCTGATACTGGTACCGGTTCGCAAAAGAGTAACGATGCCAAGTATATTGGTTCGCTTATCGACGGGTTACCGGTATCAAAAGGTGATAAAATCAGGGCCAACCTGTTTGGATCTCGGTCAATCGATTATATTGTGGTGGATACAAACCCTTCGGGGGTAGTGCTGATTAATCCCAATACCAAGATAGATCTGAACCTGCCAAAACAGGGTGGGAAAAAATCATCCAAAGTATCTTATGAAGATATCGGAGGTCTTGGAAACCAAGTACAACGCATCAGGGAAATGATTGAACTTCCGTTAAAATACCCAGAAGTTTTTGAACGATTGGGCATTGAACCGCCCAAAGGAGTATTCCTTTACGGACCTCCGGGAACGGGGAAAACCTTGATTGTAAGGGCGGTTGCCAATGAAACGGATGCCTATTTCCTGCATATCTCCGGTCCGGAGATCATGGGTAAATTTTATGGTGAAAGTGAAGAACGCTTGCGCAAAGTTTTTGCGGATGCCCAGGCTCATGCACCAGCCATCATTTTTATTGATGAAATTGACGCCATTGCCCCCAAAAGGGAAGATCTGGGAGGGGAAAAACAGGTTGAAAAACGCGTCGTAGCACAGCTTTTATCTTTGATGGACGGATTGGAATCGCGTGGAAAAGTAATTGTAATTGGAGCGACGAATATTCCCAATACAATTGATCCGGCATTGCGTCGTCCTGGACGGTTTGACAGGGAACTTTCCGTTTCAATCCCTGATAAAAAAGGAAGGCTTGAAATCCTTGAAATTCACACCCGTGGAATGCCCCTCGCAATAGACGTAAGCCTTCAGAAATTGGCCGAAATAACTCATGGTTTTGTGGGCGCCGACCTGGAAGCATTGGCACGCGAAGCAGCAATGACCACGCTTCGGAGGATTCTGCCGAAGATTGATTATGAACTGGCTGAAATCCCTTATGAACTGCTGATGAAACTTGAAGTTTCCATGGATAATTTTTACGATGCCATGAAAGAGGTAGAACCATCGGCCATACGTGAAGTGTTTGTAGAAGTGCCCGATGTTAAATGGAAGGATGTTGGCGGACTTAACGAAATTAAAGAAGCGTTGAAGGAGGCGGTGGAATGGCCATTGAAATATGCCGGATTATTCCGTAAAGCCAATACAAACCCTCCTAAGGGAATTATCCTGTACGGGTCACCTGGAACGGGAAAAACTTATCTGGCAAAGGCCGTAGCGAGCGAGAGTGGGGTTAATTTCATTTCCGTTAAAGGTCCCCAGATTATGAGTAAATATATCGGTGAATCGGAAAAAGGGGTTAGGGAACTGTTTAAAAAAGCCAAACAGGCCGCTCCTACCATTCTCTTTCTCGATGAAATCGATAGCCTGGTGCCCCGCCGAAACAGCGAAAGCTCAGGTTCTAATGTTACCGACAGGGTAATCAGTCAATTCCTGACCGAAATGGATGGTATTGAAGATCTCAAAGGAGTAGTAGTTTTGGCCGCTACCAACCGGATAGACTTGATTGACCCGGCTTTGTTAAGAAGCGGCAGGTTTGATCTACTATTTGAACTACCAGCTCCGGATGAAAAAACCCGTGAAAAAATATTTAAAATCCATACCCGTAATAAACATTTACAAAAAAATGTTAACTTAAAAAAATTAGCTAAGGAAACGGAAGGTATGGTAGGTGCCGATATTGAATTTATTTGCAGAAAGGCCTCCGTGATGGCTATTCGTGAAATAATTGACACCTTCAAAGGCCTGGAAGCGGAATCAGATGTTAACATTGTTATTAAAGAAGAACACTTTGAAGAAGTTGTTCAGCTTGTCAAAACTCAAAACTTAATAAAAAAATAAAATATGGAAAAAGGTATAATTAAAAAAGGCCTATATATTTATGGATTCGTTCCAAACCATTATGATGATGAACAGTTCAAAAAATTAGACAGTATTGGTGTCATTAATATTCCGTTTCAAAACATATCAGCAATTGTATCCCCAAAAAATGTGATTGATTTCAGGCAACTCAGCACAGAACCACTTGCCGAGTTAGTGATTGATCATCAGAAGACTGTAGAAAGCCTTATGAATATGGGATTTAACACAATCATTCCAATGCAGATCGGCACCTTCGCCAATAATAGAAC
This sequence comes from Flavobacteriaceae bacterium, assembly GCA_041689995.1. Lineage (GTDB taxonomy): Bacteria > Bacteroidota > Bacteroidia > Flavobacteriales > Flavobacteriaceae > DASSWG01. The sequence continues at coordinate 1,928 of JBDNFD010000146.1, read as the reverse complement.
TGAACTAATTCGAATTATTGAAAAAGAGTACGATTTAATTCTGGAAACCACTGATAAAGTGACCAATCTTATTGAAGTCGAAATCGTTTCGACCTGGTCTGATTTTAGCCAGATAATGGCTGAAATCGCGGTTAATCCAAAGGTTGTAGAAATGAAAGAAAAAAGCGAAAACAGTGAAATTGGAATTACACAGTCCGATCAATTAAGCATCGGTTATCTTGTCAAAAACATACTTGATGAGCTACAATCCGAATATGCAACAAAGATTACCGAAACCTTTAGCCCTCTTTATGAAAGCACAAAGCAACATGAACTTATGAATGATCAGATGGTCTCAAATACTGCATTTTTGATAAACCAAAGTAAGTTGGTTCTATTTGAAAAGGCACTTGATCGATTGGATGAAGGTTTAAATGGCAAACTTAATTTTAAATTGGTTAGCCCTCTTCCATGCTATAGTTTTTATACAATGGAATTGAAAAGTTTGTCTTTTGAGGAAATAGAATCCGCTAAAAAGGAGCTTGGATTGAACAATTTAACATCTGGAATAAAAATTGAACAAGCTTACCTCGATAAAGCTAAACTATTTCACCCAGACACGAATCCGGGCGATGATGGTGTTGTAATGTTCAACAGCATTAATAAAGCATATCAAACCCTGTTGAATTATCTAAACGCCGTTAAACCAAGATCTCAAGACGAACAATTTTCATTGCTAAGTGATACAGTATCCGAAAATTCATTTTTTCTGAAAATAAAAGAATAATATGCAAAGAGACGGTAAATATATTTATTGCATTATTGCTTCAAACTATGATTATAATTTCGGCCCCATCGGGATTGGAGGACGCGGCGATCTGGTAACTACCATAGGATTTGAAGGATTATGCATGGTGGTGAGCGATCATTCGCTTAACGAGATTGAGGTGAATCCTAAAAATATTCTTGCACACCAGAAAGTAATTGAAGAGGTGATGAAAGAATTCAACAGCATACTACCCTTAAGATTTGGAAACATTGCAGCTACACCTGACGAAATACGAAACCTCCTCAACCGGAGGGATCGTGAATTTATGGAATTGCTGCGCACATTCGAAAATAAAGTAGAAATAAATGTCAAGTGCACCTGGAAAAACATGGATACTATTTTTAAAGAAATAGAAGAGGAGAATGCCGCTTTTAAAAAAATAAAGCAGGATGTTAAAAAAGAACAGGATATAAGTAGGAAAAATAAAAAAAGAGCCGAAGCCGGTGAAATGGTTGAAAAAGAGCTAAATAAAAAAAAGAAAAAAGAGGCTGAATCAATGCTGAATACATTTAGAAAGGCTACAATTGAATATAAGCAAAACAAAATAACCAGTGATGCTATGTTTTTTAATACTGCTTTTTTGATTAACAGTGGCAGGGAAAAGGAGATCGATAATATAATGTCAGATATTGGTGAGCAGTATAAAGACCGTATCGATTTTAGTTATACTGGTCCTATGCCGATTTTCAATTTTATCGACTTAAAGATATTTCCCGAGAAGTGGGAAACATAGGAATAACGAATTATGAATTACAAATTACGAATTTGAAAGAACGAATTTAAGATGGCAAACATAGTCGAACAAGATAAGGACACAGAAGGTATTTATTTGTATTGTATTATTAGGCATTCCGATATGATTGATTTTGGTCCTATAGGTATTGGGGATCGCGCTGACAAGGTGTACACAATCAACTATAAGGACATAAGCATGGTTGTTAGTCAATCGGCGACGATGAGATATGAGGCGAGACGGGTTAATTTAACAACGCATACATTGGTTTTAGAAGAAGTAATGAAGAAATTCTCTGTTCTTCCCATAAGGTTTTCAACGATATCCGAATCCTGTGATGAATCAAAAATTTTAAAAATTCTTGAGGAGGAATATGATAAATTCTCT
>JBDNFD010000145.1:0-7766 GCA_041689995.1 Flavobacteriaceae bacterium | reverse complement strand
GAAAAATATTTGATCGACGCCAGTGTTTCGTACTTTGCTTTTCCTGAGATTCCAAAAAAGATCAAAAAGTTTAATCCACAGGCGAAAATTGTCATCATAACGAGAAATCCACTCGATCGAGCTTTTTCACATTATCAAATGGATAAACGCATGGGTTATGCAAAATTGAATTTTAAAGAATATTTGGATAAAAATAAGTTCCCTTTTCATTATCATCAGTATATTGAAAATGGTTTGTATATGAAATATTTATCTGGATATATAGAATTGTTTGGAAGGGAAAATGTACTTGTTTTAAAATTGGAAGATTTGAACAATGACATCTATAAATTTTACTCATTTTTAAGAATTACCTCAGATTTTGAAGTTGCGAGAAAAGAGATTATTGTCAATCCCAACAAGAGCCCCAAAAATTTCATTGCCACACAGCTTCAAAGAAACCGTGATTTGGTTTCTAAATTGAAAATGATAGTACCCCGGTCATTTGTAAAAAAATTTGATAGGTTTTTGTACAAACCAGCCCCAATGGAAAAAATGACACTGGAAGAAAAAGATTTTACCGCAAAACTATTCGAAAAAGACCAAAGAGAATTCTTCAAATTTTTTCAATAATGACTAAAAAAATAGAAGCGACCAAAAAAAAAAATGTGGGAAGGATATTTGGAAAAATTCTTCAAATAATTTCCAAAAATGCACTTTTGCCCGGGCATATTCGGGCAAGACTGCAAAAGTATAGAGGCGTAAAATTTGACAATGTCAACACTGTTTTTTTTGGTGAAAATGTTACCATTGACGGAATTTACCCTGAAAATGTTTCTATCGGTGATCGGTGCATCATAACAGCCGGAACAAAAATACTGACCCATTTTCTAGATACTGAAAGGCTATCGGACAATCCTGATTTTTATTTTCGATTTTATCAGGGAAAAGTTGTGATAGAAGAAGATGTGTTTATTGGGTACAATTGCATAATTGCAAAGCCTGTTGTAATAGGAAAAGGTTCAATTATTGGAGCAAACACTGTGATTACAAAAGATGTTTTGCCTGGATCGATTATGGTGGGAGCTCCAGCAACAAATTTGCGAAAATTGAAGAAAGAAGATTAAAAACAGTTGTATTGTATTTTTAGAGAAGACTGTTTTGTGGACGAAAGGTATTTTCCCAGAAATCAAAAATAATTTTAGATCGATGATTATAAATCTTTTAGATCGTTCAAATCAATTTGTAAAATATAATTGTAGAAATCAATTTTTTTATAGTAAAGATATGATAGCCAATCTTTTGGTTGGTAATCCCGCTAAATTGTTAAGAAAAATTTCTAAAATCAAAACAAGTAATTCTATCATGAAATATTTTTCTGCATTCCTCCTTTTTTTGTTGTTGAGTTTTGTCAGTTCTTGTAAAGAATATTCCAATCAATCAGAAAATACGGACGAAGGTTCACTAACAACTGAGAAAACAGATCAACCACAAACAGCTCCTCCAGGCTGGCCATGGAGAGGGATAACCATTGTGTCCCATGTTAATCGCGAAGAAGTAACTGAAAAAAGCATCGAAGAATTGGCGGAAATGGGGGTCAATTTGGTTCGGCTCCGATTGGATTTTCCAAAGTTTGCCAAAAAGAATAAAGTTGATATAGAACAAAGCATTCAAAGTACCGTAAGCTGGTCCAAACAAGTAATTGAATGGTGCGATAAATATGGAATTCTTGTGCTGATAAGCTACACGAATTTTCCTATTGTCGATAACCAAAATTATAATCAGACAAGTAGCAAGTTTTGGAATTCACAAAATGACCTCGATAAAGCCCTTGAAGGAATTGAAATGCTAGTGAAGACCTTCGATAACTTTCCGAATGTGGTGGCTTATGAATTTATTGCGGAACCCGTTTTAAAAACATTGACAGGATCGATAAGTCCACCTCAATGGAACAATTTTTTCCAACGTATTATCAATGCGGTTAGAGGTGTCAGCAATAAATATCTACTCTATACTCCTGGGCCTTGGGGAGGGCCAGATGGTTATGATAACATGGGCGAGAAATTTGATGACCCAAAGATTATTTATAATTTTCATTTTTACCTACCTCACCTTTATACCCACCAAGGAACAGAAAGAAATAAGGAACAATCTACCTATCCCGGGAAAATTAGATCTGTTTATTGGGATAAGGAGCAGCTTGAAGAAAAAGTAAAAATCATTATGGATTGGGCAAAAAAGGAAAATGTGAAATATCTTTTTGCCGGTGAATTCAGTGCCGTGAAATGGGCAGAAGGGAAAGACCAATATTTATCCGACCTTCTATCTGTTTTTGAAAAATATGATATTGGCTGGGCTTATTTTTCATTCAATGGTTGGGAAGGATGGTCCTATACGCAAAAAATAGATTTTGAAGCGGCACAGCGCACCACAGAACAAAAGTCATTGTATAAAAACACGAACGAGACCCAAAAATTGCTTAAATCTTTTTGGGCAAAAAATAAATAAGTAAAAGTTTGGAGAAGGAATATAAAATTTTGTCTATTGTGGATCCTGTGGGCCAAAAGGCAGGTATGGACTATTATGATATACAACTAGCCAAGGGGTTGGCGAAAAATGGAATAAAAGTTCAAGGATATTCAAACTTTACAATTAGCAATACAGAGTATAGTTTTAAAGGTGTATTTAAAAACCACGAAGTTAATAACTTTAAAAATAAAAAAAATACTATTAAAGGATACATAAAAGCCTTTTATGCTATTAAGAGATTAGGACATGATCAGGTTTTATTGCATCTTTTCAGCTATTCATATTTGAATTTATTTGTTTATTCCATGGCCAAATTATGGGGGATCCGGACTTATTCCATAATTCACGATGTTGAAAGTTTGGACGGAAGTGGCAAAAATTTTATACAGAATATCTTATTGAATAAGTTGATAAATCAAATAATTGTCCATAATAGATTTTCTTTGAATATTTTGAGAGAGAATACGGCACTTAGTGATCAAAAGAAGGTTCACATCATTCCACATGGAGAATTCTTGGAATTGGCCGAAGCAAAGGTAGATCGCAAAACTGCCCGTCAAAAGCTGGGATTGGAAAGCGATGCAGATTATTTTTTGTTCTTCGGGCAAATTAAGCAAGTAAAGGGGCTCGATCTGTTATTAAAAGCATTTTATGAAGTACAAAAAGATAAAACATACCTAATAATTGCGGGTCGTCCATGGAAGGATAGTTTTGAGCCTTATCAAGCTCTTATTGATGAATTGGGTATTGCCGATAAAATTATTATGGATATCCAGTATATCAGTGATGAAAAGCGAAACCTATACTTTTCTGCATCGGATTTTATTATATTGCCCTATCGAAAAATATTTCAAAGTGGGGTGTTATTAATGGCTATGAGTTATGGCTTGCCAGTAATTGCTTCCGACCTCGACCCAAACCGTGAAATTATCGAGAATGGTTCAAATGGATTTTTGTTTGAATCTGAAAATTTCCAGGATCTAAGGCTTCAATTGGAAAAAGTGTTGGGAGAGGACGTGGAAGCACGGAAACAAGTTGGCAGAAATGCCATCATAACGATGAAAGATTCTTTTTCGTGGAGAAATATAGGTAGAGAATATAGCAAAATAGTGACCAAATAGATTTTATGAAAATTGCGATTATTGGTACAAGAGGCATTCCAGCAAATCATGGAGGTTTTGAAACATTTGCAGAAGAAGTTGCAACAAGAATGGTCAAAAAAGGAATGGAAGTTTTGGTCATTGGCGACAACGGATTGGCTTATGAAAAACCAGAATATCTCGGTATCAAAATAGAAAAAACGAAACAATCAAAACCACAAAACCCTATAGGCTTTTATAGGGAAAGCTTGAAAAAAGCAATCAGATGGGATGCAGATTTTATTTTAATGTGCGGGGTGGGAGGTGCTATGCTAATTCCATTTTTTGAATCGGAAAAAAGGGTGATTGCGGTTAATCCTGATGGATTAGGTTTCAAAAGGGATAAATATATTTGGTGGAAAAAGGCAACGTTCTATTCTCAGTATCTGATGGCAAGCGCATTGTCCAAGCATTTGGTTTGTGATTCCATTGGTATTCAAAAGTATTTTAAAGAAAAATTGGGCAGAAAGAATAATTCAACTGTCATTGAATATGGTACTTACCTCAATCCTTTTATAGAAAGGGGAATAAAAGAGGAAGATTATAAGAAACACAACTTGCCATATAGTTTAAATGAATATCATTTGGTGGTAGCGAGATTGGAACCTGAAAATAATGTGCAAATGATTATTGAAGGCTATTTGAATAGTGGGGCAAAATTTCCATTGGTTATAGTTGGTAATTTAAATACGCCACATTCTCAAAAATTAATTCAACTAAAATCAGATCACCTCCATTTTATTGGTGGAATATATAATAAGGAAAAACTACAGTTATTAAGAGCGGGAAGCAAAAGTTATTGGCATGGCCATTCAGTTGGTGGAACAAATCCTTCTTTATTGGAGGCTATGGGTTCTGCAAATTTGTGTGTTTGTCATGATAATATTTTTAATAAGGAAGTGATTCGGGAAAATGGTTTTTATTTTGATTCCCGTCAGACTGTCAAAGAATTATTTCAAAAAATAGAATCTAAATCTTTTGAAAGTTTGAGAAACGGTGCCTTGAAACGGGCAAAAGATTATTATAATTGGGAATTGATTATTGAAAAGTATTTAAGCTTGGCTCGAAAGACACTTAAAAATTAAAATATGAAAAGTATCCTCTATGTGATTTTTTCCTGTTTTTTTGCATTATTACTGCAATGTAAGAATGCTGCCCCGAATGAGAATGTATCAAAAAAAGCAGAAATCACTGAAGAACCAGCTGGATGGCCATGGAGGGGAATTACGATTGTTTCTCATGTTGATCGGGATAAAGTAACCGAGACTTCCATCCAAAATATGGCAGAAAAAGGCATAAACCTGATTCGGCTTCGTTTGTCGGTTAGAAAATTTGCCAGAATTGAGAAATTATCCGCTCAGAAAAGCACGGAAAATACATTTGTTTGGGCAGAAAAAATAATCGGATGGGCTGAAGAAAACAATATTAAGATTTTGATTAGCACGACGGATTTTCCCATTAATCCAAAAATAGAATACAATCAAACAGATAAAGAATTTTGGAATTCCGAAACCGATCTTGCTGAATGTTTAAAACATATTGAATCCACTGTAAAACGTTTTGATGGTTTTAATAATGTTATTGCCTATGAATTTATTGCGGAACCTGTTGTTAGAAAAGGGAATAAGTCCGAACGACCTTCTAACTGGAATACATTTTTTGAACGTATTGTAAAAACAATACGCAAAACGAGCAATAAATATATTTTATACACCCCAGGGCCTTGGGGCGGACCCGGCGGTTATGCCGATATGGGGGAAAAATGGGAAGATGATCGGATAATTTATAATTTTCATTTTTATTTGCCCCATAGATATACACATCAGGGAATTGGAAAGAACCAAGATCAATACGAATATCCCGGAAGGGTAAGGTTAAAAAATTGGGACAAAGTTGAACTGGAAAAAGCGGTACATGTCGCCACCGATTGGGGTCGAAAAAATAACGCAAACTATTTTTTTGCAGGTGAATTCAGTGTTGTTCGCTGGGCGGAAGGAAGGGATCAATATCTCGAAGATGTATTGTCCATTTTTGAAGACAACGATATTGCTTGGGCCTACTTTTCTTTCAATGGTTGGCAGGGTTGGGATTATGAAATGGAGCCAGAATCCAATGATACAAATTCGAGACTTTTGAAAAAAGAGCATCAAAACAGTGCCACGGAGATCTTGGGAAATTTCTGGGGGAAAAATTTGAAAAAAAATGAATAATCACAGCCTGAGACCAAATTTTCTTATTGTAGGAGTGGCTCGTTGTGGAACGACTTCTATTTATCACTATTTAAAACAACATCCCCAAATAGGTTTTTCCAAAAAGAAAGAACCAAAATACTTTAGTTCCCTACATCTTGATTTTCCACAGAAAGGGATCGGTGATAACACGGTAGATGAAAAGATTGTAAAAAGTTTTGAGGAATATATAGAACTCTTTTCATCTCTCGGAAACTACTCCGCTATTGGCGAAGCTAGTTCTGATTACTTTTATTATTATAAAAACACTATTCCTGAAATAAAGAAAACCTTGGGCGATGTTCCAATTATTATTTCCATACGGAATCCATTGGATCGTTGTTATTCCGCCTACAACAACCTTGTCCGTGATGGTAGGGAGCCACTATCTTTTACTCGTGCTTTAGAAGAAGAAGAAAAAAGAATGAAAGATGGATGGGATTGGATGTGGGCATACAAAAATGGTAGTTTATATGCTGATGCGATTCGAGCTTTTCAAGAAAATTTTTCAAAAGTAAAAGTTGTTTTGTTTGAAGATTTACAGCGTAATCCGATACAAGTCTTAGGTGAAATAGAGGATTTTATGGATTTGGAATCCTATAAAACTTATGATGTCTCAATAAAATATAGTCCATCAGGTAAACCTAAAAATAAACTGATAAAATTAATTTCTTCGCGTAATTCAAAGATGGTCAATACTCTTAGAACCACAGCGTTGTCTTTGATTCCAAGAGCCTATTTAGAAAAAATAGCACAAGGTTTTTTTGCTAAAGACCAATTGGAAGATAGTTTGAAAAATGATTTAAAGAAATATTTTTTGGAAGACATAGAGAAAACCAGTCATTTATTGGGGGTTTCTTTAGATAAATGGAAAGAATAATATAATGAATATCCTTACCTACGACATAGAAGAATGGTTCCATATTTTGGACAATGAATCCACACAATCCGAAAAGGAATGGGGGAATTTCGAGAGTAGAATCCATAAAAACATGGATCGGATATTTGAACAGTTGGAGAGAAATGGAGTTTCGGCTACTTTCTTTTGCGTGGGTTGGGTTGCAGAAAAATATCCTGAGATTATCAAAATGATCGTGGACAAAGGCTACGAGATAGGTTCGCATACACGAATGCATCAACTAGTGTATTCACAAAGTCCACAGGAATTTAAAAATGATGTGGAGCATTCCATAAAAACCTTGCAAGACCTTTCGGGTCAAAGAGTGCTTTATTTCAGGGCTCCAGGTTTTTCCATTACGGAAAACAACAAATGGGCTTTTGAAATATTGCATGAACTGGGAATCGAAATCGATTGCTCGGTTTTTCCATCATCAAGAACACATGGTGGTTTTCCGACTTACGGTGCTGCTAAACCATCTATAATTAATTACAATGGTTTACATATAAAAGAATTGCCATTAAATTATGTCAAAGCTTTCGATAAAAAAGTAGTTTTTTCAGGAGGAGGATATTTTCGATTATATCCGTATTCACTGATCAAGAAATGGACGGAAAAATCGGATTACGTGATGACCTATTTTCATCCACGCGATTTTGATGCCGGGCAACCCAGGATCGAAGGACTTTCGCGGGCACGTAAATTTAAATCCTATGTCAATTTAAAACGAACAGAAGAAAAACTGGATCGTTGGTTGCAAGATTTTGAATTTGTGGACATCAAATCCGCAAATGAAAAGATTGACTGGGGAAAAGTTCCTGTTATAAATTTGTAATAACACAAGAATGTTTAATGTTTAATGTATAATGTATAATGTATAATGTATAATGTATAATGTATAATGTATAATGTATAATGTATAATGTATAATGTATAATGTATAACCTAATAACCAATAACCTAATAACCCAATAACCCAATAACCCCAATAAT
>JBDNFD010000144.1:0-23210 GCA_041689995.1 Flavobacteriaceae bacterium | reverse complement strand
TTTTGTCTTTAGGAGCGACGGTAGCGTTGCACAAGCTGGCTGGGAAGCAGATGTTACTTGTGGACAACCGATTGCCTGCCCTGCTCCAACAGATTTAGACGTAAATGGAATCGGAGAAGACAGTGCGACGGTCACTTGGACCCCAGGAGGTAGTGAAACCGAATGGGAAGTTGAATACGGTGATACTGGATTTACACCAGGAACAGGAGCCGGAACAATTGTGAACGTCACTCCAAATCCAACTACATTTCTATCTGGATTAAGCCTTGAAACCGCTTATGACGTTTATGTTACTGCGATTTGTGATGCGGAAACAAGCATGCAAGTTGGTCCATTTACGTTCAGTACTTTGGGAACCAATGGTTGTGCTTTCTCCAATCCAAGTAATGCATTTGAAAATGGATCTAGTAACTCTGGAGCAATATTAAGAATTGTGGCCAACGATATTACGGTGCCTGCAGATCAAAATTTCAGCTTGGAGAACATTGTTTTCAATGAATTTATGAGCCCAGGGGTTACTGCAACTACTGTAGATATATTTATTTATTTAGATAATGCTGGCATGCCTGGAACATTGCTTACTACAATTCCTGGCGTGGTTCCTACTTCTCAAGCGGTTATAGGTGATAATTTCGGATATGATGCTTCGCAGATTGTTTTGGATATAGCACCATTTGACTTAGATGGACAAGTGGGAATGGATACTATCTATTGGATAGGCCTTTCTGTCTATACTTCCGATGATACTAACTGCTTCTGGGAAAATACCACTGCAAGTATTGTTGGTGCTGGTCAAGCTTATGATGACGGAACAGGCGTAGGATATGTAATCGATTCAACCCTTGACGGAGTTTATAGCTTTAACGGAATATGTTCAGATTTGGGCATAAACGACCAAGTTTTTGAAGACTTTACTTTTTATCCAAACCCTGTAAAAAGTACATTGTCGTTGAAAGCAAGCACACAAATTCAACAAGTTGAGGTGTTCAATCTTTTGGGTCAATTGGTTATGAAAACCAAACCCAACAGTATGACTCCAACCATAGAATTAAGTGAACTGCAAGCCGGCGCATATTTGATGAAAGTAACCATCAATGATGCCGTTGGAACCTATAGGCTTATTAAAGAATAAGCCCTAGTTTTCACAGCTAATTAAGAAGAAAGTAACCGTCTCAAAAAGAAATTTTTGGGACGGTTTTTCTTTATAAAGAATATTGAATATTGAATACTGGATATTGAATATTGTATATTGAATATTGTATATTGAATATTGTATATTGGATATTGTATATTGGATATTGAACACCGATCCCGAGTGCTCGGGACTGAATACTCAATACTCAATACTGAATACTCAATACTGAATACTCAATACTCAATACTAAATACTCAATACTAATTAATGCGCCTCCAACCAATTACTTCCAACACCAATTTCCACGTCCAATGGAATTTTTAATTTGAAGGCATTCTCCATTTCATATTTTATCAACGGTTTTAGTTCCTCCAACTCGCTTTTATGTATGTCGAAAACAAGTTCGTCATGAACCTGTAACAACATTTTGGACTGGTAGTCTTTTTGTTGAAATTTTTCGTGTATGTTAATCATTGCCACTTTTATAATGTCGGCAGCGCTTCCCTGTATAGGGGCATTCACGGCATTTCGTTCTGCACCGCTGCGCACCATATGGTTGCCGGCATTGATGTCTTTTAAATACCGGCGACGGCCCATAACGGTTTCTACATAACCATTTTCGCGTGCAAAATTTATTTGGGAATCAATGAAATCCCGCAATTTCGGATAGGTTTCATAATAAGTTTCGATCAATGCTTTGGCATCGCCTCGGCTCAAACCGGTTTGATTGCTGAGCCCAAAGGCGGAAACTCCATAAATAATCCCAAAGTTTACTGTTTTCGCATTGCTTCGTTGTTCACGTGTCACTTCTTCCAAAGGCACATTAAACACTTTTGCCGCCGTGGAGGCGTGAATATCTTCACCTTGCTGAAAGGCTTTGATCATATTTTCCTCTTCGCTCAATGCCGCTATGATGCGTAATTCAATTTGGGAATAATCGGCTGAAAGTAAAAGATAGTTTTCATCGCGTGGCACAAAAGCTTTTCGAACCTCTCGTCCGCGTTCGGTACGGATCGGGATATTCTGGAGATTTGGATTATTGGAACTCAACCTTCCGGTGGCAGCCACGGTTTGCATATATTCCGTATGGATACGTCCGGTTTTTTTATTGATTTGATTTGGAAGTGCATCCACATAAGTACTTTTCAATTTTACCAATCCCCGCCAAGTTAAAACATCGGCCACGATTTTATGTTCGGCGGCGTGATAGGACAATACATCTTCCGCCGTTGAAAATTGACCTGTTTTTGTCTTTTTTGGCTTATCGGAAATTTTTAGTTTTCCAAACAAAATGTCCCCCAATTGTTTAGGGGAAGCAATATTGAATTCTTCCAAAGCTTCCAAAAAAATTTCTTTTTCCAATTGGGCAATGTCGGTTTCCAAAGCGACTGAAAGCTTTTTCAAAAACTCGCTATCCACAAGTATTCCCTCGGTTTCCATGGAAGCCAAAACGCGCAATAAAGGAATTTCAATTTCTTGGAATAATTTTTCGTTGTCCGCATCTTTCAATTCGTTCACAAAAAAATGTTTCAGTTGCAAGGTGATGTCCGCATCCTCGACCGCATATTCGGTTTGTTTGTCTATTTCAATATTCTGAAGCAAATCTTGATTTTTTCCTCGTTTGCCGATCAATTTTTCAACCGGCATAGGAGAATAGTTCAGATATGTTTCAGAAAGAACCTCCATATTATGACGCATATCGGGATTAATAATATAATGTGCCAACATGGTGTCGAAGAGCGGACCTTTTACTTCCAAATTATAATTTGCCAAAACTTTCAGATCGAATTTTAGGTTTTGCCCAATTTTTTCAATGGTTTCAGATTCAAGAAATGGACGAATTAATTCAATAAGTTTTTGACTTTCAAATTCGTCAATTGGGAAAGGTAAATAAAAACCTTTTCCACGTTCCCATGAAAAAGAAATACCGACCAATCTCGCCTCAATGGGATTCAAACTGGTGGTTTTCGTATCGAAACATACCGAAGTTTGCTTCATCAAATTTTGCAGGAACAAATTGGTGAATGTTCCCGATAATACCGTTTGGTAAAAATGACCGGTATTTTCCAATATGTTAAAACCTTGAATGTTTTCAACAGAAACATTTTCATGGGAAATATCGTTTCCAAAAAGTGAAAATTGACCGGAGCCAGCAATGGTTTTTTGGGCTGTTTTTTCACCAATATTTTTTTCGGGAGTTGTTAATCCACCCGTCGCATTGGCTTCTTCGCGAAACATTTTGATGAATTGTTCGGTGAGCCTTCTGAATTCCAAGCCTTTGAATAATTCCACGACTTTTTCTACATCCGGACTAGAAAGTTCATAATCTTCCGCATCGAATTGCACATCGCAATCTGTGCAGATCGTGGCGAGCTGTTTGGAGAGTAAACCGAGTTCTTTATTAGCCTCGATGCGTTCTTTCATTTTTCCTTTAAGTTGATGTGTGTTTGCCAACAAATTTTCCATACTGCCATATGTCTCCAGAAATTTTTTAGCGGTTTTTTCACCAACACCGGGAAGTCCGGGAATATTGTCTGCGGCGTCACCCATCATTCCCAAATAATCGATAACCTGTTCGGTCCGCTCCACACCAAATCGTTTTTGAACTTCCGGTATGCCCCATATTTCTATGCCATTTCCCATTCTGGCTGGTCGGTACATAAAAATATTGTCGGTCACCAATTGCGCAAAATCCTTATCGGGCGTAACCATGTAAACGCTATATCCTTCCTTTTCGGCCTGTTGCGCCAAAGTACCAATAATGTCATCGGCTTCCAGTCCCGAAAGTGAGATGCATGGAATATGCATGGCTTTAAGGATTTCTTGGATAATGGGAATTGATTCTCGGATTACATCTGGTGTTTCCAGACGGTTCGCTTTATATTCGGGAAAAAGTTCACGGCGTTCTTTGCTGCCATCTTTATCAAAACAAACCGCCAAATGATCGGGGTTTTCTCGTTTGATGACATCGAAAAGCGAATTGGTAAAACCCATAATCGCGGAAGTATCCTGTCCTTTTGAATTAATGCGAGGGTTTTTTATAAAAGCGTAATAACCTCTAAAAATCAGTGCGAAAGCATCCAAAAGGAATAAGCGTTTTTGTACGGGCATAATATGGAATTAAGGATTTCAAAATTACAAAACTTATGGTTTGAACGAAAGGGGAATTGGAAAGCAATTTGTACTTTCGGTAAATAATTTATCAATGCGAAGGTTTCCGCGAATCCAATTAATAATTGTGGTTTCGTGGCGAAAAATATGGATTCGCAATAAACATGAAAATATGAAAAATTTCGCCCTCGCCATTCACGGAGGTTCCGGAACCTTGCTGAAAAAAAATATTAGCTTAGAAAAGGAAACAGCTTATAAAAAAGCCTTGGGTGACGCCTTGGAAAAAGGTGTCACTGTTTTGGAAGACGGTGGAAACGCAATCGATGCGGTGGAAGCATCTGTAAATTTTTTGGAGAATTGCAACTTGTTCAATGCCGGAAAGGGAAGTGTTTTCACCGCTGAGGGAACCCACGAAATGGACGCATCCATCATGGATGGAAAAACGCTGAATGCCGGTGCGGTTTCAATGCTTACAGGAATTAAAAATCCAATTTCTTTGGCGCGCGATGTGATGGAAAAATCAGGACATGTCTTTCTGGCTGGGAAAGGCGCCATGCAATTTGCAGAAAATCATGGATATGAAATCTTGGATGATACTTATTTCTATGATGAATTCCGGCATCAACAATGGTTGGAAATCAAGGGAAGTGATAAATTTAAACTAGATCATTCCGCAAAAAAGGATCCGAAACTTGGAACGGTTGGCGCGGTCGCTTGCGATATTTATGGAAATGTGGCTGCTGCAACTTCTACCGGCGGGATGATCAATAAAAAATGGGGCCGGATTGGCGATAGTCCGATGATTGGTGCCGGGACTTATGCCAACAATCAAACCTGTGCTGTGAGCTGCACCGGGAGCGGTGAATATTTTATACGAGCCGTCGCAGCCTATCATGTTTCTTGCTTAATGGAATATAAAAATTTATCCTTGCAAGAAGCGGCAAACGAAACCATTCATGAACATGTGCTCCAATTGGGCGGAGATGGTGGTTTGATTGCGGTGGATGCCCAAGGAAATATTGCCATGTCGTTCAATACCAAAGGCATGTACCGCGCTTTTAAAACTTCAAACGGGAAAAGTGGAATTGCGATTTATAAGGACTGAGATGAAGTTGTACCCTCATATACTGGTGCGATTCTTATGAGGTTTTTTTCGATGTTGAAATAATCTCCCAGGGTCAAAATATGGGTGATGAGATTGGAAAGCGAAATAAAACAGCCTTCTTTCACCTGTTCCGAAGTGTTATATGTTAATTTTCTGGCATCAAAAAGAATCACCATACCAGTACCAATTATTTCACATTCGTTCCCATCTTTGATCACCAAACCGGTATCTTCGTCAAGACCAATTCCAATTAAATCGGGAAATTTTGCGACCGCAGAGGCAAGGCGCGCAAACCGGCGCCTTTTGATAAAATGTGAATCGAAAATTATATGATCAATAATAGCCATTCCCATGTTCATTTTCAGGGCTCCTTTCGTGAACAAACGTTTTGGGTTGCTCCCGGCGATCATTTCTTCGGACATGGCCATTGCGCCAGCACTGGTGCCCGCCAAAACAAAATTTTCGTTTTGATACCTGTGCAAAAGAATATTGTGAATACTGGTGCCACCGATTTCTTTCACTATCTTCGACTGGTCCCCACCAGAAAATAGCACGCAATCTGCCTTTTCGATAATCGCAATGTTTTCGGGTTCTTCACATTGTCTCTTTTCCCGAATATCTAAAATTTTTATGTTGGAACATTTTAATTTTTTAAACGCTTCAAGATAAATCTCCCCAACTTCTTTTGGAATGCTCGATGCAGTTGGAATAATGACAAAAAAGGATTCGTTTCCGCCGCTTTCCCTCACTACCCGTGAAAGGATGCTTTGTTCGATATATTCCAATGTATATTTTTCGTTTGCGCGAATTCCCTTGTTTTCATTCCCACCAATGGGTATTAAAGTTCCTTGTATTTTCATGGATTTAAATTGTTGTTAAAGATACGGCTTCAATCGAAAAAAACAATATATTTAAATGCTGGTTTTTTTCAACAAAAATTAACCCAAAGCATAAAACCCAACGCATGAAAATAAGGGAAATAAACACATTGCGGGGGCCGAATTACTGGTCCATAGATCGACATAAATTAATTGTGATGGTATTGGATATAGGGGAAATGGAAGAGCGTCCCACCAATAGCATCGAAGGTTTTGGGGATAGGTTGAAAAATCTTCTTCCCAGTTTATATTCGCACCATTGTTCGGAAGATAAGGAAGGAGGATTTTTCTTTCGAGTGGACAAAGGTACCTGGATGGGTCATGTGATTGAACACATTGCATTGGAAATCCAAACTTTGGCCGGAATGAATACCGGATTTGGAAGAACTCGTGGCTATGGGGAAAAAGGAGTTTATAATGTGATGTTTTCCTATATTGAGGCCAGTGTGGGTCGCTATGCTGCAAAGGCTGCCGTGCGTATTTGTGAAGCCTTGATTTCGGATGAAAAATACGATTTAGAGAATGATATTCAGGAAATGCGCGAACTGCGTGAAGCTGATCGTTTGGGACCGAGCACGGAATCTATTATTGAAGAAGCCGAAGGAAGAGGAATCCCTTGGATCCGATTGAACAGAAACTCGTTGTGCCAACTTGGTTACGGTGCAAATCAAAAAAGAATTCAGGCAACCATTACCAGTGAAACAAGCGGCATTGGTGTGGAACTGGCTTGTGACAAGGAAGATACGAAACACTTATTGGAAGAAGCAAAAGTGGCAGTTGCAAACGGGTTAATCATTGACAGGAAAAGCGATCTTCAAGATGCATGCGGCACAATAGGTTTTCCATTGGTCGTCAAACCTATTGGCGGTAATCATGGCCGTGGAATTACCGTGAATATAAATTCGAAGGAAGATGCGGAAAAAGCTTTTAAAATCGCAAAAAAAGTTTCTCACAAGCTGATAGTCGAAAAATATGTTGTAGGTCATGATTATCGGCTTTTGGTGATCAACAATACGTTCATTGCGGCCGCTAAACGCACTCCTGCACATGTTGTGGGCGACGGCAGATCAAGCATTAAGAAGTTAGTCGATAAAGTGAACAGCGATCCAAACCGAGGTTTCGGTCATGAAAAAATGCTTACGAAAATCACCATCAATGATCTCACCAAGCTGATTTTGCAAGAACATGGTTATACCAAATCGTCCGTACCGCCGAAAGGGGAAAAAGTGATTTTGAAAGATACCGCAAATTTGAGCACGGGTGGGACTTCTGAAGATGTCACCCATATTGTACACCCATCTAATATTGAAATGGCTGAACGGATATCAAAAATCATTGATTTGGATATATGTGGAATAGATGTGATCACCAAAAACATAAGCAAACCACTGGCAGAAACAGGTGGGGTAGTTTTGGAAGTGAACGCTGCACCGGGATTTAGAATGCATTTATTTCCAATTACAGGACTTCCTCGAAATGTTGCTTCGCCAGTAATCGATAAATTATTTCCCGAGAAATTCAATACCGGCCGCATTCCAATCGTGGCAGTTACTGGAACAAATGGAAAAACCACAACTACCCGATTAATTGCGCACATGGCCAAAATGACGGGTTCTCGTGTTGGTTATACTACCACAGAAGGAGTGTATATTCAAAACCGCTTGATGATGGCTGGAGATTGTACCGGTCCTGCGAGTGCGGAATTTGTGCTCAGGGATCCCACAGTGAATTTCGCCGTTTTGGAATGTGCTAGAGGCGGAATATTGCGTGCGGGCCTTGGGTTTTCAAAATGTGATATTGGAATTGTCACCAATGTTTCAGGAGATCATTTGGGACTAAAGGGAATACAAACTCTCGAACAGCTTGCAAGGGTAAAACAAGTGGTGCCCGAAACCGTGTTGCGCGATGGATATGCTATTTTGAACGCGGACGACGATTTGGTGTATAAGATGGGCGAAGACCTTCGTTGTAATGTGGCCTTATTTTCCATGGATGAAAACAATCCTAGAATAGAAAAACTTCAGAAGGCGGGGGGAATCACGGCGATTTATGAAAACGGATATGTGACACTTTGTCGTGGACCTTGGAAAATGCGGATTATGAAAACTTCTGATATTCCGTTGACCTATGGTGGGAAAGTCGACTTTATGATCGAAAATATCCTACCGGCGGTTATTGCTGGTAATATACAGGGAATGAGTATCACCGATATGAAGGCCGCATTGGAAACATTTCTTCCCTCTGCCTCTCAAACCCCGGGCCGATTAAATATGTTTCATTTTGAAAATTTTCGATTTCTGTTGGATTATGCCCATAATCCCTCGGGAATGCGGGCACTTCAGAAATTTACGGACAAGCTCGACGCCGTGGTTAAAGTGGGAATCGTTGCGGGAATTGGGGATCGAAGAATTGAAGATACCAAAAAAATGGGGTTGATCGCCGCAGAAATGTTTGATGAAATCATTATTAGATTGGATAAGGATTTGCGGGGGAAAACCTCTGAAGAAATTGTATCAACATTGGAAGAAGGAATAAGGTCCAAATGTCCCGATAAAAAGATTACCGTCATTCCTTCCGAAAAGGAAGCGATTTTATATGCGGTCAATAATGCCAAAATGGGTTCCCTGATTGTATTGTGCAGCGATGAAGTCCAAACTTCCGCAGAACTGGTACAGAAATTGAAGGAGAACGAAACCATGAACATGTTCCCGACTGGATAAATTTTTGTGGAAGAATTAAGTTTCGATAAAGGAACGGATGATTTTGTGGTTTAACCAATTCATTTTTATGCGCTGGATTTTTTTTGTTGTCATTTATATTCTCATTGATATTTATGCTTTTCAGGCGTTTAGAACCGTGGCCAAAAGCAACTTCGCAATGTATGCGTATATCCTGATTTCCTTAGTGGTTTTTGGAAATTTTATTTATTGGTGGGCACAGCCAAATAGTGGAAATGTCTATGTTGGCCCGAAAAGTTATGCCTTGGGAATTTTGTTTAGTTTTTTACTGGCAAAAATCTTTTTGATTTTATTCTTGTTTGGCGAAGATGTGGTTCGTTTTTTTATGGGAACATATTCTAAATTTGTTTCCAATGGTGAATTTCACTTTCCTTCTAGAAGAAAATTTGTGAGCACACTTGCTCTCGGAATTGCGGCAATTCCATTTTTTTCACTGCTTTATGGAATGTATTGGGGGAAATATAATTTCAAGAAAATCACGCATATATTGGAATTTGATGATCTTCCCGATGAATTTGACCGTTACCGAATTACTCACATTAGCGATATTCACTGTGGAAGTTTTGACAGTAAGAAGCAAGTGAAAGGAGCGATTTCCATGATAAATGATGCAAAATCCGATGCGGTAATGTTTACCGGGGATTTGGTGAACAATAGATCGGACGAAATGTATAAGTGGATGGATGTTTTTGGTGCAATCAAAGCAAAAGATGGTGTTTTTTCAATTTTTGGAAATCATGATTATGGTGATTACTTTGAATGGCCTTCGGAAGGGGAGAAGAAAAGAAACCTCGAAGATCTAAAAGTTGTTCATAAGAATTTGGGTTGGGATTTATTGCTGAACGAACATCGATTTATCGAAAAAAATGGCTTCAAAATCGCTATTGTTGGGGTGGAAAATTGGGGTTCTGGTGCATTTATCAAAAAGGGCGATATTGACATTGCAGGGAAAGGACTTAAAAAAACCGATTTTAAAATTTTGTTGAGTCATGATCCTTCATATTGGGCGGATAGACTGAGAAGCGATGAAAAAAATTATCAACTTACATTGAGTGGACATACGCACGGAATGCAGTTTGGGGTGGAGATTCCTGGCTGGTTTCGGTGGAGCCCTATTCAATATCGCTACCCACATTGGGCCGGAATTTATAAAGAATTTGGAAGATATCTTAATGTGAATCGCGGTTTGGGTTATTTGGGATATCCGGGAAGAGTGGGTATCTGGCCAGAAATAACGATTATTGAATTGAGAAAAACCAAAAATGCTTAGGGCTCTTAACAATTTCCCAAAATTTTGGTGGTTTTTATTACTTGAATTACATTTAGCCAACTATTATTGAAAAAAAAATGGCGAAATTTGGAGAATTGATAGATCTGGACGTGCCCGTTTTATTGGGCTTTTATACAGATTGGGACGAATCCTCGAAAGAAATGCAGCCCGTGTTGCGCGATGTCGCCGCAGCCTTGGGCGATAAAGCAAAAGTAATTAAGATCGATGTGGATAAAAACAACCAACTGGCTGAAGCATTGCGAATCAAAGGCTTGCCGACCATGGTTCTGTACAAAGGTGGTGAAATGAAATGGCGCCAAAGTGGGGAACAGGATGCCAATAGCTTGATTTCTATTATAAATTCCTTTCTGTAATTAGTATATTCTGCTGAATTTTTATCGTTTAAACCATTTTTTTCGAAATCGAGCTATATTGATTTCTGGTGAAATTGGTGTTCCTTGTTCCATATATGCCATCAATTCCTTGGCCATTGTAGGAGCATTTAAAATTCCTCGGCTTCCAAAACCATTGCAAATAAACATCTGGTGATATTCAGGATGTTGACCAATAAGTGGTTGTCTATCTGGCGTGATTGGCCGAACCCCGGCTACCTGGTCGACAATGGAGTAGGGGTAATCAATGAGTTCTTCCAAAGCGGAGGTGAGCCTTTTTTTGGTAGATTCTGTAGGAAGTTGATTCTCAAATTCACGTTCATAGGTAGCTCCAAATTTATAGTGATCATTTCCAAGCGGGATTAAAAAGAAAGAAGATTTAATCGTTTCCATCAACTTCAGTTTCGGCGCAAGGATAATTAAATATTCGCCTTTGTTCCCCGAAAGTGGTAGATAATTAAAAAAGATATTTTGTTTCAATCCAAAACCCTCACAAAAGATAATTTTCTTAGCCTGTAAATTTTTATAAATTAAATGTTCTTTTTTGATCTCCAAGGCAGAATGTTCGAAACTCGTGGAGATATATTTTTTCTTTTTGGTCAAATATTCCACATAGGAATCCAATAATTCGGGGATTCGGATAATTTTTGATCGCATTACTTCCCCAAACTGATAGTTCGAAGGAATATGTTGGTGTTCGGGAATTAAATTCGGATTAAGGAATTTGGCTAATCTTTGTTCCTTAGAAACGGAAAGCCATTTGAGTTGTTCTTTTTTAGAATCAATTTTGCGATGAATCGGCATTTCAAAATGAACTTGCAATCCCAGTTTTTTTTCTAAAGTTCGGTAGGTTTCATCGGCTATTTGCATATTTTGTTCTCCGTTCCAAACCAGTGAAAATTTATTCAAAATAACCGGATTGCATAACCCGCCCGCAACTCTGGAAGCTTTTTGGCTATCATCGTTCAAAACAACAAATGTTTTGTCATTTTCTTCTAAGATATGCGCAAGGTGCAAACCTCCCAGACCAAAGCCGATAAGTAAATAATCAAACATATTTATTACATGAAAAGATTCTTTGTCGTTTTATTGATTTTGAAAATAGGCGATTCTTGCAAGGTAGGCATAGAGTATGTTTATTGAAATTTTGGTATTTTGATAATATAGAGATAAGTAGTTATGATAGGTTGAGCGCAGTCGAAACCTATTTTTGAATAGGAAAGTTCTTGACTGCGGTTGGTCGATCAGAAAAAATTACATTTCATATTTTATTCATTATCATATAAATATATTCAAAATGTTGTGAGTGTTTTACCTTCTGACATTTATGAAATCGTATATATATTTACATAAACCCATAAAAAAACGCCCTAAAAATAGGGCGTCTTCATTGGTTTATTTTATTGAAAAATCAATAATTCCACATATTGGCTTCGAAGTCGCGGATGGATTCTTTGATTTCTTCCGATTTTAGTAATTGCATCAAGGCATTATTGGAAATGTAATCTTCAATTGCACGGTCGCCCTGCACGTTATCCGTTTTATAGATCACTCCATTAAACCTTCTGGAATTTAATAAATCATCGAAGGAAAGGGGCTGTGCGGTATTATTACTATTGAATACAATGGCATCATGGAACGCATTACGTGCATCTGGATAAAATACCCAAAACAATTCCACAGAAGATTCCATTCCCTTGCTTTTTGCATAGGCATCAGGAGTAACTGGTGCGATCGCGATCAATCGGTAACGCAATGCTCCGCGACGCGTATCGAAATACCAATATCCACGAACATGATATTCCATAACATCTGCGGCAGTAATGTTCGTGGTAATAATATATTGGTCATCTATCGTTTCCCCAGCATTAATTTGTGTATATCCTTGATCTAAAGTATCCTTTCGAGATAAAGTAGCGTCCAAATCTTGTAAGGTCAATTTTTGGTTGAAATATGAATCGGCATAGATATTTTTGATTTTCCCCGACTTAATACCTTGAGTGAGCACGTGGTATAAAGACCTTCTTTCAGAACCAATATTATTGGTGTCGATCGGATAATATAAAGGTAAGTTTGCCCTTTCATCCAAATCAATTAGTTCCCACGTGGTTTTTGCCCACATAATATCGCGTTCATTCACATACCCGTAAGGTAACGGAGCGTCATTATTGTCAATGACAGATTGCTCCGGCGGCCTCACGCCAATTTCGTCTGGGCTCTTGGCATTCAGAATATTGATCTGAGCGGAAGTAACTGAGCCCGTCAATAATCCGGCAGCCAACAAAAGAAGGTTTTTCATGTTCATAATCAATGTTTTTTTAATCTTTCAACTCAATAAAAATAGGCGATACGTATGGCAATTTGTAACCGCTATTCCCGGAAATACTCGCTTTTATGTCAAAAATTTGAACAGAAGCCCCACGTTTGGCGCTTTGCAAAACATTTTTAGCAGCTTGGTTTAATTGCTGGCCGTTCACAACAATGGTACGTTCCCCTTCTACACGAATGCTAAACCCGGAAATACTAAGGTTCAATTCGAAATCGAAGTTTGGAATGGTAGCAGAAACTGTGGATTTTGCCAATCCTGCACGTTGCATTTGTATAGGCCCGCCTTCCATCATTTGACCCCTAACAGTTCCAGAAGGTCGTGGAATCTCTTTTATGCGGAATGTTTTGCTGTCAGAAAAAGGAGAACCACCGGGTAATTTGGCGTTTACTTTAATATTGACCTCGTACGCTTTTACGTTGGTAACATCCATCATATATTTACCAGCACCAGAAGCTTGTCGTAAGCCTGGTGCGCTCGCGCTAACATCACTTGCTCCGGGTACAGAAATAGTCATCGGGTTTTGTACACCTCTGTAAACCACGTTCATTTTGTCCGCGGAAATAACGGCAGCATTTGGTTTTGGGATGACGGTGTAAGAAGTTTCGATCGCAATTTTCACGATGGAATCGCCTTCTTTAAACTGAAGCTCCCCTTTGATATCCTGTTCCCCCACATTTCCTGCAGGAAAATCCAGTGCTACTTGTCCGGCTTGTGTGCTTTCAATTTCTTTTCCGTTTACAATAATTTTATCGAAGCTAAGGGTATTATCAAAACGACCTAAAACTACTGTTCCAGTAAAGTTTTCTCCATTAAAAAAAGCTGTTTTATCCGGAACAACAATTGCTTGATACTTGGACATAGAAACTTCACTGATCAATTGACCCTGCATCATACTGGATAAAATTTCAGATTCAGTATTTTTAATATTAGATTGAATTTGAGTCAATTTCGTTAAAGAAGCAATCATTGGGAAACCTTCGTAATTTTTGCGTAACCAAGGTTGTGTCCCTCCATCTGTTCCTTTTATTGGAGAAGTATCAAATTTTTTATTAACTTCAGCTTTTACTGCTGGATCGGTAACCACAGATTTTACCCCTTCGCGATAAGCATTGATTCTATCGACTAATTTTTGTCCTTCTGGAGAAACTTTATCGTTCTTAAAAAATTTATTATCTAAGAAATCTGATTTATCCATTTCTCTGTACTCATATTCCCCTTCGTCGTTTTTTTTCAAATTTGACAATAAATCAATTTTGATCTTTTCGATATAATTCACGAGCTCTTGTCCCATTGCTGAAACTTGTGCCGCTTTATCTTTTAAAGGACCATATTTTTCCGGTTGTTCCGATGCTTTTTCAGAAAGACTTGCCATCAACGCAGAATTTCGTTGCGTTGTTTGCATATTGTTTTCTTCAAGACTGTTATTTACTTCTCCGAAAGCATTCAATACTTCCTTGGAAATATTAAGTGCCAACATTGCAATAAACACCAAATACATGAGGTTGATCATCTTCTGTCTTGGGCTTTGTTTTCCTCCTGCCATTTATATATATTTTTTAGATAGGTTAATATTGTTTGATTAAATTAGGCGTTTGGTCGGTTCATAGCGGACAACATTCCACCATAAACACCATTCAGGGAAGAAAGATTGGTTGTCAATGATTCCATTTGTTCTTTTAGTCTTTCCGCATTCTCTGTAACAGCTTCATTAACAGCGGATTGTCGACTTGAGGATTCCAACTGAACTTTGTACAAATTGTTCAATGATTCCATTTGTGCTGCGGCAAGGGTAAGTTCCTCGCTATATCTTTTCTGTGAAGCGATTCCATCTATGGTGGGTGTCATATTCTTTGCAGCCTCTTCAAAACTTTTAATGCTGTCGCCCAAACTGCTCATTAAGACACCATCGATTTTTGCTTCTTTCAGCATTTCATCGAGTTTCTTGGATAACAAGCCTTGTTCGTCTAGAAGTTCCGCTTCGGTTTTTCTCCCGTTTGCCCCTCCTGCCAATTCAGGGTAAACAAGTGCCCAATCCAATTCATCGTCCACTGGTTCAAAAGCCGAAATAGCAAATACAATTGCTTCGGTTACCAATCCAATGGTCAACATCACTCCTCCTGTTAACGGACCTATTTGAAAGTGAAGAATTTTGAACAATGCCCCTATAATTACAATAGAAGCTCCAAGGCCGTAAACCATGTTCATAAATTTCTTGTTGTTTTTTGATTGTGCCATAATACTTTTTTTAGTTGTTTGGTTTTGGTTAATTTTTAGAGTTAAATGATTGAGATAAATTTGTAATATTTTTTAGCGCATACGTGGATCAAGCTGCATTTCATTGCCCAAATAATCCTGTACCGTTCTGAACCCGATATAACTTCTTGCGGAATCTGCATATTCGTAGGTACGGACGCCCACTTGTAAGAAATAGGAAACATCTTTCCATGATCCGCCACGGATTACTTTTCGCATGTTGTCGGGGTCGTTCACGTTGGGGTTCATCGAAGAAACAAAATTGTAAGCTTCGGCATTATAGGATGCGTTTACCCATTCCGAAACGTTGCCCGCCATATTGTATAGCCCAAAACCATTGGGAAGATATGAGTCTGCTTCCACGGTATAAAGGGCGGCATCTGCTGCATAATCACCTCGCAAAGGTTTGAAATTTGCTAAGAAACAGGCTCTGTCGTCTTTGGTATAGGGACCTCCCCAGGGATATTTTGCCGCTTCCAGACCTCCGCGGGCTGCATATTCCCATTCCCCTTCCGAGGGCAAACGATAATCTGGCACTTGTCCATCACGGCCCTGCGTCCTATTATATAAAGTTCTCCAATCGCAAAAAGCTTTCGCTTGTCCCCAAGACACGCCCACAACAGGATAATCATCATAGGCCGAGTGCCAGAAATAAGTATTGTGCATTGGTTCATTATAGGAATAACTGAAATCTTTTATCCATACGGTTGTGTCGGGATATACTTCAATTTCAGTTTCTTTGATGTAATCTGCGCGGTTTCCTCCGCCGCGTGCAGCAGCAGAAATGTCCATGGTTTTGTAGCCATATTTAAATTGGGTCACATCCATTAAACGGTAGCCGTTGTATGATTGTTCAGGTGGCAAATACATTTGGTCCATTACCGCAACATAATATTCATCGGGGTAATCCTCGGTTTCCCAAATAAGATCTACGTCCCAGTTCAATGGTTGCTCCATAGGATCGTAGTGGATAGAAAATTCTTGATAAGGAGTTTGAGTAGCTCCTTGCCCTTTTTTGTTCTTCTTTTTGCTTCCGGTATCTTTAAAAGCGTAATCCTGAATGGAAGCACCTTTCTTTCCTTTTCCACCAGTGTTATTCGTGCCACCACCGGCCATTTCGGCTTCTTCGGCAAGTTTTTGACGGATAATAGAATCTTTGACCCAAAATACGAATTGACGGTATTCCGAATTGGTGATTTCGGTTTCATCCATATAATAGGAACGTACCGTTACCGTTTTAGCGGGCGCATTTTTCATTTCTGCAATATCATCGCCTGAATTTCCCATGGTAAAAGATCCACCCGGAACCAATGTCATTCCAAAAGGTTTCACAGGATTCCACTTTTTGCCTTCGACTCCCACCAGCTGTCCACGATCGCCGCTACCACATGCTGAGAGCAATAAAACAAGAGTAATTAGGGAAAGAATTTTCTTCATAACTTAGAGGTTAAGATGATCTGATTTTTTTGGAGCGTAAACGTATTTATTTATTTTCTTAAAAACAATTTTTTCTTGAACAAATAAAAAAAAATCGTGTTTTTTGGTCATTTAAAGTTCATTTTTCGTCCTTGCCTTGTACCAACGCTCAGGAAATTCCTGATTACAAGCATCTAAATAGTCCTGATTTGTACACGGTAATAACGTATGTTTTTTTAATTTATTATTAACACAGGAAGAATAAGGTAGTTCAATCCACCATCTTTCCGATATTCCGCTCTTATAGAAAACCAAAATTTCGTCTTTTATCGGGACTTGGTACTTTATAAACTGGTTTTTTGCGGACAAAGTATGTTCATTTTTACGGTAATTCATTCCTTCTATAAAGTACCAAATAATTTGGGCTGTCAATAGAAATGCCGAGACGGAAGTTTCGAGCTTTTGCAACTCATAAATTCCGAAAGAACTAACCTTATCGCTTATCCCCGCATAGCGTGCCAATTTACAAATTTCTTTGCCATTGAAACCATTTGGGGAGAAAAAAATGTTTTCGCGTAAAGTTTCGGCACTAATGGCTCCAATATCTAAGCTTACCAAATTGGCATCGCGTAAAACCGGCTCGGCTATTTCCGGATCAGAACCTACCTCGCCAAGCCTGTAAGCATCGAAGTAGAGACGTTCCATTAATTCTATTTCATCTTGTGGGTTGAAATAGGTTTGATAGCCAATATTCGAATAATTGAACAGATTATAAGGTTTGTCCAATATCATTTTTCCGACGTAAGATTTATTCGAAATTTCCATTGTGGCATCACCCAAATCGAAATGAGAGTCAATATTCACCAAATTCACCATTTGGCCGAACTCATCATACGCTCGGTATTGTGGGTATGTTAAATCTTGCCCTCCACCTAAAATGATGGGAACAATGTTTCTTTTCAGTAATTCGGAGGTCAAGGATTGCATGGCAAAATAAGTGTCTTCAACGGTAGCTCCCGCTGGAATATCGCCCAAATCCGCGATTTCCAAATGCCAGTTTCCCGGAAACAATCCATATAAATTTTTTCGGATATTGTCGAAAGTGAATTTTCGTTCCGTCCCATTTTCTTCCCTTCTATTTTCCAATACGCCGAACAAGGCAATATGAGTTCCTTCAAGTGCTGGGAAACCTTTCGATATGGAATGAATCTGTATTTTGTGGAAAAGTGTCAAGCGGTTTTGCCGGGAAGCAAGTTCCAAAATATCCTCATTAACAGGCATCAAAAAATCAAATTCCATGGATTATTTCTTTTTTGAAACCGGTTTCTTTCGTGCTGTAGTTTTCTTTTTGGCGGACGTCTTTTTGGTCGATTTTTTCTTCTTTGGAGCGTTTTTCTCAAGTATGGATTTTACTTCCTCCAAACTGAGAGCTTTCGCATCTACACTTTTTGGTAGTTCTACCTTCGTTTTTCCTTTAATGATATTGCTTCGTCCCCATCGGGCTTTTTCTACCCTAATTCCTTCTTTCTCCCAATTATGGATCACTTTATCGATTTCTTTCTGCTTCTTATCTTCTATTAGCTGAATAATATCCGCTTCGGAAAGATTGTCAAAATCATATTTTTTGTTCACATTGATGAAAATTCCGTTCCATTTCAAAAAAGGACCAAATGGGCCTACTCCTTTTTGAACATCTTTTCCTTCATATACATAGATAGGTGCATCTGCTTTTTCTTTTTCCTCGATGAGTTCCATGGCGCGGTCAAAATCTACTTTTAGAGGATCTCCGCCTTTTTCCAGGGAAACATATTTCTTCCCAAACTTCACATAAGGACCGAAACGTCCATTGTTTACTTCCACCGGCTCTCCTTTATACTCGCCCAAAATTACCGGAAGCTTGAACAAATCCATGGCTTCTTCATAGGTGATGGTGTTGAGTGCCTGATCTGGCCTTAAACTCGCAAACCTTGGTTTTTCTTCATCTTCCACGGTTCCCATTTGAACCAAGGGCCCGAATTTTCCCAGCCGCACGCTCACCGGTTTCCCCGTTTCCGGATCTTTTCCCAATACGCGTTCCCCCGTTTCGCGTTCTGCATTTTCAGCAACATCCACGACCTTGGGGTGGAAATTCTTGTAAAATTCTTTTAACATTTCTGTCCATTGCAGTGCTCCATCTGCAATTTCATCAAAATCTTGTTCCACTTTTGCCGTAAAATTATAATCTAAAATGGAACTGAAATGATTCACCAAGAAATCGTTTACCACCATTCCCACATCGGTTGGCACTAATTTTCCCTTGTCACTGCCCACTTTTTCGGTGAGGGTTTTTTCCGAAAGTTTGTCTTTTTTCAAGGTGAACTGAAGGTATTTTCTTTCTGTTCCATCCACCGAACCCTTTTCAACGTATTTTCTATTTTGAATCGTGGAAATTGTTGGCGCGTAAGTAGAAGGACGACCAATACCAAGTTCTTCTAATTTTTTCACCAATGAAGCCTCGGTATATCGCGCTGGTGGTTGAGTAAACCGTTGCGTGGCGGTGATATAATTGTTGATCAAGCTTTCTTTTTCCTTCATATCTGGCAAAAGACCTGCTTTTTCGTCGTCTTCTTCATCTTGGCCTTCCAAATAAACTTTCAGGAACCCGTCGAATTTTATGACCTCACCTTTGGCGATAAATTGTTCTTTATTTTTATTCGCATCTATTTTTACGATGGTCCGTTCGAGCTCGGCGTCGCTCATTTGAGAGGCAATGGCGCGTTTCCATATCAGATCGTACAACCGTTGTTGATCGCGTTCTGCGTTCACACTATGTTGCGCAAAATTTGTGGGACGAATGGCTTCGTGGGCTTCCTGCGCGCCTTTTGATTTGCCCGTATAATTGCGTCCTTTATAATAGGACAGGCCGTATGCTTTCGAAATTTCTTTTTCGGCTCCTTTTTTTGCCTCCCCAGAAAGGTTGGTGCTGTCGGTTCTCATATAGGTAATATGTCCCGCTTCGTATAAAAGTTGGGCCATATTCATGGTATTGGCCACGGAGAAATGCAATTTTCTTGAAGCTTCTTGCTGAAGAGTGGAAGTGATAAACGGCGCAGCAGGAGTTTTCTTGAACGGTTTTTTTGTGAGCTCCCCAACTTGATAGTTGGCGTTTTTGCTTTTCTCAAGAAATACTTCTGCTTCTGCTTTTGTGGTGAAATTTTTTGGAAGTTTGGCCTTAAATTTTTTCCCTTCTTTTGTCGTGAACTCTGCATCTATGCGATAAGAAGCCACTGGGTTGAAGGCTAAAATATCCCGTTCGCGTTCAACGATCAACCGCACGGAAACCGATTGCACCCGGCCAGCGGAAAGTCCTCCTTTTACTTTTCGCCATAAAATTGGGGAAAGTTCATAGCCCACCAATCGGTCCAGAACCCGACGGGCCTGTTGCGCGTTTACGAGATTGTAATCGATTCCCCGCGGGGTTTCAATTGCTTTTAAAATAGCCGATTTGGTGATTTCATGAAAAACAATACGTTTGGTTTTTTCGGCAGGAAGCCCGAGTTCTTCGGCCAAATGCCACGCAATTGCTTCTCCTTCACGATCCTCATCACTCGCGAGCCACACCATATCTGCTTTCTTCGCAAGGTCTTTTAACCTTTTCACGATCTGTTTCTTATCGCTGCTCACCTGATAATGTGGTTTGAAATCTCCATCCACATCCACACCCAGTTCTTTGGTGGGAAGATCGGCGATATGCCCAAAGCTGGACTCCACTTTATAGCTGTCCCCTAAAAATTTTTCGATTGTTTTTGCCTTTGCGGGCGACTCCACGATAACTAAATTCTTCGGCATAAGTTCAAGTTTTTCTGAATTGCAAAAGTAAACGAATTTTTTAATCTGCAAATTAATAGGATTTTTCTGTTCAGAATCCCGAATCCAGTATTCAGGGAAACCCTGAACTTTGGGATCATTAAACCCGCAGCCCAAATACCCACAATCCTGAATTTTGAACCTTGAATCCGCAAGCGATTTCACCATGCAGTGATCATAAATTCACAGCGCCGGTTGGTTTCATGTTGCTCTTCCGTGCATGAATTTTCGGGCACACATTCAATCAATGGTTTGCTTTCTCCATAACCTTTGGAAGCAAGACGGGAAGCATTTATTCCGTTTTCGATGAAATAATTCATCACAGAAGCAGCTCGTTTTCCGGAAAGCTCTTCGTTGTAACTTTTGGTTCCGCGAACATCGGTGTGTGCCCCAATTTCAATTTCAATTTTCGGATATTTTTTCATTATGGCAACGACCTTGTCCAGTATAGGTTTTGCCTTGTTGCGAATGTTCCACAAGTCATAATCGAAATGTATTGGTGCAGTTTTTATTAATAAACGATCGTTTTTTTGAACCACTTCATTTTCCAGAGACAGAAGTTGTTTTTCCCGTAAGCTTGGTTCGGATTGGGTTTTTGAAAGTCCCAATATTGTTTCATTTTCTTTTTTAGAAGAGAAAGTGGTGGAAATTCTTAATGTATCAGTTTTGTAATTTTTCTTAGATGCGATAAGTACGTAATCCGTGCCGCATTCCACCTTAAAACGAAAGTTTGCGTTTTTTGAAACTACAAGACTGTCCAAAATTATGGACCCATTTTGAAGTTTTACCATGGAAGCTTCCAAAGGTTCCTGCGTTTCTTGATTCACAATAATTCCTTTTATAAATTGAAAACACGGCGGAATAACAAGTGGTTTGGTTTCGTGGATTTTATAAATGTCATCGTTTCCTTTTCCGTTTGGTCTATTGGACGATACAAATCCATTTTTGGTTTCGGGATTGATGGAGAAAGCAAAATCATCGTAACCGGAATTGACCGGGAAACCAACATTTTCTGGTTTTTCGAAAGCTGTTCCCGAAGCTTTGCTCACAAAAATATCTAAAAAACCAAAAGTTGGATGTCCGTCCGACGCGAAATATAGGTTTCCGTCGGCATCCACAAATGGAAATTGCTCTTTGTGTTTTGTGTTGATTTCCGGTCCCAAATTCACAGGGTTTTTATAATCTTCCGTGGAAACTTTATAGAGATCGAAACTGCCTATTCCACCGGGCATATTGGAAGAAAAATACAGTGTTTTTCCATCTGGGGAAAGTGCGGGATGCTCCACGGAATAATCATCGCTATTGAAAGGAAGTGAATTAATATCCTTCCATTTTCCATTTTTCCATTCGGCTTTGTATATTTTAAGATTATTCACTCGTGCAGAATCGGTTTTAATTTTTCCTTCCATAAAATTGTTGCGGGTGAAATAAATTGTATTTCCGTCACTGCTGAATACAGCACCCGATTCGTGAAAACGTGTTGTCAGCTCTTCAGAAAACAATTTTGGTTCTACATTTTTTTTTGCATTTTTTGGAAGGGAATATAAATCCAAATAAGGAAGATTGTCCCATCGGAACATTTTTGAAAACAATCCAGTATTTTTCCGGCTTGCGGCATAAACAAATTGATTTTTATATATTGTTCCCCCAAATTCTGAAAACTCGGTGTTGAGTGGCATATTTTTAATTTCATAGCGCTCGCCAATTGATTTCACCCGTTTTAAATAGGCTGAATCTTTTTTGAATTGTTGTTTTTCTTCTGGAGTTCGAAACAAAAATCTGTTGGAAATTTTTGCTTCTTTTTCGATGTCTCCCAGAGCTTTTAGCACTTGTACATATCGAAATGAATGTGCTTTGTCCATATATTGCGCATAATTCCTCGCCATTTTGTCGTACCATTTTTCGGCTTTTTCAAGTTGAAAAGTATAGCGGTAAGAATCGGCCAAATTCAGCATAACCTCCGGACTTTTATCAGCTAAATTTTCGTAAAGTGGAATGGCATCGGCATAAAAAGTGTTTTCGAAAAAACGGTTCGCCAAATTGAGCCGATAATCCTGCGCGGATAAAATGGAACTGAAAAGAAAAATTATAATAAGGACAAAATGGAAATTATTTTTCATTATGGGGAATGTTTCAAACTCCCAAATGTAATGAAACAGATGGTTTTAAACTTTATGGAACGCAGATAAAGCAGGTTTTTTAAGATGAAGTGTGATTTTTATCTGCAGAATACACAGGTTTCTGCGTTGGGCGTACTTAAAACTTACTAAAATAAATCAGCAAGAATTTCCAAATACGGATTATTTTATTATGTTTGTACGTACAATATAAAATGTTTATGGATACAAAGTTAACTTTAAAACTCAATCAAAGGGTAATTGAAAAAGCCAAGGAGTACGCTTCAAACAAAAAAATGAGCCTTTCCCGGATAATCGAAACCTACTTACAATCAATAACTTCAGAAAGCGAATCTTCTGAATTTCAGATTTCCCCTTTCGTAAAAAGTATCGCTACGGGAATTGAAGTTCCAACCGATCTAGACTATAAAAAAGAATACTCCGATTATTTAATGGAAAAATATAAATGAGCAAGAGAATTTGGCTCTATTCTAATTTACGATTGATATTATATTTTTTGTCTAACTATCTAAAAATAAGATACTTTGTCGTGAATATTTTCAAAAAACCTTGATGTTTTTCTAAAACCGCTGGTTTAAAATGTAAAAAAACTCTTGTAA
>JBDNFD010000143.1:0-9344 GCA_041689995.1 Flavobacteriaceae bacterium | reverse complement strand
AAAAATAAGATACTTTGTCGTGAATATTTTCAAAAAACCTTGATGTTTTTCTAAAACCGCTGGTTTAAAATGTAAAAAACTCTTGTAAGTACCGATTTCATTGATGTTTTGGTCTATCACTCTTATATTAGAATAGAGCCATAATAAATCAATAATATATTGTTTATCAATAAATAATTATTGATATTTGCATAATAATTTTTATTCGAAAATCTTATGAAAACAAACACCAAAACCATGCTCTCCATTATGGAAGTACTTACTTGGATCGCCTTCATCGGTTTATGTATTAAGACCGGGGCCTTGATTTTTACTTCTGTAATGAGTCTTTTTTTCAATTCTTTGGCAGCAGGGGATTTGTATTTGGGACTCGATCTCTCAGAATTGTACGCGACCAGCCAATGGAAATATATTTGTGCGCTATCGCTGATTATTTTCTTGTCTGGCCAGAAAGCTTATTTCTTTTTCTTGGTCACCCGGCTTTTTTCAAAATTCAATTTGACGCATCCTTTCAGTTCAAGTGTGTCTTCCCTTCTGGTGAAAATGAGCTATTATGCCTTGGGAATTGGTGTAGTGGCTGTAATTGCCAAGGAATACTTTGACTCCTTAGCGAAAAATGGGGCCAATTTGCCCAGCCTGCATGATTATTTGGATGGTGCTTATGAATACTTGTTTATGGCCGGAATTATTTTTATAATCGCACAGGTCTTTAAACGCGGACTTGAAATTCAGAATGAAAATGAACTAACAATTTAAGCTATGCCCATAATAGTAAATTTAGATGTAATGATGGCAAAGCGAAAAATGTCATTGAATGAACTTTCGGATAAAGTCGGTGTGACCCTTTCGAATCTTTCGATATTGAAAACCGGAAAAGCTAGGGCGGTAAGGTTTTCGACCTTGGAAACTATTTGTGAAGTACTGAAATGTCAGCCGGGAGACATCCTGGAATATTCAAAAGATGAATAGAAACGAAACCAGGAAAACACGAAAAGCCCTGCGGTTTGCAAGGCTTTTTGAAGTTTTCATTAGATGATTTTATTTCGTTTTCGTTCATTTTCGGTCAAATAGATTTTTCTTAACCGAATTGATTTCGGGGTCACTTCCACATATTCATCTTTCTGAATATATTCCAAAGCTTCTTCAAGTGAAAATTTGATAGCGGGAACAATTTTTGCTTTGTCATCCGCGCCAGAACTCCGTACGTTGGAAAGCTTTTTCGTTTTGGTGATATTTACGGTAATATCGTCTTGACGGGAATTTTCCCCAATCACTTGCCCTTCATAAATAGGCTCGCCCGGATCTACAAAAAATTTCCCGCGATCTTGCAATTTATCGATGGAATAGGGAATTGCTGTTCCTTTTTCCATGGAAACCAGTGATCCATTTTGACGCTGAGGAATTCCACCCTTAAAGGGTTGATATTCTTTGAAACGGTGCGCCATAATAGCTTCTCCGGCAGTCGCA
This sequence comes from Flavobacteriaceae bacterium, assembly GCA_041689995.1. Taxonomy (GTDB): domain Bacteria; phylum Bacteroidota; class Bacteroidia; order Flavobacteriales; family Flavobacteriaceae; genus DASSWG01. The sequence continues at coordinate 7,877 of JBDNFD010000143.1, read as the reverse complement.
GTGAGCAGTTGGTTCCGCATGCCGATAATTCCCCGTGACGGGATCATGAATTGACAAACCATTCTGTTACCTTTGGATTCCATGGAAATCATTTCTCCTTTCCGCATGGTGACCATTTCCACCGCTTTCCCCGAAACTTCTTCCGGCAAATCGATGGTCAATTCTTCAATTGGCTCGCATTTTACGCCGTCAATTTCCCTGATAATAACCTGAGGCTGACCAATTTGAAGTTCGTAGCCTTCTCTTCTCATCGTTTCTATCAAAACAGAAAGGTGCAAAACACCACGTCCAAAAACGATAAATTTATCTGCACTATCAGTTCCATGTAAACGCAAAGCAAGGTTTTTTTCCAGTTCTTTGGTCAAACGATCTTTGATATGACGAGAGGTCACATATTTTCCATCTTTACCGAAAAATGGAGAATCATTAATGGTGAAAAGCATGCTCATTGTTGGCTCATCGATGGCAATGGTTTTTAGACCTTGTGGATTTTCAATATCAGCAACGGTATCACCAATATCGAAACCTTCCAGCCCAACGATCGCACAGATATCTCCAGCTTTCACTTCCTGAATTTTTCTTCGGCCCAAACCTTCAAAAGTGTAAAGTTCTTTGATCTTCGTTTTCTTGATGGAACCGTCGCGTTTTACCAGGGAAACCTGCATTCCTTCTTTCAATGTTCCACGTTGCAAACGTCCAATAGCGATACGGCCCGTGAAGGAGGAAAAATCTAAGGAAGTGATCAATAATTGGGGACTCCCTTCTTCAATTTTTGGGGAAGGAATGTGTTTTACTACCATATCCAACAAGGGTTCGATATTTTTAGTTTCATTTCGCCAATCTTCACTCATCCAATTGTTTTTGGCTGAACCGTAAACCGTTGGAAAATCGAGCTGCCATTCTTCTGCGCCCAATTCGAACATTAAATCGAATACTTTTTCATGAACTTCTTCCGGGGTGCAATTTTCCTTATCGACTTTATTGATGACCACGCAAGGCTTCAACCCAAGATCTAGGGCTTTTTGTAATACAAAACGGGTTTGGGGCATCGGGCCTTCAAAAGCATCAACCAAAAGCAGAACGCCATCGGCCATGTTCAAAACGCGCTCCACTTCTCCACCAAAATCGGCGTGACCGGGAGTATCGATAATATTGATCTTTGTGCCCTTATAAATTACAGAAACATTTTTGGAAGTAATGGTGATTCCGCGTTCGCGCTCCAAATCATTACTGTCCAATATCAAATCGTGAGTGTGCTCATTGGCACGAAAAAGTTGGCAATGGTGCATAATTTTATCGACCAAGGTTGTTTTTCCATGGTCAACGTGTGCAATAATCGCGATATTTCTAATATTCATAAAAGCCCCATATTTTTTTGAGGCTGCAAAAGTACGCTTTAATTTTGGATATTATGGTTAATATTCCTATAGTAACATTTGATGCTGAGCTAGAAACGTAAGTAACTAATAATCCAAAAAAAATCCCGGGAAGTAATTCCCGGGATTATCATTTGAATAATCAGCTTTTAATTTATCGGCAAAAAGCCATATTTTTTGGAATAATTCAACATTTGTTCCACAAAAGATTCTGGTTGCTTCACATCTATTGAGATGATTTCCCCTTCATCGTTCATTTTAGGTGCCAACACAGGGTTTACAAAACCGCTATAAGGCGCCGATTTGAATGCTTCGTTTCGTTGTAGAACTTCTTTGTGCAATTCCGGATCTATTTTTACCCCATAATTTTCAACCAAGGCTTTTGCCGCTTCGTAGTCGCCTTCGGATTTTATGCGTTGCGTCTCGCGCAATAGTTCCCCGAACAATTCTCGCAAACGATTGTAATCGGTGATGTGGTAATAAGTTTTTCCTTCTTTCACTATTTTTTCGATCACATTTTGGTCTTTCCCTTTTTCATAGGCCCAACGGCTGATCCAAGCGCGGTTTCGCATATGCGCTTCTTCGATGTTATTACCAGGTTTGATGCGGATCAATTGTGTCAACATTCCATTTCTGATGTAATCATTATAAGCGGCTTCTCCAACTTTTTTATAGTTGTCCACCAAACCGAGTTCTTGTAATTTCGGATCCATCAAAAAATAGAGACCCACCAAGTCTGCACGTCCTTCTTCCAAAGTAGAAGCGTAACTTTTCAGGGTTTCCCTAGTTTCTCCAACACCGGGGTTAATTTTTCCCGAAGCATGCCCAACCACTTCGTGCAGGGCGGTGTGCAATTTATCGGCGAGCTCGCCATATTTCTTGGAAAGTGCTATTTCTGTGGAATCGTAAGCGAATTCTTCCAATCGACCGGAACTGCTGGCATGATCGTAAGCATTAATAATATTTCCTAGTGAAACCGATTTGCTGCCCACTTTCTCCCTGATCCAATTGGAATTTGGCAAATTAACCCCGATTGGCGTACTTGGGGAAGCGGCACCTGCTTCGCCCGCAACGATCACGGTTTTGTAAGTTACTCCCACCACCGAATCTTTTTTGTGGGCATCCATGATTGGCGAATGATCTTCAAACCATTGCACATGATCTTCCAAAACACCCATTTTTTTGGACATTTCAAAATCCTTGATTTGTACGATGGTTTCGTATGATCCGCGGAAGCCCAATGGATCATTATAAACCTCGATGAAACCATTGATGTAATCGATGTCGCCTTCGGTAGTGTTCACCCAGGCAATATTGTACTTGTCCCAAGTTTCCAACGATCCGGTTTTGTAATATTCGATCAGCAGTTCCAATGCTTTTGCTTGTTGGCCGTTTTCGGCAACTCCTTTTGCTTTTTCCAACCATGAGATAATTTCATCGATGGCCGGTCCATATAATCCACCGCTTTTCCAGTATTTTTCCTGAAGTTTTCCATCCACTTTCACAAGTGTGGAGTTCAAACCATAAGCAAGTGGTTTTTCGGGATTGGGCGATTTTTTCTTTGCGTAAAAGTCCGCAACCTCTTTTGCAGAAACATTTTCACCATAAAAATTGGTGGCCGAGCCCGATAATAATCCTTTGTTTGCGTCGAGGTTTACCTTTTTGATATCCTTATCGTTGAAAATAACGTCAAAAGCCTCACCGGTAAGTTTGGTATTGGTTTTTGCCAAAAGTTCTTTCAAATATTCTTGGCTGAATTCTGGTTTGATTTTATCGTGCGAATAATGATGATGGATACCATTGGAAAACCAAACCCGTTTTAGGTAGGTTTCGAAATTTTTCCAATCTTCCGAAGATTTGTCACCTTCATACGAAGTGTAAATATTTTCAAGCGCTTTCCTGATTTTCAAATTGTATCGATAATTCTGGTCCCAAAAAATATCACGGCCGCTAAGTCCGGCTTGTGTCAAATAATAAACCAGTTTTTGTTCCTGAAGGGAAAGATTTTCCCAACCTGGGATTTGATAGCGTAAGATTTTGAGGTCCGCAAATTCATCGGCTACATAATCAAAAGAATCTGTTTCGGCATTTTCTTCCATTGGCTCCTTTGTTTTCGTATCGTTTTCTTTCTTGTCGTCCCCACAGGAAACAAGGAGCAGGCTCGTCAAAAAAAGCAGTGCGGTAAATTTTAGTTTCATCATTTAAGGTTTTTAGTGAATTTTTTACAAATGTAAACATTTAAAGGCTTATAATTTAACTACCTTAGCAGTTTAATCCGATGAAATATGCCCCGCTATGAAATTTTTAAAATATCTTTTCTTTTTGATCCTAATTGCTATAATTGGCTTCTCCTTATATATTGCCACATTGGACGGAACTTTTCAGGTAGAGGAAAGCAAGGTGATTCAAGCGCCTTCAGAAATGTTTTTTGATGAGGTGAACAATTATAAAACCTGGGAAAAATGGGGACCTTGGGCAAAAAATGACCCTACGATGATCGTTACTTATTCCGAAAAAACTTCCGGCGAGGGAGCTGGATATTCTTGGAAAAGTGATCGGATGAACGGTTCGATGGAAACCACGAAAGTAATCCCAGGGAAATCCATTGAACAGGGAATTGTCTTCAATACGCCGTTGGGAGAATCCGAAAGACAAGTGTATTGGTTGTTCGAAGATGTCGAACAGGGCACAAAAATTACTTGGGGAATGAAGGGGGAACGTCATTTTTGGGAAAAAGCGTATCAACTGACGCAAGATAGCACCACAACTGAAATGATTCGGCCCATGTTGAAAACCGGCCTTAACAATTTGGAGGGTTTTGTAAAAAAAGCCATGGAAGTTTATGAAATAAGTGTGGACGGAACCACAGAATATGGTGGCGGATTTTACATGTATATGAGCACCGCTTCCCGAAATACCGGAAAAGCCCTGGAGGCGAAAATGGACAAGATTATTCCGTATGTTTCACTGTATATGAAGCAAAATAATATCACTATTACCGGCTCGCCAATGACGGTTTATAACAATTTCGACCCGCGAAATGGCACGGTCATTATTTCTGCCGGAATTCCTACTTCCAGCAGAATTATTACCCCGGAAGAAAGTGAAGTGCTCTGCGGGTTTTTGCCCACTCAAAAAGTGGTTAAAGCTACTTTAAAAGGGAATTACGATCATTTGCAGGAGGCTTGGGCGGAGATTAAAAAATTCATGATGGAAAATGAATACGAAATGAACGAAGAGGCAAATCCGTTTGAAGTGTATATCACCGGGCCAGAAGAAGTTGCCAATCCTGCAGAACGGGTCACAGAAGTGTATATTCCCATAAAATAACTTCGAATTCTTGGTTTATGAGACAGGTATTGATGGTTTTCATTGGAGGAGGACTTGGAAGTGCATTGAGGTTTCTCGTTGTCAAATACTTGAACAATCCCACGGGGTTTCCTTTCGGAACGTTTGGCGTTAATATTTTTGGAAGTTTACTATTGGGGCTGTTGCTCGGATTTGCGATGAAAAGCAGCACTATTTCTTATAACACCACACTTTTATTGGCTACGGGATTCTGTGGCGGGTTTACCACTTTTTCCACATTTATGTATGAAAATCAAATTTTTTTAAAGTCTGGTGATTTCGCCCTTTTTGCGCTTTACACAATCGCCAGCTTTGCATTGGGGCTTTTGGCCATATTTTTGGGGCTGTGGCTCGCAAAACTTATTTAACGTTTTTCATACTTCACCCCCGCTTCAATAGGAATTTCCAAATCGTTTTCCGCCGGCGGAATGGGACAGGAATATCGTTTGCTGTAAGCACAATATGGATTATAAGCCCTGTTGAAATCCAAAAGTACCGTTTCGCCTTCGGGAATGTGCAAATCCAAATAACGCCCGCCGCCGTACGTACTTTTACCGTTGGTTAAATCTGTGAAAGGCACAAAAAGATAATCGGCATATTCCGGATCGGCAGAAAGTTGTTGGCTTTGGTAAACGTTCAATTTATATTCCGTTCCGTTAATGTTGAAATATATTTCGCCATATTTCACATAAATCGATTCCCGGTCTGTAGTTGTGCGCATCATGAAAGGTGATTCATAAGGAGTGCGTAAAAATTCGGCTTGAAAAATCAATTTTTTATCCACTTCAAAAAATGGCAAACCATCAAATTTGGCTATTTTTTTCTCCGGAAGCGGCGAGGTTTTATGATCGGAAAATTCCTTGTTCAAATGCTGTTGGTAAGCCACGGCTTTTTCTGTCCAAGTGGAATCTTGTGCAAGTAAATTTGTCGTTCCACAGATCAAAAAACCTATTATAAAGACTATGTTTTTCATTGCGTCAAATTTTTGCAAAGGTCGTGAATCTTTTTGTGATTCGAAAAAAGGAGACTTCTTTTCATTTATGCGAAACTTGCTAAAAAATAGGGAATTGATACAGTAAATTCGTAACTTTGGAAAGCTGGGAAAGGTCGTAAGATTGGTTTTGTTTCAGAAGTTATAAATAGTAAAATTCAACAAAATAATCGAAATAATGAAAACAATTTTAGTCCCCGTCGATTTTTCAAAACCTTCTGAAAATGCCTTGCAAGTCGCGGCAAAATTGGCCAAAATAAATCGGGCCGAAATTATTGTGCTTCAGGTCATGGAAATCGCCGAACCTTTAATGGGAACCGGCCAATATTATGTGGAAGACCAAAAAATGTTGTTTTTTATGAAGCTCGGTCAAAAAAAGTTCCGGGAATTCTTGAATAAAGATTTCCTAAAAGATTCGAAAATAACCGATAAAATAGAAATTGGTTCCACAGCGACCGGTATTGCAAAAATTGTTGAAATGGATGCGGTAGATTTAATTGTGATGGGATCAAAAGGTTCTAGTGGTTTGGAAGAAGTATTGATTGGTTCCAATACGGAAAAAGTAGTGCGGAATTCTGAAATTCCGGTATTGGTCATTAAAAATGAAATGAAGGATTTCGACATTCGCCGCGTGGTTTTTGCCTCCGATTTCGGATTGAAAAATTTGCCCGCTTATCGAAAAGCAAAAGCCTTCGCAACGGATTTCAATGCGGAATTGAAACTTTTATATATCAATACGCCGGGTGATAAATTCAAAAGCACGCAAGAAATCCGTGAAACAATGCGCGGATTTTTGAACAATACCGAAATCCCTTATTCCCCAGATAACATTCAGGTTTACAATGATTATTCTATAGATAAAGGAGTTTTGAATGCCGCCGATTATATGGATGCGGACTTAATTGCGATGCCGACGCGCGGTCGTAAAGGGTTGTCACATTTTTTCGCTGGAAGCATTGCGGAAGATGTCACTAATCATTCGGAAATTCCAGTGATTACTTTTAAAATTGAGAAATAGATACAAAGAATATCGCAGGCTATATATTCAGTGATAATCATTCTTCCAAAATATTTTTTTATGTTCTGAAAAACCCACACAAATCTTACGAAAAGTGAAATATTACTGAGAAACCGAGCTTTAAAAAATATTCTTTACCTTTAAAGGTTGAATTTTTTTTAAAATCGAAATTATGAAACATTTTTCTACTTTTTTGATCGTATTTTTCACAATTACTTTTATTCATTCACAAGGGTGGCCTCAAATTAATTTTCCAGGAGAAGGTATGTATGGCTCCATTTGCCCTTTTGGCGAAGATCTGGTTTACCTCATGGTGGATAATGGAATGTTTTATACCTCTTACGATGGCGGATTGAACTGGGTCGAAACCAATACTGGGGTACAGAAAAACTTTTATGATATGGTCTTTTTTGATGAAGATCTGGGTTTTGCAGTTGGTAACAATGGAACAATTATTAAAACAATGGATGCTGGCCAAAACTGGGACATTGTTTCCTCCGGAACTACGGAAAATCTGTTTTCCATTGCGATGATTTCCTTAAATGATATTTGGATCGTTGGACATCATGGTGTAGTACTGCATTCAACTAATGGCGGGAACAATTGGATTTTGGACAATAGCATTTCTTCCGAACAACTCAACAGCGTGGAATTCAAGGGGAGCCATGGATATATCGCAGGAAACAATGGTACTTTATTGTATACCACGGACTATGGTACCACTTGGAATCCGATTGCGCTTTCCACGACCGATGATCTATTTTCCCTAAACATTACGGCGAACAACACCCAGGTTTTGGCTGGTCAAGTAGATGAAGATTATCTTCAATATCGTGGTGATTTAGTGTTTAAAACCGAAGATAATAGCAATTGGACAAATTATTATGTGCCATATTATTTGGATATGGGTGTTTCTAAGCTTTATTTTCTTAATGATAATGTCGGTTTTTATCTTGATGCAGCAGCAGCATTTTGCAATTGCAGTTTTATGAAAATATATAAAACGTATGATTCTGGTGAAACTTGGTCGCTCAGTTATTCAGCCTCAACCTATAATAGCAATTCTCCTTTTTTTGGTGGGTTTTCCGATTTGGCTTTTGTAAACGATTCACTTGGATATGCTTATGTCAGTTCAAAATTTTTT
>JBDNFD010000142.1:0-9952 GCA_041689995.1 Flavobacteriaceae bacterium | reverse complement strand
TCATTCGCAATTTATCCCAATCCTTCCCAAGGAAATATCGTTCATCTTGAATTTGAAAATATTAATTTAAATCCTTTTTCAGTGGAAATTAGGGATATTTCGGGAAAACAACTATTCTTCGTTCGGAAAGTGAACGACAACCAAATTGATGTTTTGGGGTTAGATGAAGGATTTTATTTTCTCAACATTCAAAAAGAAGGAAAAACAGTAAGTTCCCAGAAATTCATAAAAAGCAATCCATAATCAAAAATGGTTGATTTTCAATAGTTTAATTTTATGCGAAAATTCGTTATTGGCGATATCCACGGAGGTTTGAAAGCTTTGGAACAAGTGTTGCAATGCGCAAAAATCACACCTGAGGACAGGCTTATTTTCCTCGGTGATTACGTAGATGGTTGGAGCGGCTCGGCAGAAGTAATTTCATTTTTGATTGAACTTTCCAAACAAAACACCTGCATTTTTCTTCGCGGAAATCATGACGATTTGACGCATCAATGGTTAAAAACCGGGCAATTGAATGAAACTTGGTTGCAGCACGGCGGACAATCTTCCATCGATGCTTATCGGAAACTTTCGGAAGAAGAAATAAAACCGCATCTCCGCTTTTATGAGAGTTTGCTGAATTACCATATTGATAAAGAAAATCGGTTGTTTGTGCATGCTGGGTTCACCAATATGCATGGCCCTGAACAGGAATATTCCCCGAATATATTATACTGGGACCGCACGTTATGGGAAATGGTGTTGGCATTGAATGAAAACCTTTCTTTGGAAAATGATCGCTATCCACAGCGTTTGAAATTGTTCAAGGAAATATTTATTGGGCATACTCCCACAACACGAATTGGTAAAACCAAGCCAATGAATGTGGCAAATGTTTGGAATGTAGATACTGGCGCGGCTTTCAAAGGATGCCTTTCGTTAATGGATGTGAATTCCAAAGAAGTTTTTCAAAGCGATCCGGTTTATACGTTGTACCCGGAAGAAAGAGGAAGGAATTGAAATTGAATACAGTTTTAAACCGTGGGCTATGGAAATGCCGACCCCACCCACAAAACCATTTTAAAGGTTTAAAATTGAATTGGGATGGCAAATTCCTTATAAACGAGGCATTATACAAAACACCCTTTGGCTTACACATTAAATTAATAGAGATAGAAAAATAACTTTTGTTCGCATAATAACACAACGTGATAAGAAAATATTCAGAAATATATTATTGACAGTTTTCCGAAAGCACTTGTTTGGCTCGTTCTATACTAAAAGTAGGATAAAACTTCTCTTTAACCTTAAAGGAATCAGAAAGTTCGATGGCTCGTTGCACTTCCTTGCAATAGGATTCTACAGGTTGTCCAAAATATTTGGCACCTCCTATATTCCATTCGGCTTTTGCCAATATCATTATTGGATTGTCCGGCTCGAGTGCTAAGGCCGTATCATAAAGTCCAGAAGCTTTTTCAGAATAGAGCATCCCATATTGCTGTCCGTCAAAAACAATCCAAGCGGTATATAATTGTGCTTGGAGCACCAAGAGATTGGGATTGTCGTTGGAAATGGCTGTTGCATCGTTTATAAAATCCTGAGCTTTTCCCAATTGTTCGGACAGTTTGGATTTATCTTTTTCGGTAAAACTATATACCACATTTATTTGTGCCACGTAATATGACGGCAACCAGTTGTCCGGTTCAGCTTTTGCGATGCGCTCAAACATATTGGCGGCTTCCCACGGTTCATTGTTCTTCCACGAATTGAACGCCTCTTGCATTCCCTTTTCGTATTTTGTGGGAACAGCGTCATTGGTTTTAGAGATAGGTTCTGTTTGCGCCTGCATTACCAAAACGGTAAAAAATAGACTGAGGTAAGTGAGTACATTTTGCATAGTTAAAAGTTTTAAGTGTTAGGTGTAAAAGGTGATTTAAAGGTTTCGTTTTATTAGCGTTAAAGGAGTTACATCATTTTAATGTTTATATGAACTATCTCACCATTTTTGACTTCGAATTTGGCGTCTTCCCACGCTGGTGGGCCATATCTGGGAGGTATATTATTGGAGTTTCCGTAATCTTCTAATGGGATAAATCCCATCAGCATATCAAATTCATTATCGTTGTCCTCATCGTGATATACTGAAACAGCGTAGGTTCCATCGGGTATATCCTTAAAAGATGCTTTTATCTGCTTGTCCGGAATTTCCATGGAAAAGGACTTGTACTCCCTTTCCAAAAAATCTGCCTTCGAGTTGTAAAGTCCTATCATTGCCTTTCCCTCGTTGTTTTTAAAAGTTGAAATAGAAACCTATACTATATTCTGAGCCTGAAAGTTAATGGTCAAAAAAACAAGTAAGAAAGAAATAAGTATGGTTTTCATAATTTTCTGATTTTTACGATTACTAAAATAACTAGATCAAATTTCCTCTAAATTCATACATTCTAAAAATCTCCTCTACCCAGTTGTTGAATTTGCAGGTTGAATTGTTGAAGCAAAAATCCAAGAAACAAATTCCAACTTCGATAAATACCAAAAATTATCAATCGTCAATCTCCAATCCCAATTTAACAAATCCCAAAGTAACCAATTTACAATTTATCCAACTGATTATCTTTGCCATCATCGCTGATAGTCCAAAAGAAACCCACCATAAAAAATTGATCTGCTGCTGGACGCAATTCTCTTCTGGCAAAATTTCCATTTGAATCTGGCGTGTTTGCATATTGGTATCCATTTACATTTTTAAAAGCGAAAACATTGTTGACAGAGGCGTACAGAATCTTTTGTGGCGAAATTAAATAGGCGCAATTTAGACTAACGCTATTATAGCTTTTTGTCTTGCTTTGAAGAAAACCTGGAGTGTTCCAATCAGTATATTGACGGCCGCTGGCAAATTGATAACTAAACCCAATCTGACTTTTCCAGTCCTCAACCCAGTATTTTCCCACCACTGAAATATTGTGTTTGTTCACAAAAGGAGGCGTGGTTTGAATTGGATAGTTTTTATATTTCCTTTCCGTATCCAAATAGGAATAGCTTATCCAGTAATCCACATTTCTGATGCTTTCATTATCACGCCAAAATAAGTCGAGTCCTTGGGCATATCCCTTTCCATTGTTTGAAAAAACCGTATTTACACTTGGCAGGGAATCGTTGTACATAACAAGATGGCTGTAGTCTTTTCGATAAACTTCGGCGCGAAAAATCCTATTATTTGCGGCATACTGATAGTTCAATATATAATGTTGGGCGTGTTGTGCGTTCAAGTTGTCATTGAATTTGAGAATCTCATTGTCAGGCTGCTGGAAAAAATCGCCATAAGCCACAGAAATCTGACTGCTTCTGCCAGTTTTATATGCAAAGGAAGCTCTTGGAGAAACCGAAAACTCCTTGGACAACTGGCTATATTCTCCTCTAACACCCAGTTTTAAAGCTAGTTTGCGGGAAAATATAATATCCGCTTCGGCAAATGCGGCTGTGATATTATTGTTGAATCCAAGTTTTGCATCGAAAAAGGGTTCCTTATAATCTTCATTAAAATCGGTTAAAAACTGTTCCGCTCCAAAATTCAGCTTAAAACGGTTGCTGAAACGTTTTTGGAGTTTCAATTTAAGATGTGCCGAATTTTCAATATCCTTTATATTCATCTGATCTATCCCGACCTTTGTTTTTCCGTAGGTATAACTTCCACCTGCTAAAATGCTCCAACCGTTATTTAGCATTTCACTAAAACTGGTATTGGTGTAAAAATTTTGATTGTTCAATTTAAAATGAACTCCTTCTGGTAGATTGATATCTTCCTGGATCAACTCAAAATCGGAATTATCAAAAGCTCCATAAATCTTCAACAATCCATCGCCCAATTTCTGACGGAAAACTGCTTCTCCTGAAATCGTTTCAAAGGGCTTTATCCAATCATTTCTATCAGGAAAAATAGCGATATAAGGAGCCAAATTAATATAAGAAGCATTTACGCTCAAGGAACTTTTCTCCCATTTTTTGGTGTGCCCTAATCCTCCGCCAACACTCATAATTGCAATATCTGTCTTACCCTGCGTAGGTTCATCAATAGTGTTCAAAAGTAAAACCGATGATAACGCTTGTCCATACTCAGCAGAATAACCCCCTGTGGAAAACGTGATTCCATCAAACAAAAACGGACTGTATCGCCCACGGGTAGGAACATTATTGGTCGTTGGAGAATAAGGTGTAAAAACCCGAATCCCGTCAATAAAAATCTGCGTCTCGCTGGCGTCGCCACCTCTAACAAATAACCGACCATCCTCGTCATTTGTTGTTGTCCCGGGCAAGGTTTGCAAAGCTCCAATAAAATCGCCCATAGCACTGGCAGTAGTAACAATATCCAAAGGTTTTAAAACCGAAACCTTGCTGTTATCGCCCGCGGAAAACGTTCCTGCGGAAAGAGTCACAGTTTCCAAAGAATTGACATCTTCACGAAGTGTGATTTTTAGATTTTTCATTTCGGAAACATCTTTCGTCAATTTGAAGGGTTCAAAAGAAACATACGAAACGGTCAAGGTTTGCATACCGACTTCCGAAGTTTCAAAGGAAAATTTTCCAAACTCGTCTGAACTAGCCCCGTCATAGGTTCCTTCCAGATAAATATTGGCTCCAATTAAAGGAACACCTTTAGCATCCGTAATAGTTCCAGAAATTATGTTTTGTGATAGAAGAAGAGCAGGAAAAATACCCAATAAAAAAGAGACGATTAAAGTTTTCATTTTTTTCGATGTTGATTTACAGTTCAAAGATGAAATATTAGGCAATCCTTTCAAAAAAAATTAAACCGAGCTGTAAAATATCACGGTCGAAGTGTAATTTGGAATGGAAAATGTTGAAGTAGTCTGAAATCTTTAAAAAACGTAAATTCATAAAAAATTAATACATGTATGTGTTATGTGTAAAGAAAATAGAATTATCTTTACACATGGAGCTTAGAAAGTAAATCCCGAAAATGAACTGGAAACCGCAAAAACTTCCCTATCCACAAGAATTGGAAACCCTAAAGGTGCTAAAGCTCTTACCTGAAGCACATTGCGCTTTGGCCGAGTTGAAAGGTGTTGCCAATCCATTCCTCGCCAAGATATATTGATAAATAAAGGATAGTTCTGCTGTGGAGAATATTGTGAACCCATGATGAAATTTATAGAGCAAGTATTGGGATTGAAAAAATAACCTCCCATCAAGCCAAAGAAGTCCAGAATTATATAGCCGCCATGAAAAAGGGCTATTCGCTTGTGCAACAACATAAATTCCTATCACTCAATCATATTAAGGAAATTCAGGGGATATTAGAAAACAATAATGCCGGCTTTAGAAAGGTTTCCGGAACTACGCTAAAAAATCAAAATACAGATGAAGTAGTATATATACCTCCTCAAAGCAAGGATGTAATAAACCAATTAATGCAAAACTTAGAGGCTTTTATAAACGATCTTGAACTTTTACCGCTTGACCATTTAATAAAAATGACGGTTTTCCATTTTCAGTTTGAAAGCATCCATCCCTTTTATGATGGCAATGGACGGACCGGGAGGATTTTGAATATCCTGTACTTAATTCAATATAATTTGTTAGATACCCCTATTCTCCATTTAAGTAAATATATTATCCAACATAAGAACGATTATTACCGATTATTTCAGAAAGTGCGCGATGATGGAGCCTGGGAAGAATATCTTATTTATGTGCTCACTGCCATTACAGTTACTGCAAAAGATACCTTGCAAAAAGTAAAAAACATAAAAGAGGCAATGGCTCAATATAAAAACGTCTTGCGTAATAACTATAAATTTTATAGTCAGGATCTGCTCAACCATTTATTTAAGCAGCCTTATACTAAAATAGAATTTTTACAAAATGAGTTGAATGTTTCCCGGATTACCGCCACCAATTATTTAAACCAGTTGGTAGAAGATGGCCGCTTCAGCAATTACAAAATAGGTAGGGCGAACTATTATGTGAATGGTTTTGTTTTAAAAGCTTTAAACTAAAAATGAAATATGATTCTGTTCAAACTGTGCCGGTTTGGCTGTGTTCAAAAAATCTATAACGGTTCAGCACAAAAAATCCCGCAAGATTTATAAACCTGCGGGGTTTCCCATATCTCAATACTAAATACTCAAATCTTACACCTATTACAAATCAAATTTAATCCCTTGCGCTAGGGGAAGTTCAGTCGTGTAGTTGATGGTGTTGGTTTGTCTTCTCATATAAATTTTCCATGCATCGGAACCACTTTCGCGACCGCCACCGGTTTCTTTTTCACCTCCAAAAGCACCGCCTATTTCAGCACCGGAAGTCCCGATGTTCACATTGGCAATCCCGCAATCGGAACCTTCAACAGAAAGGAAACGTTCTGCTTCGCGCAAATCGCTGGTCATAATTGCTGATGATAATCCTTGCACCACGCCGTTTTGCATTTCCAAAGCATTGGAAACATCGCCGGAATATTTCAACAAATATAAAACAGGGGCAAAAGTTTCATGTTGCACGATTTCATATTCGTTTTTGGCTTCGGCTATGGCAGGTTTTACGTAGCATCCGCTTTCGTAACCTTCGCCTTCCAAAACGCCCCCTTCCACTAAAATATTTCCGCCTTCTTCCACAACTTTCTCCAAGGCATTTTGATAATTTTTCACAGCATCTTTATCGATCAATGGGCCAACGTGGTTCTTTTCATCTAACGGATTTCCGATGCGCAATTGTTTGTAAGCATCGACGACGGCATTTTTCACTTTGTCGTAAATATCTTCGTGAACGATCAAACGTCGCGTGGAGGTACAACGTTGTCCGGCAGTTCCCACCGCACCAAAAACTGCACCAATTACGGTCATTTTTATATCCGCATTTGGAGTGACGATAATGGCATTGTTCCCACCGAGTTCCAATAATGATTGTCCCAAACGGGCCGCAACTGCTTGTGCCACGATTTTTCCCATTCGGATGGAACCGGTTGCGGAAACCAAAGGAACGCGCTTGTCGTTGGTCATCAATTCCCCGATTTTGTAATCACCGGTGATCAGGCAGGAAATTCCCGCTGGAACGTTATTTTTTTCAAAAATCCGAGCGGCAATATTTTGGCAAGCCACGGAGGTCATCGGTGTTTTTTCGGAACCTTTCCAGATACAAGCATCGCCGCAAACCCAAGCCAAGGCAGTGTTCCAGGCCCAAACTGCGACCGGGAAGTTGAATGCGGAAATAATCCCGACAACACCCAACGGGTGATATTGTTCGTACATTCTGTGCCCAGGACGTTCGCTGTGCATGGTCAATCCGTGCAACTGGCGCGAAAGTCCGACGGCAAAGTCGCAGATATCGATCATTTCCTGCACTTCGCCCAAACCTTCTTGATAGGATTTCCCCATTTCATAGGAAACCAATTTCCCGAGCGGTTCTTTCAAACGTCTTAGTTCGTCGTTGAATTGGCGCACTACTTCGCCCCGTTGTGGCGAAGGCAATTTTCGCCATTCTTTGAAACCTTTGGTCGCAGTGGTTATTACTTTCTCATAATCTTCTTTGGTGGTGCTTTTCACTTTTCCGATCAAAGCACCATCTACTGGTGAATATGATTCGATGATTTCCCCATTCCCGAAAAAATCGGTTCCAGTGGAAGTTCCATTATTTATTTCTTGAAGCCCCAATTCCTTTAGGGCTTTGTCAATTCCGAAATCTTTTGCGATATTGCTCATTGTTTTTTATTTATTTATTCGCTAAATACTCAATTTGAGTGCGAAAATAGCAAATTTTAAACTCTTTGCATAGGATATGCTTTAGGATTTTTCTTCCTTCTTGGTGTCCAAAAATTTTTGAGCAGATTTTGGGCTAATCACTTTTTTACCCGTTTTTTCTTCTATTTCTTTTCTGGTATTTCCAGCAATGGTGCCACCTTGTTTAGCAATGGTTCTGTTTTGTGAAAGGTTTTTAGGCTTTTTTTCCTTACTTATTTCGCTGGTGGTGGCTTCGGCAAGCATATTGAGCACCAATTCCAAATTCGTCATATTGTCCCGTAAATTTTCTTTCTTTAAATTTTTAAATTTTTTATAACTTTTTACCGAAAAGCCACTCCAAGCCTTGGTTATTTCATCGGTGAGAATGGCATATTCCATTCCTTTCTTTACGCCTCTTTCTTCCCATTCATCGGTTAATTCTTTTCTAACTTCAATACTTTTCAATCGTTGATTGATCCAAGCTTTGCTATATCCTTTTTTCAAATAGGTTTCCATTAACCTATCAATACCAATTTCAGGGTCCTCGATTTCATCAATTCGTTCACGTGCCACTTTTGCAATCCATAATTTGAAAGGTTCTGCTTTGGGCGAGGGAATGGATTGAATTAGACGGAATAATTGTTCGGTATCAGCAATATCTGTAATTCGCATTTTGCCATCTTCGGACTTTAGTTTGAACTGTCCGATTTTTTCGGACAGTTCACTTCCTTCCTTTTTCAACTTGCTTTTCAGGTCACTCCAATATTTTCTGGGCCTTTCGCTTTTAGTCAATATTTGAATCACATCAATAATGGAAAAATACCATTTTTCTTCTTCATCGTTCCAAATGCTGCGCACTTGTTTTTGCTCGAATAACTTGATTGATGTTTTATTTTCCATGGCTGTTTTTATAAAAAATTTTTCCCACACGAAGAATAGGTTTTTCTAACCCGGGAGAATTTAGTTTGTCGAAAATGGGAATATTTCCAACGAATATCTTCTTCCATCTCGATTGGTTTTTCGTTTTTTCAGCCAATAAATCGTTCATCAACCGGCATTTCTGTTCCGCATTTATCGCAAGTTCGCAATTCTTTGCTGCCGTAAAAATGTTTGAAGTGTTTCAGGAAATCTTTTTCAATATCATCCAGGTCGAAATAAACTTCATGCAATTTATGATTGCAATTGTCGCAAAACCACAATAGGCCATCTTTCATGTCCAAGTTTTTGCGTTTTAGCTCAACCACCAATCCGATGGAACCTTCACCTCGAACCGGAGAATGCGGAATTTTTGCAGGGTTCAAATACATATCACCCGGACCGAGTTCCATGGTTTTTTTTTCGCCATTATCTTGCACGTGTACCGTTATGTTTCCTTCCAATTGATAAAACAATTCTTCAGTTCCATTGTAGTGATAGTCCTTTCGGGCGTTCGGCCCACCCACGATCATCACAATATAATCACCGGCATCTTTATATAGGTTTTTGTTCCCAACCGGCGGTTTCAAGCTGTCGCGGTTTTCCTCGATCCATTTGTTTAAATTGAAGGGTTTTTGAATAGCCATAATGTTTGATTTTTTAAAATATAAATTTACAATAATCGGTGGACAACCATTGCCCAATTATGGGAAATTTGTCTTTTGTCTTTTTCTGTATTTTCAACGCGAAACAATTTTTGTGGAATTTTATGTTGATTTCAGGAAAAAAGAATTGGAACCGGATATTCAGGAATAGTTTTATGAAAAAAAATATTGATGTGGTAATCGACTCTACCTCTCACTATAATGACCATAACAAGATATCAATTCAACTTTATCAGTATGTGAATATTTATAAATGAGCCTATGTTTTTGGGTAATTCTTCTTGAGTAACATCCGGAAAGATTTCCTTTTAATGATTCTGGCTGTCCAATTCCATGCAAAGTGTGACCGGGAGAATTTTCTATCGCAATAATCAATTCCATAACTTTAGACAAAAGTTTTGGATTTAAGCTTTTGGATATCCTTTTTAAATTGGCTTGTGAATCCAAAATACATTATACTACCAGCATTTTATTTATTTCTTTCGAAGAGAAATTGTCTAAAGAAAACATTGTTTCAAATTATTAGTGTCCGATAAAAAAAGCCTCAATAATTGAGGCTTTTTTCGTATATAGAAGAATTAATCTCTGACCAAAAATTCAACTATGGGTAAAAGTACTATTTTTTTCGGACAGCCGATATTCAGTCAAATGATAGGT
>JBDNFD010000141.1:0-4709 GCA_041689995.1 Flavobacteriaceae bacterium | reverse complement strand
TACTTACAAGAGTTTTTTTACATTTTAAACTAGCGGTTTTAGAAAAACATCAAGGTTTTTTGAAAATATTCACGACAAAGTATCTTATTTTTAGATAGTTAGACAAAAAATATAATATCAATCGTAAATTAGAATAGAGCCTTTTTTTTTAAAATCGCAATTTACATCTTCCAAACATGGAATGATTTTAGGTTTTTTTAAATAAATAAATAAACAACAAATCTTAAACCAAAAAATCATGACTTAGTTATACAAAAAAAAGCTTTTACCAGGTAGAGACCCTCACCGTTTCAAAAAAAAAGCGACACATACTGATGTGCGACCGTAAGTAAACTTCTGACTGTTGCGAATTTACGGTAAAAATTTGTTTTTGGAACAAAAATGTGTTGTTCTTTTCGACGGTGCTTGCACCCGTCAATAAAAAAACAGGCAACCTTATTTTCAAACAAAATAAAACAAAATAAGATGAAAAAAGTATTCCTAAGTTTATTGACAATAGTCCTTATTTCCTGTGGTTCGATCGCACAGGAAGGAAAAGAAATTGGTGTTGTTGAAGATGGTCAATACGTCATCACAGTGAATGAAAGTTTCTTGGACGAACATTTTGAAACTGTTCTAAAAGCACAAAATATTGATGCTAAGTTGATCCGATATGAAATCATATCCGACAAAAATGATAGTGGAGAATATTATATGTTGATAGGATATAATAAAAATAATTCTGTAAAATCGGCCTTTCGGCTGAAATTGGAAAATGATAAATTTCGTGCGCAATTTAACTATAACACAGTTACTTGCAATGGTTGCACTAGTGGTTGCCATCCACATGCGGATAAGAGTGGGTGGAATTGTGATGATCCATGCGAAAGCTGTTCCAAATCTGAAACCATTTCTTATTAATTGATCCTTTTTCCATGGAGGAAGTAGTTTTAGCAGAGACCGAACAATAAGGAACAACAAAAACATTGCACATCAAATAATTTATTCGTACATTTATAGCGATATTCGAGACAGCCTTTTGAGTTAGATTTTGTTCATCATTGCTTTTTTGAGTTTATTTAAAAGGTTAGATCAATATCATAAATACGGAAAATCCGGCTTTAAAAAGGGCCGGATTTTCTATATGATAACTACTATTGTCCGCTCAGAAAGGCAGATCATCCGCTTCTTCCTTGTTCAAATCGCTTGCCGGTTCAAAATGATCCTGGGGCGGTTCGGCAGGTCCGTTCGGTGCCGAAGGTTCCATATTCTCGATGCGCCAACCTTGGATGGAATTGAAATATTTGGTTTCCCCTTCTGGGCTCACCCAATCCCGGCCTCTCAAGTTGATTCCGATTTTCACATCTTGTCCCACTTTAAAATTGTCCAACAAATCACATTTGTCCTGCACAAATTCCACATTGATGAATTGTGGATATTGTTCTTCAGTGGTAACCACTACATCACGTTTCCGGAAACCATTATTCCCGAATTCTTTGGTTTCGCCAATTAGTTTAATTTTTCCTTGTACTTCCATTTTTCTATTGTTTTGCCATTAATATTTTCCACGCAGCGGTGGTATCGTTTTTATCCAATTGTTCTTTTGCCATTTTGTGGACTTTTTCGCGATCGTTGTTTTCAATGAAATCATTTAATCCACGATCGGAAATGTACGAAACAATCTCCGCTTCTGAAGGTAAATCTTCAACATTCCCCAATTTTCCGAGGTCATTTCCGGTGAGCACCTTGCTGTTTTTTATATAGGAAGGAATTACATCCACTCCAATCCCGCGTGTGCGCAAAGGTTTTGGCACTTCAAAAAGGCCCTGATTTGCACGGGTGTACCAATCGCCGCCCATTCTGGCAACCTGATCGATTTTATATTGGTCTATTTTTCCATTTTCATCCAAAATATCCTTCCGAATGTGCATTTTCAGCACTTCGCAAATAATCAAATTCCCAGCGCCACCTTCTTTTCCCAAATGAACCACTTCGTTCACTTTACATTCAAACTGAACTGGCGATTCTTTCACCCGAAATGGTTTCACCTTTTCTGAAGCCAACATCGTCAATCCCGCTTTCTCGAACTCGTTTATGGTTTTGTCATATTCCGTACTGGAAAGCGATGCTTGGTGAACAATGTCGTAATTTACGATATTTATGACCACTTCCATGGTTTCCAAAATATTTTCCAAGGTATGTTTCACCGTGTTGTCACGCACTCTTCTCGCCGGTGAAAAAATCAGAATCGGTGGATTTGCACTGAACATATTAAAAAAACTGAAAGGCGATAAATTCGGGTTTCCGTTTTTATCCACGGTACTGGCAAATGAAATTGGCCTTGGACCGACCGCGCCGAGCATCAACCCGTGCAATTCGGCGGTGGAAACTTTTTTCGGATCGATTGATAGCACAAAAATCAAATTTCGGCAAAGGTAACAAATCCTATATTGAATGAAAAACCGCATTGAACAATAATTGTTCGCCCAAAACTGTTTATATTTAGGCTCGCAAAATAGCCTCCGCTGCTTATGAACTTCAATGAACGTATATTTTCCAGGTGGTTCATTATTATTTCCTCCATGATTATCATTGTTTTAGTTCTGGGGAACACCTCCATTTTTTTTGAGCAAATCAAACAAAATGAACGTTCGAAAATGCAAATTTGGGTCAGTGCTTTTTCCGAATTGATAAAAGCCGATGCAAACGAGGCGTTGGGACCATTGATAATTCCCGTAATCAACACCAATAATACTACACCAATGATCATTTACACGGTGAAGGAAGATATTTATGAAACCAAGAACATTCCGAAAGAAAAAATTGAAACACGTGCGGAAATCGAAGCTTTGGTGGAGGAATTCAAATCGCAGAACACCCCCATAGAAGCCACCGACAAGGACGAAGTTTTGAGCATTGTTTATTATGGCGATTCTTCGATTTTGAACACGCTTAAGTATTTCCCATTGGTTGTTCTTCTGATCATTCTTTTATTTGTGGTAATTGTTTACTATTTTTATGCAACCTCAAAAACAAGCGAGCAGAACAAACTTTGGGCGGGAATGGCAAAAGAAACCGCTCATCAAATTGGTACTCCTCTTTCTTCTTTAGTTGGTTGGCTACAAATTTTAAAAGATGAAAATACCAATCCGGCTTATCTGGAAGAAATTCAGAAGGATATTGACCGTTTAAGAATGATCACAGAACGCTTTTCAAAAATAGGTTCTGTTCCAAAATTGGAAAAAACCGACATTGTGGAAGCCACGCGCGATTCCTATGAATACCTGAAAGTTAGAAGTTCAAAACTGATCGAATTTTCTTTGGACCTGCCGGATGAAAAAACGTATGTCATGCTCAACAAACAGCTTTATAGTTGGACGATCGAAAATTTAGTGAGCAACGCAATTGATGCCATGCGCGGAAGGGGAAAATTGGAAATTGAACTCGTGCGCAGCCAAAAATGGATACGGATTTTCATTTCCGATACCGGGAAAGGGATTTCAACCAGCAACTATCAAAAAATATTCATTCCCGGTGAAACCTCGAAAAAACGTGGATGGGGACTTGGTCTGTCGCTGGCAAAACGCATTATTGAACAATATCACCAAGGGAAAATAAAGGTTTTTAAAAGTGAATTGGGCAAAGGAACAACCTTTGAAATAAAATTAAAAAAAATCGAAGGTTAGCTTTCGATCCTAAATACTGGATGAAATGAAAAATATTAGAACCGTCATCCTGGAGATCATCACATTTCTCCAAAAACACGGATCAAGAAAAAATGAGAATTTCCATTTCTATCTTCTCATTTTTATTGCACTGGTGGTCTTTCTCATTGCCGTCAATTTATTTGTTGAACTTACCGATGAAATAACTGGAAAAACCACACAAATATTCGATCATAAAATCACGGATTATGTGCTTTCTTTCAGAACCCCAGCACTGACGCAATTTTTTGTGATCATCACCGATTTAGGCAAATTTTATGCCTATCTGGTGATGACAATTCTCGTCTCAATTTTTTTGTTCCTAAAATTCCGACATTGGAAATTTATTCTTCAACTGCTTGCCATCACAATTTTATCGGCACTTTCTAATGTTGGTTTAAAACGATTTATCGGCCGGGCACGCCCTGGAATAGAACACCTGGTTTCCGTGGAAACCTTAAGTTATCCGAGCGGCCATGCCATGAGTGTCATGGCATTTTACGGATTCTTAATTTATCTGGCCTTTCAAATAAAAATGGCACATTGGCTGCGTTGGCTACTTTGCATTATTTTCTCTGCTTTTATTTTTCTCGTGGGTTTAAGTCGTATTTATTTGGGCGTTCATTTTCCATCCGATATTGCGGGCGGATTTATTGCCGGACTAATTTGGGTGACCTTTTGTATTGTTCTGTTCAATATTACTGTTCTATTTCGGAAACGAAAAGCAAAAACTCATCCTGATGAAGATGTGAAAGAAATAGAAAACTAGTGATATTTTTTCACCTGTAACAATTGTATCTTTGTTTTTTCAGAAATCAAGCATGAACCTAACCGAAAAAGACTTTCTTCCCAAAAAATATACCCACGAAATTAAGAAGGGATAGTGGCTCTATTCTAATATAAGAGTGATAGACCAAAACATCAATGAAATCGGTACTTACAAGAGTTTTTTTACATTTTAAACCAGCGGTTTTAGAAAAACATCAAGGGTTTTTGAAAATATTCACGACAAAGTATCTTATTTTT
>JBDNFD010000140.1:0-5588 GCA_041689995.1 Flavobacteriaceae bacterium | reverse complement strand
GATCCCTGATAGATATTCCTTACAAGAATCCACAGAATTGAACCGTGCATAGAACTCTTGGGCATTTTGCCCCTCAAAATTAATCATAATATCCCTTATTTATTGGTTGCAAAGATATGAAACTAAATAGCGACCTCTATACTTTTAATCGCACCATTTTGGAATTGAAATCATCTTGCGTATGGCCTGATGATGGATATAAACACTTGTTTTAATCGAACCTATTGGATATCAATGAGTCCCAACCATGATTGGAATTGAAAAATTTAAATAATCTCACACTATCTATAAGGTTGCATATCATGCACTTCCTTTTTTTAAATTTTTTTGTAAATTACAATGAAATAAAAAAAACAAAATAACAAAATGAACAGAGGTGGATTTTCATGGAAAAGGCTGCTCGGAATTTCACGTGTCAAATCAAATTTGTCCCGCAAAATAGGAATTCCGTTGACGCGAAGTGGTCGCAATCAGAAAATTGGACGCATGCTGAGCAAAGGTTGCTTTGGAATAGTGGTCGTTTTATTTTTTATGGTTTTTATTGTGGTATTTTATGTATTCTGAAACTTTACTTTCACCAATGGAAAAATAAAAAACCGTCCCGAAATAATATCGGAACGGTTTCACAAAGTTTAAATAATAAAATATATTATTCCTGGATTAGGTGCACTTGTGTCGCGGTCAATCCTTTCCTTCCTTCTTCTTCCACGTATTCCACTTTGTCGCCTTCGTTCAAAGACTTTCCATTTAGTCCTGTTACATGAACAAAAATGTCCTTGCCTGTTTCGTCGTTGGTAATAAATCCATATCCTTTGGATTCATTGAAAAATTTAACTGTACCTTCCATTGTAAGATTATAAAAATTAATAGTATGACAAACATACGATTAAAAAAGAACATGGGTTAATGGGAATGCGTAATTTTTTTTCAGAAAACGGGCGAAAGAATTTTAATCGATCCGTTTATCGCGCATTCGTTCCATGTTTTCTTTTGTTAAAGTATAATCTTGCAAGCGTTTTCCCCGCCATCTATGAACCAAAAAAATCGGCATCAGAACGAAAACAAAACACAATATGCTGAATCCAATAAATTTGTCGCCAAGGGCAGTTTCATCGGTGGAACGTAAGAAAAAACCCGTTCCAATTCCAATTAAAATCAAAAGTAATAATAATCCGCATAGGCGGTCAATCCATTTTTTTCGTGCAATCTTTTCCATCTTCCTTTTCTTCGGATTTTCACAAAAGTACAAAGAATATAATCCATAACAAGATAACTGCATTTGTTGTCAAATTCAAGGGTTTTAAAATTTGATTTTCCGTTTAATTCGTAAATTAGCGACTTAATTTAAAAAATGCGATATGAAGTTTTTAAAAATTGGTGTGACGGCTTTTTTCATGCTGTTTTTCTTTTCAATTTTCGCCCAGAAACCCCAGAATCAGGATTCTACGGGACATGCAAATGAAAATTATTTTCGGCAACTTTATGGAACTTTTGCCACGCCAAATCAATATCGCACCGCTTCTGGAGCTCCAGGCCCGGCTTATTACCAAAATACGGCGGATTACGTTATGGATATCAAATTAAATGATGAAAATCAGAAATTATACGGATACGAAACCATAACCTATACCAATAATTCCCCAGATGATTTGGACTATTTATGGATTCAACTTGACCAAAATATTCGCTCAAAAGAAAGTCCGGCGGCTGAAAGAAATTCAGATGAAATCCGGCCATTTTCACGTCCTTCCAGTTTTGTTGCCGATCATATGACCGAAAACACCTATGATGGCGGATTTAAGTTGGAAGAGGTTTCACATAATGGGAAAGCTTTGGACTACACCGTTAATTTTACAATGATGCGAATTAATTTGGACCGACCTTTAAAAGCCGGCGAGAGCTTTGATTTCTCCATAAAATGGTGGTACAATATTAATAACTATATGGAAGTTGACGGCCGTTCGGGCTTTGAACATTTCGAAGAGCACGATAATAATTTATACGTAATCGCTCAATTTTTTCCACGGATGGCGGTTTATAATGACAAAGAAGGTTGGCAAAATCATCAATTTTGGGGCGATGGCGAATTTGCACTTCCTTTTGGCAGTTATGAGGTGAACATTACGGTTCCGGCTGATCACATTTTGGAAGCTACGGGAAGTTTGCAAAACCGCAAAGAGGTTTATTCGCAAAAAATGATGGACCGATATGTGCAAGCAAAGAAATCATTTGATAAACCCGTATTGATCGTTACTCAAAAAGAAGCTGAACAAAACGAATCCAAGAAACCGGATAAGGACAAAACCAAAACCTGGAAATTCAAAGCAGACATGGTTCGGGATTTTGCTTTTTCCACCTCCAGAAAATTTATTTTGGAAATGAAAAACACCAAGGTCAATGACCGTGAAGTGATGGCGATCGCGATGTATCCAAAAGAAGGAAATCCGTTATGGGGCGAATATGCGACCAAAGCGATTGAGCAAACCTTAAAAACTTATAGTAAATACACGTTCACTTACCCTTATCCCAAAGCGATTGCAGTTCATGCGCAAAATCAGGGAATGGAATATCCGATGATATGTTGGAATTATGGACGCCCGAATGCCGATGGAACCTACAGCGAAGACCTCAAATTTGGAATGATAGATGTAATTATCCATGAAGTGGGCCATAATTTTTTTCCGATGATTGTGAACAGTGATGAGCGCCAATGGGGCTGGTTCGATGAAGGTCTAAATACCTTTTTGGAATATTTGACACAGTTGAGTTTCGGTGAAACCTATCCAGAAGCAATTGCGCCGTTGAACCGATTTCCCGTAGATCGTGGTGATGCCGAATTAATAGTGGATTATATGAAAGGCAACCAGAAATATATGACACCAATTATGTCAAATCCGGAAAATGTTTATCAACTTGGAAACAATGCCTACGGAAAAGTCGCTGCCGGATTGAATATTTTGCGGGAAACTATTTTGGGACCGGAACTTTTTGATTATGCGTTTAAAACCTATGCCAACAGATGGATGTTTAAACATCCGACGCCAGAAGATTTCTTCCGTACCATGGAAGATGCCTCGGGAACTGATTTGGATTGGTTCTGGCGTGG
The DNA here is from genome assembly GCA_041689995.1 of Flavobacteriaceae bacterium. Classification (GTDB taxonomy): domain Bacteria; phylum Bacteroidota; class Bacteroidia; order Flavobacteriales; family Flavobacteriaceae; genus DASSWG01. The sequence goes on along the minus strand of JBDNFD010000140.1, from coordinate 2,482 downwards.
ATGGTTCTACCGCACTGATTTTGTGGATATTGGTATTAAAGAAGTGAATCTTTACGCACTCAGCGATAAGCCTTCGGAAGAAGGAAAATCAATTTTGAAAGCTTATGGAGTGACCGATCCGGAAGCTTCAAAATGGGCTAAGGATTTGGTTTATTTTAGTGAAACAGACAAAGCACCGGACAATTTCTATCAAAACGCTCCAGATTTCAAAACTTATATAGAGAAGAATTATTCGAACGAAGAACAGGCAAAAATGACAATTCCGAATTATTTATATGAAGTTGTATTTGAAAAACCTGGAAAGTTGCCAATGCCGATCATCGTTCAATATAATTTTGAAGATGGCACCTCAAAAACAATGACTTATCCGGTTCAAATCTGGCGTAAAAATCCGGATGAAGCCAGCAAAATTTTAGCGACACAAAAGAAAATTATTTCGGTTCAACTAGATCCATATCTGCAAACTGCCGACGTAAATATGAAAAACAATAGTTGGAAGGAATAGAGTAAAACTTTGAAGATGAATAATACCATAAATTGTTTATCGGGAATTTATTCCACCTAAATCGGGTATAAAAAATAAAAGTTTCAAGAAGAAGTTTTTAACAATAGCTTTTACTTTTTGGTTTAATTTTGAAGTACTTTTGTCGTATGCATACATTTTCTTTAATATTTGGTATGGGCGGAGGCGAAATTGCATTCGTGCTTTTTGCTGCCTTACTGCTTTTTGGTGCCGAGAAAATCCCTGATATTGCCCGTAGTTTGGGGAAAGGGATACGAATGGTAAAAAATGCCACAAACGATATCAAATCTGAAATTACAAAGAGTGCCGATCGCGGCTCCGAATTTCGGGACGACACGACTAAAAGTATTACCGATGAGGTCAAAAAGGTAAAAGAGGATATTGAAAAAATAACTGGTCCTGTCAAACGGAATTTCTAAATTCCTACGAAGGCGGGAATCTTATTTGCTTATTTACCATTTCATAGATGATTTTTAGTTCCAATATTCGCGACAACGACAATATTCTTTGAAACCGCAATCTGGGGCATATCCATCACAAAAGTCAAAAGTAATGAAACCTTTGTCCATCGGGATGAACTTCTCGTTCAATATTTCAACCATAAATTCATAGCGAAGGTTCGATGGAAGCTTTTCTGGAAAATCCATGCTTGCGTTCCAAGTGGAAAGCATTTTTTGGAAAGCTTCGAATACTTGGGTTTTTTCATTATCTGTAAATTGCTCCGCTGGTGGAAAATCCAATGACTTTAAATCACAATAATAACCAAAATCGTGCTCATAACCTTCGCCGCTAATGTAGCGTTCCACCTCTTCGATATGTTTTTTGAATGCTTCGGTTTCATCAAGGGATTCTATCATTTCAGAAATTAAGGGTTCTTTGCTTCGATGTGCGTTCACGATATCTGAGAGTAGATGTGGGAGATAGGGATGCATGGGTTTTTAATTTAGCAATTTTATCCAAAAATAGGTTTTTCTTATTTCACCCGCGAAATCATTACTCCATCACGAATGGGAAGTAAAATACTTTCAACCCGCTCATCTGAATTCGCCATTTTGTTGAATGCTATAATTCCTTGGGTGTCGGTATCGTCTTTTTTGAGTGGTTCCACCACTTTTCCGCTCCACAAAACATTGTCGGTTAAAATAACGCCGCCAGGGTTCATCTTTGGAACGATCAGTTCAAAATAATTGCAATAATTTGTTTTGTCCGCATCAATAAAACTCAAATCGAATTTCTTTTCAATATTGGGAATGATTTCCAATGCATTCCCGGTATGTTGGAAAATTTGCTTTCCATATTTTGATCGATCAAAATATTTCCGTTGAAGACTTTTCAGTTCTTCGTTGATGTCAATCGTATGAATTTCACCATCTTTCTGCATTCCCTCGGCCAAACATAATGCGGAATATCCTGTATAGGTTCCTATTTCCAAGATGTTTTTTGGTTGTTTCAGTTTTGAAATCATGCTCAACACCCGTCCCTGTAAATGTCCGCTCAACATGCGCGGTTGTAATACTTTTTGATGGGTTTCACGATTGAGTTCCTGCAGCAATTTTGGTTCTGGCTGACTATGGTTTTCGATGTATTCGGTGAGTTTTTCGGATAAAAAGTCCATACTGTTTTATATTTTTTTTCTCGCTGATCGTATTTTTTCTCCCGCAAATTCCGCTGATTTCCGCTGATTTTTATTTTATTTTTCTGCGGTTATCCGCGAGATCTGCGGGGCAAATCGCGCATTTAGTTTTATATGAAATCTCGTTTTCGTCCATTTTTTTCTCCCGCTGATCGTATTTTTCTCCCGCAAATTCCGCTGATTTACGCTGATTTTTATTTTATTTTTCTGCGGTTATCCGCGAGATCTGCGGGACAAATCGCACCTCTTATTTTATATGAAATCTGGTTTTCGTCCATTTTTTCTCTCGCTGATCGTATTTTTTCTCCCGCAAATTCCGCTGATTT
>JBDNFD010000139.1:0-31037 GCA_041689995.1 Flavobacteriaceae bacterium | reverse complement strand
GGTCGGAGACCCATGCCAGCTATTTTACCTCAATACGGGGATATATCTCTACCCTAAAGAAAAACGACCAAAACGTGCTTGAGAAAATCAAAAGCGTGTTTCTTGGAAAACCTTTTATGCCCATAGTGGGTGAATAGTTACAAAAAAATACAAGAACAACCTAACTTATTTGATTACAATTAGTTATAAACGCATCAGTACTATATGAAAATCTATAATTAAACAATTAATATTTTTGATTTCGTCAAATTATTGTTTAAATTCGTATATTAACTGAAATTTATTGAAAAATGAAAAACTATTCCGCATCCAAACGCCCAAACGCCCAAACGCCCAAATGCCTACCTTTAAAATTCTTTTTAATGGTTATAGGAATGTTATCTTTTGGAGTTGGTGCGCAAAATGTTGATACTATTTGTGGTACGCAAACAATAGTGGATGATCTTACAGGAGGTTGTTATACAGACGATTGGTATTCTCATTCTGTAGACCCAACGCTTTTAGAAAGTTTCCCGCCCATAACAATTAATGTTCATTTTTGGGGAATCAATAAGGATGACGGCACAAGTTCTGATCCTTTAACAGTCGAGAAAATTCTGGCGGTTATTGATAATCTGAACGCAGCATGTGCTGAAATGAATATTTGTTTTAATTTAAAGGGATATGATTATATTGACGAAACGGATATTTATGCGCCAACTTATGGAGTTCTAAAAAACTATTTAGACGCTCATCCCAACTATAAAGATAACAATTCTTTAAATATTTATGCTACTCGATATTTATATCGTTCAAATGGAAATGTATTGAGGGGAATTGCCTGGCAGGAAGATCAAATGGCCGCGGTAAGAATGCAGTCTGTTATAACGGAAGGAGGGTTGCTGATCCACGAGGTGGGACATTTGCTCGGCTTGGCCCATACTTTTATTGGTTGCGAAAATGTAACCAGAGATCCGAACGACCCAAATTTTAATGCGGATTGCGCTGGAGATGAGGTTGTTGACACAAATGCCGTTTCAAGTTTTTTTGAACCAACAACAATCACCCACCAATGTCAGTATATTGGTGCGGGGACTGACTGCCAAGGAACGCCCTATGTTATTACTGAAACGGATGTGAGAAATTATATGGGTTATACCTATGATGAATGCCGAAGTATATTTACCATAGGACAAGGAATTCGGGTACGGGAAACCATTTCGTATAGTGAGGATTATAGTTATACAAATGTAGTTAATATCCAAAATTATGATTTTTTCATGCGTAATTCACTTGCGGATGTGGGCGCCGAGCCCGACAACAATTCGGAGGTAAATATATGGAAAAGTCCAGATATTTGGATCAGGAACCAGCCCGATGGAATTGAGACCCATCAAAATCCGGAATATGATCCAAATAATCCTCCCTTTATTTATGTTCGCATAACCAACAAGGGTTGTGGAGTCTCCCCAGACAATGCACAATTAAAGCTTTATTGGGCAAAGGCTAACACTTTCTTTAATTGGCCGACCTATTGGACCGGTTATGTTGAAAATGGACTTATCATGTCCGGTGAATTCACACCAGTTACAATTCCGGTAGTGGCTGCTGGGGAAGAAACTGTTATTGAAATCCCTTGGAATAATATGCCTAATCCAAACTTGTATGAACCAATGAATTCTAATTCGGACAAATGGCATTTTTGCTTATTGGCGAGGATCGTTTCGACAGATGACCCGATGTTTAATGAAGTAGATGGACCTATCAATCCAAATGTAAGAAACAATAATAACATTGCATGGAAGAATTTAACTGTTCTGGATGATCTTCTTAATATTCGAGAACCCGGTGGAGTGGTAGCAGTTGGGAATCCATTCAATACAGCGGTGGCTTATAATTTTGAATTTTTACCAAAAGTCGATGAAACAGGACCTTTACTTCATGAGGAAGCCGAGATTAGGGTTGAAATGGGATCGAAATTTTATGATGCGTGGGTTCAAGGTGGTGAAAAGATGGAGGGAATGAAAAACGGTAGAATGTCAAATACCAAAATCATTACCAACCCATACGCTGTTTTAAAAAATGCAAAATTTGATCCCCATGAAATGGGAACGGTGTTTTTAAAATTTAATTTTCTAACAGAAAAAGTAAGCAGTAAACCAAAGTTTGTTTATAATATCATTCAAAGGAAAGCATCGAACGGAAATGTACTTGGCGGGGAAACCTATGAAATCGTAAAAGAACCGAGAGCCATATTCTTGGCACAAACCAATTCACCAACCACCCAAATAGATAGTACCATTTATACGGCTACTTCAATCAATGAATTGGCTATATATAATTGGTACGATCCTGACGGAAACCTTATTTCATCCGGCACTTCTCTAATCCTTGATTCGGACAAATTTGGAAAATACACCTTGGAAGTGGTTGCGGATGCTGACGGTTATAAAGATTATTATGAAATTGATATTAAAAACCCACTTTGCATTAAAAATCTTGCACCAAATCCGGCCACAGGTCAAGTAACCATTTCATATCAAATAGGAAGTGGTAATTCCGCCTATTTAATGTTGACCAATTTTAATTCCACAATTTCCAATAATTATATATTGGACGAAGCACAACATCAAATTGATTTGGATTTATCTGGCTATCAGCCGGGAATCTATATTGTTTCATTGATCTGTAACGGTGAAATCACTGATTCCAAAAATCTTGTCATTCAATAAAATATAAACCTATGAAAACTTTATTTATAATCTTTACCTTTTTTATAGTTTGCGGCGCGCAGGCGCAACTCACAGCGATTCCCGATTCAAATTTTGAACAAGCCCTGCTCGATTTGGGGATTGATTCCGATGGTCAATTGAATGGAGAAGTGCTTACTGCTGATATTGTTAATGTAGAAACCTTAGATCTTTCAGGAAGATATTTGCAAAATTTGATAGGTTTGGAAGATTTTGAGTCTCTTAGAATTTTGGATATTTCCTATACCTATCTTGACAATGGAACCAATCCCAATATTTTGGACCTGACTTCACTTGATAACCTTGAGGAATTGTATATGGACGGTGATTTGGATAATATTGTAATTTATGTTAACATTCTTGATGTAAGCAGTAATCCAAATCTCAAAATAATACAAGCAAGAGGTAATTGGGAACTAATGACAATCAACTTGGAGGGAAGCGACCTCAACATTGATAGTTTAAACCTCGATTTCGATCAATCTTTCGTTTGTATCCAAGTAACAAACCCAATGGATGCAGAAAATGGGCAGGGTCTTTACACAAATTGGATTTTATGTTGCGACGGGGATTATTCCTTTTCCGAAGATTGTTCTTTAAGCACCACAGAATTTTTGACCGAAAGCATAAGTGTTTTTCCAAATCCAGTGGTTGAATTTGCGTTTATAGAAAGCCCTTATCAACTAAAAACGGTGGAAATTTATACCTTAAATGGCGAGAAAGTGCAAAGTGATTTTTTGGAAGCAAACCGTATCGATATGCGATCATTGGCTTCAGGGATTTATTTTATAAAATTGTCCGGCGAAAATGGAAGTCAGGTTGTGAAAAAAATCGTGAAAAAGTAGTTGCACAAAGTGTAAAAAAAATTCCCACCGAAAAGCGGGAATTTATATCAAATGGATTTTCTTTTCAGGATATTAAGACCCTGGTAAAGATAGAATTAAATTCCTTCCTGATCGCGTAAATGCTGAATATATTGTGCTTTCTGCATTTGCGCCCTTTTTCCTACGGATGGCTTTGTGAAAGCCTGACGTTTGCGCAACTGGCGCATGGTTTGCGTGCGATCGAATTTTCGCTTGAAGCGTTTCAACGCCCGATCTATATTTTCCCCGTCCTTAACTGGTATTATTAACATAGCTATAACCTCCTCTCTTTTGGAATTTTGAGCGGCAAAGATACTTTATTTTTTGAAATTTAAATATAAAATGGAGAAATTTAATCGACTTTTTGTAGTAAGGAAACGATGGCGAAGAAAGTGGTGAATGATTAATATGTATGTTCTTTAACAAGTGAAATCAAAAAAATCTGTCAACTTTTGCGCTGGCAGATTTTATGGGATTTCAAATTTAAAAAAAGCTTACTTCGCAGCGGGCTTGTATTCTTTTTTATCGATCACCATTTTTGCGATGACTTCTTTTAAAATTTCCGATGTTCCGCCACCAATAGGGCCTAAACGGCTGTCCCTGGAAAGTCGAGCCAATGGATAGTCTTCCATATAACCATAACCGCCCAAAAATTGCAGGCAACTGTAAATGACTTCGTCGGACATTTTTGTGGACAACATTTTGGACATGCTGGCTTCTTTTACCACATATTGCCCGTCGTTCAAACGTTTGGCAATGGAGTAATTAAATTCTTTGCACATTTCAATTTCACTGGCCATTTCGGCGATGCGATGGCGCAAAGCTTGGTATTTGTCGATGGTTTTTCCGAAGGCTTCGCGTTCGGACATATATTGTAAGGTGTAATCCAACGCATATTCTGAACGAGCATGAGCGTTTATTCCCATGATCAACCGTTCCAAAGCGAAATGTTGCATTATATATTGGAAGCCTTTGTTTTCTTCTCCCATTAATTGATCGGCGGGTATTTTGACATTATCAAATGCAATTTCTGCGGTATCCGAAGCACGCCAGCCCAATTTGTTTAATTTATTGGTGGAAATTCCTTTCGTATCACTATCAATAATGAAAATACTCATTCCTTTGTTTCCCAATTCTGGGCTTGTTTTGGCAGCAATGACCATATAATCCGAATAAACGCCATTTGTAATGAAGGTTTTTGAACCGTTCAAAATATAATGATCGCCTTGCTTTACGGCCGTGCTTCTCATTCCTGCAACATCTGAACCGCCGAAAGGTTCTGTGATGCACAAGCAACCAATCTTTTCACCTGCAATGCTTGCGGTCAAATATTTCTCTTTGATGGCTTCGCTTCCTTCTTTGTTCACATGGGTCATGGCCAAATAGGTGTGCGCCCACATGGCTGCCGCAAATCCGCCGGAATCTATTTTTTGAAGTTCTTCCAAAAAGATAACCGTATAGAATAAATCCAAATCCAATCCACCATATTGTTCAGGATAATTCACCCCGAAATAACCCATTTCGCCAAATTTCTTCCAAATAAAACGTTCAATGGTTCCAGTTTCCTCCCATTTTTCGATATGTGGCACCACTTCCTTTTTCAGAAACTCTTGAAAACTCTTTCTGAAAAGTTCATGTTCCTCTGTAAAATACATGTTGTTCATTGCGTAATTATCTTTTTAATAAATTGAAAATCATTGTTTTCTTTTTCATTACCTCTTTTAAAGGTTTTCGACATTCTTCATTATATGAAAGATTTTAGTTTTTTAAAACCTTTCTTGAAAGAATTTTAATGAAGGGTCAAATATAATTTAATTCTTTCTATTTGGTAGGAGGGGAAGCCATCTATCTTCGCCAACTCTTCAAAAGTGCTTATTCCTTGGCGAAGCGTGCGAAATTCAATAATTTTTCGCGCCAATTCGTAACTGAAATAAGGAATTTCAGAAAGTTCTGCCAATGTCGCGTTGTTGATATTGATCTTTTGTACGCTGGTATCCTTCACCGTAAATTGCTCGGTGAGCCGCTGAGTGGTTTCGTAATTCAACCCGTAAACATCCTTCAGCTGAAGGTCGTTCACAAAATTATCCAATTCTCTTCGATAACGAATTATTCTTCTGGAAAGAGTTGGGCCAATTCCCACAATTTTTACCAAATCGGCGGCGGTGGCGCTATTTAAATCCTTTTTCTGGGAAAATGAAAGTTCCGCAATGTGATTCTTTTTGGATTTGCGGATGGAATTGTTCCTTTCTTTCACCCAATCCGGAAATTTGAAAAAGTGCGAAATTTTTGCTAATAGCGAATCGGAAATTTTGGTCACGTTTTGAAAATCTTCAATCGAATTCACCCATTGATCCTTTTCTCGAAATGCGTGCAACCGATCAATTTCTTCTGGGGAAAGTCCGAGTGTATACCCTTTATAATCGGTAATGAAATTTGGATTAAAGGGATATATTTTCGGTTTCTTGGCTAGTTTTTCCACTTTTTTCAAGGAATCTATTTTCTGCTGGAAAACAAGCACTTTTTCTTTTTCTTGGGGCGAAAGTTTCGCTGCATTTTCAAACGGCCAAAAGAAAAGAACGGCAAATAACCCAAGAATAATAACCATTAAAAGAAAAACCCCATTTCGTTGACTTTGATTAAAGGCGAAATGGGATTTCATATTTGATTGGATTTGACTTATTCTAGCGACCTTCGACGTGCCGTAAGCTTTCCTCATCAACTTCAGCTTCCATTTCTCCAATTTTAATAGCGTTGAAATATTTTTTCAATTCTGCCCTAACCTTTGGAGAGAGCAAGACCAACCCAATGACATTGGGAAAGACCATGGCAAAAATCATGGCGTCTGAAAATTTGATAACGGCTTCGAGACTGGAAGAAGCGCCAACAACAACAAAAATCAGGAATAATAGTTTATAGGTGATATCTGATATTTTTCCTTTGCCGAAAAGGTATTTCCAGGCTTGCAAACCATAATAGGACCAAGAAATCATGGTAGAAATTGCAAATAGGATTACTGCGATGGTCAAGATAACTGAAAAATGTGGAATGGCAGAATCAAAGGCCACTGAAGTCAAATCCACGCCACCAATCGGTTGGTTGGTTCCATTTAGAATAACGTTTTGAGCAGCGTCCAAATTTCCGTAGCTGAACAACTTGTGCTTGGCATTGGTGATGATGATCACCACCGCCGTCATTGTACAAATAATGACCGTATCAACAAAAGGACCAAGCAGGGCGGTTAATCCTTCACTTGCGGGATAACGGGTTTTTACCGCGGAATGCGCAATAGAAGCAGAACCAACCCCGGCTTCATTGGAAAATGCAGCTCGTTGGAAACCGACTACCAAAACACCCAAAATACCACCAAAGGCGGCGTTGGGATTAGTGGCACCGTCCCAAATTTCGTTAAGTGCGTACCCAATCATATCATAATTGATTCCAATGATAATCAAACCGGCCAACACGTAAATAATTGCCATAAACGGCACCACTTTCTCTGTGACCCTCCCGATACGTTTGATACCGCCAATAATGACCAAACCAACAAAAAAGGCCATTGCTATTCCTATGTATAATCCCGTGTTCGGGTCTTGCCAATTTCCCAATTGCATTAATTGTGCGGCGGCTTGATTGGACTGAAACATATTTCCCCCTCCAAATGATCCTGCGATACAGAAAATCGCGAACATAACGGCCAAGACTTTGCCGAATCCTGCCATGCCCATTTCCTTGAGTCCTTTTGTCAAATAGTACATTGGGCCACCATATGTTTTACCTTCCGCATCTATTTCGCGATATTTTACACCGAGCGTACATTCGGTGAATTTTGAAGCCATGCCCAAAATTCCGGCTAAAATCATCCAAACCGTAGCCCCTGGACCGCCAATAGCAATTGCTACCGCCACCCCGGCGATATTCCCCAAACCAACCGTTGCGGAAAGTGAAGCAGCTAAGGCTTGAAAGTGCGTGACTTCTCCAGGTACTTTTCCTTTTATTTTTACGACGTCTTGAATCTTCCCATCTTCAACAACAATGTCTTTGTGAGCCGGGACATAATGATCTAAATGGTCATATTTTCCGGCAACTGTTCTAAAACAGATTTTCAAATATCTGAGGTTGACGCCTTTGAAATAAATGGTAAAAAAGGTGGCGCCCAAAATCAAAATCACGACGATGATTGGTAAATCCACGGGTTTCAATCCGGGAAGATTCAGCCGGACAGAATAGAAAACGGCATCAACTAATGGACTTGAATATTTCGCAAAAATCTTATTAACGGTCTCTCCGATGCTTTGATGTTCCTGCGCAAAAATCAGCATTGGTGAAAAGAGGCATAACACGAAGGAAAGTAGTTTTTTCATAAGTTAAAGATTGGTTTTGGTCAGTTAGCTTAAAGGGCGGAATGTTAAAAATTTTAAGGAGGACAAGTACGCAAAAAAAAAAGCTTCTTGCAATACTTATAAACTAAAATTGTTGTTTTTAAGCTTAAAGGAATAAATTATCTTTGAAATAGATTCTCCAGTGGAGAAAATCTGGGTCTTTACAAATCAAAAACTGAACTGCGTTTGGTGTAAAGCAGGTCTTTTATTTTCAACCAAAAAGCAAAAGTGAGGTATAATGTGAAACCGACTCCAAGAGTGGCAAAGGAGAGATATATAAAAAATAATCTAATTCCACGAACGCGAATGCCAAGCCGGTCCGCCAAGCGGGAACTAACGTAGAATCCGTGACGTTCAAAAAAGTAGCGTGTTTTATAAATCAGTTTCAGCATTTGTGCAAATTTAGGAAATCATTTAACTGCGTTGCAACAATTTCATTCCCAAAGCACAACGCAAACATTCATTTTTGTCGCAATAATTCTTTTTTAAATGTAGTAAAGCTTGTGAGGACAATGCATCTTCGCTTGTTTTTTCGCGAAGCAAATTGAATTTTGAAATCACTTTGTTCGATTCAGATTTGAGACTTTTTATAAGAAGAAACAGTTTTTCCAGGTTTGGGGCGCCATGAAATTTCCCATAACAGAATTTCATGGGAATAATGGTGTTGATCAGAAGCAGGTCAATAAAACCTTTGGTCAGTTTTTTTCGTCTCTTTTTGCCTTCTTTTTCGAAGGTATAATGGTTTTGCCAGAAAACCGAGGTTTCCACATCAAACAATTCGTAAAATTCTTCTTTGTTTTCACAACTTAGAATTTCGGAAAAAAGTTGAGGTCTTTTGGAATACAAATCAGCTAATTGTGAAAGACGTATTCCGGGAAAATTGTCAGGGCGCAGACGAAAATAATGAACCGGCGGAACATTCAAATTGTTTAAACCGAACTTCTTTTTCATATAATCATATTCGTTCCGAAGTTGTTGAAAATAGCTTTCTTCAAAATCGCTATCCAACATAGAAGTTTGCCCATAAAATAAGGCCTCCAATTGTTCGGGTCGATGGGAAAGTTTCTGCGCGATTTGGAAAGGAAATGAACAGGCCATTTCAAGAAAAACTTCGCCATTTACATTCAGACCGAAATTTTTGGTGAGCATTTTAAATAAGGTGGCTTCCCAATTGTTCGCTGAGGTTTTCAACAGTTTCAAGATGAGCTGCGATTTTTCTTCCAAACGTTCGATGTACAATCGTTCGAGCCAATTCTTCATTTCGAAATCGCCGAAACCTGAAAAATCAGGTTCGCAATTGATCCATTTTTGGGTGGGATTTTCCAATAGCTTTTCATAACCACGAAGAATTTGCGGATCGGTGAGCTTCTTTAACTCCAAGGTGGGAATAATGGAATTGTCTTTTCTGAAAACGGGCGCATCATTTTCCCAAACCACGTGCAAAATCACATTGTCATAAGCCGGGTCTTTTTCGTGATGATGAGCGTACCAATCGCTTGATTTTAGATGAATTTCCACATTTCCGGCCCATACTTGATTTCCGATTTGAATTTTCGCATTGAAAAAATCAGGCCCGGCTTTGTCTTCATTGTGGCTTCCCACTTTCATCAGCACAAGTTCCTTCTCCTCCGTGGTTTTAGCCCCGTTCCACTGGAATTTCTTGAATTTCCATAGATAATGTAGGAAAGATTCTTGCATTTTTGAGTTGGTAAATAGTGAGTTGATTATTTTATAACAATAAAAATACAAAATCCTGCGGAATAATAGGATTTTGATAAAAATATTTTTCCGAATAATTTTAGTTCATTAAACTGAAAATCTCGCTATTGAATTCATATATTTTCCTTTTTCCTCCTATTCCGATAATTCAGCCTCGTCCCAAGTCGGTGCTTCCAAGATTAATTTCTGAAGTTTGTTGGTAAAACTCTTTTTTTTAACTGAGGAATTTAAATCCATCCCCAATTTTCTCTTCTCGCTTTTGGGAAGTGGGCATATTGGCTTCAGGATTTGCCTATAATTTGAATTTAATTTCAGTTCCATGATCACAAATTATGTTACAAGATAAATATAATTAATCAGTTAAAAAAAAATTCAATCCAAAAACCCCATTTTTTTCATCCATTCGTCATTGTATATTTTTCCGACATAACGGCTGCCATGATCGTGGAAAAGCACCACCACCACATCGTCCTTTTTGAAATGATCTTTCAGTTGCAGCAAGCCTTTTATCGCTGCACCGGCAGAATTTCCGAGGAACATACCTTCTTCTTTCGCCAATTTTCGGGTGTAGATCGCCGCATCTTTATCGGTGACTTTGGTGAATCCATCGATGATTTCAAAATCCACATTTTTCGGTAAAATATCCTCGCCGATTCCTTCTGTGGAATATGGATAAATCTCTTTTTCATCAAAAATTCCAGTTTCATGATATTTTTTGAAAACGGATCCATAAGTGTCCACGCCCCAAATTTTGATGTTCGGATTTTGTTCTTTCAAGTATTTTCCCACGCCGGAAATCGTTCCACCCGTTCCAACGCCAACCACAAAATGCGTGATTTTTCCGTCGGTTTGACGCCAAATCTCCGGTCCGGTGCTTTCATAATGTGCCTCACGGTTCGCCAAATTATCGTATTGGTTCACGTACCAGGAATTTGGTGTTTCTTCGGCTAAGCGTTTGGAGGTGGAATAATAGGAACGTGGATCTTCAGGTGGAACGTCTGTGGGACAAACGATTACTTCGCTTCCCATGGCTTTCAAAATATCTATTTTTTCCTGACTTTGCTTGGAAGCAATTACACAAATCATTTTGTAGCCTTTCACGATCGCCACCAACGCCAGTCCCATTCCGGTGTTGCCAGAAGTTCCTTCGATGATTGTTCCTTCAGGTTTTAACCATCCTCTCGCTTCTGCATCTTCGATCATTTTCACGGCCATCCGGTCTTTCACCGAATTCCCTGGATTGAAGGTTTCGTATTTTGCCAATACCAAAGCAGGGATTTCTTCGGTGAGTTTGTTGATTTTTACCAATGGCGTATTTCCAATGGTTCCCAAGATATTTTCTGCGTATTCCATAGTTTATTTTTGAACCGGTAAATTTAGGCAAAGCTCGGTTTAATGAAAAATTTTAAAATTGCTTTTTGAGGTTGAAGATATTTCAGTTTAGATATCAAAAAGCCTGCAAAGGAATATCAAAATAATCCTTATTCGAACTTCATGGCTTTCACCGGATTTATTTTTGCGATAATATAAGAAGGAACTAGCAACATTAGGAAACAAAGGATCAAGGTGCCAAGGTTCACCGCCAAAATATATTCCCAACCAATATAAATGGGGGCTTGCGTAACATAATAGGTTTCCGGGTTCAGCGGAATCAGTTTGAATTGTTTTTGAAGAAACAGCAATCCCAACCCGATTAGGTTTCCCCAGAAAAGGCCTTTTACGATTAAATACACCGCGTTGTACAAAAATATTTTACGAATGCTCCAGTCGCTGCTTCCGAGCGCTTTTAAAACACCGATCATTTGGGTGCGTTCCAATATCAATACCAGCAAAGCGGTAATCATGTTCATTCCCGAAACCAAGATCATTATCCCAATGATGAGCGCGACATTAAAATCGAATAGTCCCAACCATTCAAAAATGGAACCATATTGTTGTACAATGGTTTTGGCATCCAAAAACGAATCTATATTTTCATAAATTTCATTGCCTTTTTGGTTGATTTGATCAAAATCATCAAGAAAGACTTCAAATCCCCCAACTTCATTTTTTCCCCAATTGTTGATGCGTTGAATTTGTGCGATATCAGCGATCAAATAAGTTTGGTCGAATTCTTGAAACCCAGAATTGTAAATCCCGCTAACTTGAAAAGCAATCGAACGTGGACGCTCACTCGAAGCATTTTCCATAAAATACACGATCACTTTATCACCGACCTTGAAACCGAGGCGGTTCGCAATATATTCCGAAATCAAAATTTCAGTGCTGATGCCTTCTGAAAAATCCGGAAGTTTTCCTGCGATCAGGAATTCCTTAAAATAATCCCAATCATAATCAGCGCCAACGCCTTTTACGACAATTCCTTCAAAACTTTCTTCGGTTCTAATAATGCCATATTTGGTCGCGACCGCTTGGATGTGTTTGATGCCACTTACCGAAGTGAATTCTGGATAAAAATTTTGATCAGTGGAAATAGGTTTCAATGAAACCCCAGAATTGTTGTTGTCGAAATTACTGATGGAAATATGCCCGTTGAAAGCCGAAATTTTCTCCCTAATTTTATGCTGAAGTCCCAAACTCGTGGCAAAAGCCGTCAGCATCATAATAATGCCAAGTGCAATAGCGCTGATAGCAATTTTTATTATCGGCGCCGAAATGCTACTTTTATCGTCTTTGGAACGGATAAGCCGTTTGGAGATGAAAAATTCAAAATTCAAGAAAACTATGATTTACGGTTGCCTCAAAAATACATTTTTATTCCTTGCCATGGCAACAATTTCCTGTGGCTCGGGAACGTCCCAAAAAGATGAAATTCCTTCGGAAAAAAGTTCCAGTTCCGAAAAACCCACGGTTGAAATTGTTGTTGCCGCCAATCGTACACATGAATATTTGCCATTGTTGCAGGGGAAAAAGGTAGGCGTGGTGGCCAATCAAACTTCGGTTATTTTTAAAAAGAATTCGAAAGAAAACGATTCTTATACTCATTTGGTGGATTCGCTGATAGCATCAAAAGTGAAAATAACGAAGGTATTTTCACCCGAACATGGTTTTCGTGGGAATGCGGTTGCTGGGGAAATGGTGAAAGACGGCATTGATTTAAAAACTGGTTTGCCCATTATTTCCCTTTATGGAAACAATAAAAAACCCACTGCCGAACAATTGAAAAATATTGATATTTTAATCTTTGATATTCAGGATGTCGGCGCACGGTTTTATACTTATATTTCCACGCTGCATTATGTGATGGAAGCCTGTGCGGAACAAAATATTCCTGTTTTAATCCTGGACCGGCCGAATCCGAACGGAGCGTATATCGATGGCCCAATCTTGGAAAAAGAACATCAAAGTTTTGTGGGAATGCACCCCATTCCAGTGGTTCATGGAATGACAATTGGGGAATATGCGAAAATGATCAATGGGGAACATTGGTTGAAAAATGGCATAATGGCACAATTGACCGTCATTGAAATGAAAAATTATAACAAGGAAATGGAATATCATTTACCGATTAAACCTTCCCCAAATTTACCGAACGACCAAGCTATAAATTTATATCCGAGTTTGTGTTTTTTCGAAGGGACGAATGTTAGCGCTGGTCGTGGAACCGATTTTCAGTTCCAAATTTTCGGATCTCCTTTCTTGGGTTCTTCCAAATATGATTATTCTTTTATTCCTGAACCTAATGCTGGCTCAAAGCATCCAAAACACGAAGGTAAAACTTGCTTTGGAGAAAATTTAACCGATTTTCAACATCTTTCAAAAATCAATTTGGAATGGTTGGTCGCTGCTTATAAAAACACAAAAGACAAATCCGAATTTTTCATCCCTTTTTTCACGAAACTTGCAGGAACCACCAAGCTACAAGAAAAAATAGAAGCTGGCTGGACGGCCAAAGAAATAAGGGATAGTTGGAAAGAAGGTTTGGAAAAGTACGATGAAATGCGGAAAAAATATTTGTTGTATTGAAGTTTTTGGAAAAAATCTTTTGGTAGATCGGCAAATACTGAATGGATATTTATCTATTGTCATGCAATTTTTTCAAATTGCCGATCAATTGATCCAAATCATTCTCAATTATCGACCAAATCATTTCATGATCCACACCAAAATAATCATGCACGATCCGGTTTCGGAAACCGCGCATTCTAGTCTATTCAATTTCCGGATATTGAATTTTAAAATTCTTATCCAGTTGGTTGGCAGCTTCACCAATGATTTCAAAATTTCTAATAGTCGCATCAATGGTTTTCATGTCTTTTAAAAAAGATTCATAGTCCATACCATTGGTATATTGTAAGATTCTTTCCGCGGCTTCCAACATATCTTCCAAAAGCAATGAGTCGTTTCGTTCAGACATACTGCAAATCCGGTTTTATGGAATCAAAATATTTCTTTTTCACTCCATTTTTTGAAACGAGATCTACTTTTGTTCCTATCAAATCCTCAATTTCATTGGCCAGATCAATAAACCGGATTCCAATTTTATCCCTGAAATCAACAAGAATATCAACATCGCTATTTCCTTTTTGTTGATTGCGGGCAAAGGATCCAAAAATTGCCATGCTCCTAATAGGATAATTGGAAAATAGTTCCTCCTTATGTCGTTCCAATATTGATTTTATTTCCTTTAAATTTTTCATAACCAGAAATTAAAACTGTTTTTAACATCATTTTCCTCAAGCATTTTTCTGAACTACTTCAAAAACCCTTTGTCCATCACATTTCAACGTTTTAGAGGGATATTTCAGCAACAACGCATAATCATGGGTCGCCATGAGAATGGAATTCCCATTTCTGTGAATTTCTTGTAATACTTCCATGACTTCCACGGAGGTTTGCGGATCGAGGTTTCCCGTTGGTTCGTCCGCTAAAATAAGTTCAGGATCGTTCAATAAAGCCCGTGCGATTGCGATGCGCTGTTGTTCACCGCCGGAAAGTTGATAAGGAAATTTGAAATTTTTGGTTTTCATACCTACTTTTCCCAAAACTTTTTCGATTCGGTTTTCCATTGCTTTTTTGTCCTTCCAACCTGTGGCTTTCAATACAAACCACAAATTGTCCTTCACAGTTCGGTCGTTCAACAATTTGAAATCTTGAAAAACCACGCCCAATTTTCGACGTAAATAAGGAATGTGTTTTTCTTTTAACTTTCGTAAATCATGTCCAACGATTTTCCCTTCGCCTTCGGTGAGTGGAATATCGCCATAAAGTGTTTTCATAAAACTACTTTTTCCCGTTCCGGTTTTTCCAATGAGATATACAAATTCACCTTTAGCCACTTGTATGTTCACATCGGATAAAATAAGGTTTTCACGCTGATAAATAGCGGCATTCCGTAATTCTAAAATACTTTCCGGCATAAAATTATCTATTTTTTAGGCTTTAAAGATACGGTTTAGGATTGAGATCGGCGATCTTTGGACTTTTACTTTTTCCACGGCAATAAATTTATTTCTTCGAAAATTTTTTGGATCGAAACATTTTCCGAAGATTTATAACCAAAGAAAAGCCAAAAATTGTTGGATGAAAAAATGTTCCGAATCAATAGCATCCTAAATAAAATATTTTACAACTGAAATGTAAGGTCGAGCGCAGTCGATATCCCTCAGTTCTCTACTGCGTTCGAAGTGATAAGTGAATACGTTGAATTTTTGAAACGAACCCTTTATAATTTCGGAAAATTGATTTTGTAAATGGTCGGTGAAATGATTTTCCTTATTTTTGGCAATAATCCCAAACTTAAAAAGTTATCTTTTCCAAGTTAATTGGTATCTTCCGCATTACGAAATGACCAACAAAAAACAATTGAAATTCGATAAAGCCTATTTGCGGATCGCCCATGAATGGGGGAAACTCTCGCATTGCCATCGCAAACAAGTTGGTGCGCTGATCGTCAAAGACCGAATGATCATTTCCGATGGATACAATGGTACGCCAACTGGATTTGAAAATCCGTGCGAGGGTGAAGATGGTTACACAAAATGGTACGTTTTGCACGCTGAGGCAAATGCTATATTGAAAGTCGCCGGTTCTACCCAATCCTGCAAAGGCGCGACTTTGTACATTACTTTGTCGCCCTGCAAGGAATGCAGTAAACTGATTCATCAAGCGGGAATTACGCGTATGGTTTATCAAAATGCCTATAAAGATCGTTCCGGACTGGAATTTCTAGAAAAAGCCGGCGTGGAACTTTTTCATTTAACCGAAACTGCCTCTTGAAAAAAAGCTTCAAAATATATGTGCCCTTGCTTATTGGCATCGCGTGTGCTTTCGGAATTTATCTTGGCTCCATTTTAGATTTTTCGGATAATTCGCCAGGGATGTTCGGTTCCAATTCTAAAAAAGAAAAATTGAGCCGGCTGATCGATTATATCGATTATGAATATGTAGATGATGTCAATACCGATAGTATTGTCGATGTGACAATCAACAATATTTTAAAAAATCTTGATCCACATTCGGTGTATATTCCGAAAGATGAATATGCGTTGGTTTCACGCAATATGCAAGGTGATTTTGTAGGAATTGGCGTGAAATTTTACAAAATAAGAGATACTATTTCCGTGATTCAACCCATAAAAAGTGGCCCCAGTGAATCGGTGGGAATCCTAGCAGGAGACAAAATTTTATATGCCAATGATATAGCATTGTTCGGAAAGGAACTCGGACAAGATTCCATCATAAAAATCCTAAAAGGACCGGTCGGTTCGGAAGTGGATTTAAAGATATATAGAAAAGGAGATCCGGACCTTCTGGATTTCAAGGTGAAAAGGAATGTCGTAGCACTGAAAAGTGTGGTCGCTTCATATAAGTTGTGCGATCATTTGGGATATATAAAAATTGATAGGTTTGCCGAAACCACTTCCAAAGAATTTCATTCCGCATTACAAAAACTTGTAGATGAAGGAATCACGAAGTTGGTTTTGGATCTAAGAAACAACGGCGGCGGATATTTGGAAGAAGCTGTACAAGTGGTGGATGAATTTTTGCCCAAGGGGAAACTGGTTCTTTTCACCAAAAACAAACAGGGGAACTTGCACAATACTTACGCCACGAACGAAGGGATTTTTGAACACGGAAGACTTTATGTGTTGATCAACGAAAATTCAGCATCGGCAAGTGAAATTGTTGCGGGAGCTTTGCAAGATAACGACGTGGGAACCATTGTGGGCCGACGTTCTTTTGGAAAAGGACTGGTGCAAAAGGAAATGAAACTGGGTGATGGCAGCGCGGTTCGGTTGACTGTTGCCAGATATTATACGCCCACAGGTCGCTCCATTCAACGTTCTTACCAAAATGGGAACAAGGCTTATTTCGAGGATTATTTACATCGCTATGAAAATGGTGAATTGGTAGATGCGGACAGTATTGAGGTGATTGATTCCTTGAAATACACCACGCCGGGCGGAAAAATTGTCTATGGCGGCGGCGGAATTATTCCTGATGTTTTTGTTGCGAAAGATGTTCATTACAGCAAGGAAAAATTAGATTATATGCTGCAAATTGGTTTGATGGACCGGTTTATTTTCAATCAATTGGAAAAAAATAGACCCTTTTACAACAAGTTGGATTTCGCGGATTTTTATTCAGCAGAAATTATTGACGATCAAATGATCCAAAAATTTCTGGTTTATCTTGATCACCTCAATTTTGGTTTCGAGGTTCGGGATTATAAGAAAGTGGTTAAGGAATATTTAAAAGCAACAATGGCACAACAGCTTTTCGGGAGCAATGCGGCACAAAAAATCTTGAATCAAAATGATGATATGATTGGCAAAACCATTGATTTGGCCGAATGTGAAACAGGGATTCCAGAGTAAAAATCAGTGATTTTCCACTTTGCTTTTTATCATTCTAGAAACCAGCAAAATCAGCATTAGTACAATGACGCACATAGCTGCAAAAATTCCGATGACGGCGATGTAACTGTTTCCTTCTAGAATATTTTCAAAATTCAATTGAGTAATATTGAAGATCAGAATGACCGTTGACAATATCAGCAAGACATAAATTAAATATTTCATAAGACAGTGTTCTATTTTTTAAAATGAAGTCAATTGATACTTCATTGGAATAAATTCTGAATGTTTGCCGCGAACAATTTGACAGCAATTGCCAACAAAATTACGCCAAAAATTTTACGGATCACACCAATTCCTTGATTTCCCAGTACTCTTTCAATTTTTCCGGAAGATTTCAGCACAATATAAACGAAAACAATATTGATGAGAATGGCCGCAATAATATTTATAGCAGCATATTCGGCGCGCAAAGCCAACAGGGAAGTCATGGTTCCCGCACCGGCAATTAATGGAAATGCCAGCGGAACAATGGAAGCGGTTCCAGGAGTTTCATCTCTATAAAGTTGAATTCCCAAAATCATTTCCAGGGCTAAAAAGAAAAGAATAAAAGCTCCGGCAACCGCAAAAGAATTCACGTCGATCCCAATCAGTCCCAGAATTTTTTCTCCCACAAAAAGAAATAAAATCATAATGATCCCGGCCACAAGAGCAGCTTTTTCACTCTGGATTTTTCCGGCTTTTTTCTTCAAATCCACTACAATGGGAATGCTTCCCACAATATCGATCACCGCGAACAAAATCATGCTTGCAGGAAATACTTCTTTCCAATCAAATCCCATACAATTTATTTTAAAAAATAGCGCAAAAGTACATTTTATTTGAAAGCGAAAAGAGGTTTTTTAAGATAGATTTGTTCTTTATGGAACAATATTTTCTGGTGGCTTTTAGCGCACGAAATATAGCCTTATCTTTGCCGCATGTTTCAATTAGGAAAAACCATTGTATCGGAAGATATTCTGCAAAAAGATTTTGCCTGCAACCTCTCTGCTTGCAAAGGTGAATGCTGTGTTTCTGGCGAAGCTGGGGCACCCTTGGAAAAAGATGAAATTTCTATTTTGAAGGAAATTTATCCGAAAGTGAAACCATTTCTGCGCAAAGAAGGGATTGAAGTCATTGAAAAACAAGGCACACATATCGAAACTGAAAATGGGGAATTGGAAACCCCGCTAGTGAATGGCGCGGAGTGTGCTTATGTCACTTTCAGCGAAAGCGGTACCGCACTTTGTGGAATAGAAGCAGCTTACCGAGCGGGAAAAATCGATTGGAAGAAACCAATTTCCTGCGAATTATACCCGGTGCGCGTGCAAGAATATTCTGAATTTTCCGCTGTTAATTACCACCGATGGCCTATTTGTGACGATGCCTGTATTTTGGGGACCGCTTTACAAATACCCATATACAAATTCACTAAAGATGCCCTGATCAAGAAATTTGGGGAAGATTGGTATGCTGAAATTGAGAAAACAGCGGAAAAGTTGAAAAAGAAATAATCTTTTCGCCCATTTATTGTTCAATCGAAAGGATTTTTTGGAAAACTTTTGGGATGGATTTTCCAATCTTTACTCATAACTCATCACTTTTCCTTACCTTTACTTTGTTAACCTTTACGATATTTCGGAAATCAAAGAAGAAAACTAATTTATTCATCAAAACCAATGTATTATGAAACTAAAACTATTTCTTATCCTTTCCCTTTTTCTGGGGATTTTCACTTTAATCTCTTGTGGTGACAAAAAGGGCAAACAAGTAGAACAAAATAACGAAAATGCAAAAATAATAATTTATGCGCCATCCATGCATGAATGGTTTGTAAATGGTCAAAAACAATGTTTGACGGCAAAAATGGGTACTTTGACACAAGGAACAGATAGCTATTCCGAAACCAAAATGCAGATTGATAGCATACAAGGAAAATTGGGTTATTTATCTAATCGCTTTCTGGGCGCATCATTACCCGAACTATTTAAGGGAAAAGAACCTGGCGGCCCACTTCCTCCAGGCGGTGGTTGCCCGGAAGGTCCAGAAGGTCCCATCGGCCCTTTCCCAGTGCCTTTTCCCTGCAATTGTACAATTCCTCTCGATCAAGCGGAAGTGATTGTTCCCGCCGCTATTCAAAATTTTAAGTTGCGCATTACAACAGAGAACGGGGAAGTGATTGGAGGTTTTTCTAAAGACATAAAACCCGTAACCTTAAATCCCGAAGGAGGTTTTGAACTTAAAAGTTATGACCTTGATATTTGGGGCAAATCGGAAGGGAAAGTCATTATTGAAGTTTCATCGCTGTCCGGTTATACTGGAAAAATGGAAACCTATCGAATAATGGCACAACTTGCTTCAAAATGAATTTTATTGCCAAAATATTATAAGCAAAATTAGTTCACTAACTTAGCCCTTGTAAAAGGGCTTTTTTCATGCATAAAAAAATACTTTTATTCTTGTTTTTTGCAACTGGTTTCCACGGGTTCTCTCAGGAATCGGAGAAGTTGGGCGATTATTTTTCGAAAGGTTCGCAATACATAGGCAACAATAAAGATAGCACATATTATTATTTGAACAAAACTATCGTTTTGGCAGATAAAACAGATCAGATCGATTATATATTGAGTGCATATATTTATCTTATATACGCCAATGGGCTTTATTTCGATTTGAAAAATTTTAAATCAAACCTCGATAAATTGGATGTTTTTCTAACTTGCGACCCTCGATTTGAGAATCATCCCTATAAAAATTATTTCGAAACCAAACTTATTTTTGAAAAAGGAAACTACCAGTATAAGTTGGGGAACTATGAAAAAGCCGAGTATTATTTTTTACAGGTTTACAATGATTTGAAGGACATTCCCAAAGAAAATCTGACCCAAAATCAGCTTGGAAATACGCAAAGTGCCTTGGCTTTTTTAGCCGCGAGCTATCGAAATATGGGGAAATACAGCCTTGCCAAAGAATACTATTATAAAACCTTGGACTTTTTAAAGATTCATCAAAACCAGCTTTCAACTTCGAAATCAAAAACGGCTTTAATCTATGTGAATTTGGCAAAATTGTTTCAGGTCCAAAAGGAATATGAGGAAGCAGATCATTTTATTAAGAAAGCACTTGACTTTTATAATTCTGATCTTGGAATAGCCCATAAAAATAGTTTTATCTCGGCTCATCACGTGCTGACTGAAAACTATTTATTGCGAAATCAGCCGGATAGCGCATTGGCCATTTTGCGAAAAATAGATCAAAAAAAATATATTGACCCCGAAAATTTGAAATTTTCCAAAGATCAAGTCAATTATAAAGCCCACGTTTTTGCCCAGAAAAAGGATTTCCAAAAAGCTTTGTCATTATATGAGGAGGATATTTCAATTACGCAGCAATATTTCAACACGAAACATCATCCAGAAATTGCCGAAATATATGCTGAAATAGGTGTTTTATATGGAAAGCAAGGAGAATTTGGAAAAAGTCTTTCTGCTTTTCAACAATCACTTTCGGCACTTTCAGAAACCTTTAAAAGCGAGGATTATGCGGCCAGTCCCGAACCGGAAAATGTAAACTCCAAGTTGGTTTTGATAAAAGTATTGGGTGAAAAACAGGGCGTGATGATAAAGGCTTATGCCGAAACACACCAAATAAACTATTTAAAAATTGCCAATAGCAATGGGAAAAGTATTGTGAACGTTCTGGAAGCCTTAAAACCAGAATTTGAGTCGAAAGTGGACATGCAATTTTTATTGAAAGAAACTTTTCCTGCTTTTGATAATATGGTGGAGGTCGCATTTCTTTTGTACCAAAAAACCGGAGAGAAATCCTATTTGAACGATGCATTCCGCTTTGTGGAAAAGAGTAAGGCCGTTTTATTGCTTTCTGCTGTTCAATCCACCAAAATCACCAAATTTGCCGGAGTGCCAGACAGTATCATTTCCAGAGAGCATCGATATTTGGCAAACATCAACCACTTGGAAAAAGAACAATATAAGAATCCCAACAGTAAAGAGGTGGATTCTGCTTTATTTCGGACAAAAACCAATTTCTACACTTTTTTGGACGGCCTCAAAAGCCGTTATCCAAAATACCACGCCTTGAAATTCAAAACCCAAGTGATTCCCTTGGATGAGCTAAAAACCATGCTCCAGCCGGAAGAAGCAATGCTGAGTTATTATGCTACAAAAAGTGAACTTTATTATTTTTTGATAGGAACGGAAAAAGTATCTTTTAAAAGAATTCCTCTTGCCGATGGTTTTTCGGAAAAAATCAGTGCGCTGCAAAAGTTGTTGTCCACACCGAGCGTCACAAAAATTGACACACTGAAAAAATTGAGTAATCAAGTATTCCAAAAAATATTTCCAGCGATTGGTTCTTCCATTTCTTCATTGATTATTATCCGGAGCGACATTTTAAATTATATCCCCTTCGAAGCCTTGTATAATTCCAAAAAAAAAGCTTACCTCATCGAAGATTATATAATTAGTTATGCGAATTCTGCTACGCTTTACCAGGAATTTGCTACTCTTTCCAAACCCAAGAATAATAAGTTGCTGGCATTTGCACCAAGTTTTAGAAATGCTTCAGAAAACAATAGAGGAACAAAGAATGCAGGATTGGGAGTTCTTCTTTACAACAAAAAAGAAGTGGAACTCATTTCTGATTATTTTGAGGGCGATGTTTTACTGAACAACGAAGCGTCCTTGCAGGCATTTGAAAACAAAGCACCGAATTTTGGCATCTTGCACCTGGCGACACATGCGATTATCAATGACAAATTCCCGGATTATTCTTTCCTTGCATTTGCTTCCACCCCAAAAGACAGTGTTTCGAATTCATTGTATGTCAAAGATTTATATAATTATGATTTGAATGCCAGTTTGGTCACTTTGAGCGCCTGCGAGACAGGCGTTGGAAAACTGCGAAAAGGTGCAGGAATGTTGAGCTTAGCCCGTGGATTCAATTATGCCGGAGCTTCTTCTTTGATTACCACTCAATGGAAAATAGACGATAAATCCACTTCGTCCCTGATGAAGAATTTCTACAAAAACCTGTCCAAAGGGAAAGCGAAAAATGTGGCGCTGCGAAACGCAAAATTACATTATCTGAAAACCACCGATGATCCGATGTTGCGCCACCCATATTATTGGGCAGGCTTTGTGTTAACCGGGAATACCTCGCCAATTATTAAAACGGGAGGTTTAGCTTGGTATTGGTGGGTAGGAGGAGGATTGGCACTGCTTTTGTTATTTTCTGGTTTTTATGTTAGAAAACGATTATTTTGAGTTATAGCCTCATTCGAACTTTTTCAAAATCTCTTTGGCAGCATTCGCTTTATAGCCTTGTTTATTTACGATTTCTCGTAATAATTCTTCAGCTCGAGTATTTTCTCCTGTTTTTAAATAGGCCAAAGCCAAATACCAACGGGATTTTTCCGCAAATTCATCGTTAAAAGCGAGTTGTTTTTCGAGTAGCGGAATTGCCTTTTTCAACTGATGGTCTGCCATGAGCGCATTCGCTTGATAGAGCAAATAGTAGGTTTCGTTTGTGGTTTCGTACAATTTCTGAAATCCTTTTTCGGCCTTTTCGTAATTGCCTTTTTCGTAGGCCATAAAAATTTCCGTTTTCGAGGCTTCTTCCGATTGACCGCGGGTGATGGGCTGAACCACGTTTTCGTAGGGTTTGAAATAAGCCATGTACAACTGATCGGAACTTGCGTTGTTGTTTAGAAACAAACTGAGGCTAACGCCAATAATAACGATCACCGAAGCCGCCGCCAACCAAATGCCATAAGGTTTTCGTTTGGAAGGAGCCAATTCATCTTCGAAAGTTTTTAATTTTGCCTTCATGCGTTCCCCGGTCATTTTTGAAAAAGTAGCTTTCAAATCTGTTTGAAATTCGACTTCTTTTCTGAATTCCGGATCGGTCGCGAGCAGACGCTTGTATTCCACCTTTTCAGTTTCATTAAGGCGGCTGTTCAAATAGGATCGTATAAATTCTTCTTGGTTCATCGCTCCGGATTTAAAATCATTTCCTTCAATTTTTTCAGGCATCTCGATTTTTGGCTTTTTACCGTATTGTTGTTCTCATAACCTTCCGAAATTCTCATTTCATCAATAGTGAGGCCTCGGTAATAGAACAATTCTAAGATATTGCGACACCGGCCGCCCATTTTTTCAAGACCGTTTCTCATGAGAACTTGTTGCTCGGTAAGCGGATTTTCGTTTATTTCAAAATCATACTCCTGCGCAGCTGTCTTTGGGAGATCCTTGTCGTTCAAAAGGTTCATTTTTCTATTTGCACGTAAATAAGCATATATTTTATATTTTCCGATACTAAACAAATAGGTTTTAATGCTGCTCCGCATTTCTTCGACCTTGCCTGATATGAAATTTTCATGCATCGCGATAATCGTATCTTGATAGATGTCCAAAATTTCATCTTGTTCCAACTGAAATTTCCGAGCAAAATTTATAAAAGGCAACCGGTATTCTACATAAACCTCTTTGAGTGCAGTGTCATCACCGTTAATAAAATCTTGCAAAGGGGGTTCTTTTTTCATTTAATGGACCGATCGGTAGGAAGGTTAACAACAAATGTACAATTTTTATTGGCATTGACTGTTTACCTTTTTTGAGGGACCACTAAGAAAAAGCCTCTATTGCTTTCAGTTAAAAGCTTTCCAGTCGCTACCAGAAATAGTTTCAATACTGGCGGAGTCTGGAAGGTTGGGATAGGTAATACATACAAAATCTCAGGTTCCCAACACAATACTTCCCATAAAAAAACCGATTGCTTCCAATGTACAAGACAAAGAAAGCAATCGGCTCCTAAAGTTTAAACTGTAAATCCAGTTATTCTAAATTCTAAATTCTAAACTCTAAATTCTATTACTGCACCACCACTTTTCCGGTGAACAATTTTCCGTTGTGTTTCATTTCCACTAAATAGACCCCGGCTTGTAAATTAGAAGTCGGCACG
This sequence comes from Flavobacteriaceae bacterium, assembly GCA_041689995.1. GTDB lineage: Bacteria > Bacteroidota > Bacteroidia > Flavobacteriales > Flavobacteriaceae > DASSWG01. The sequence continues at coordinate 6,528 of JBDNFD010000139.1, read as the reverse complement.
TTCACGCGTTCGTTTGCGTTCACGGTTTTGGCGGAAGTATAGACTTTTTGACCCAAGATGTTGTACAAGTTGACCTGTACTTTTTCCCCGGAAAGTCCAGAAGTGGCGATGAAGAATCCCCCATTTACCACTGGGTTCGGATAAATGGAAAGTCCTTTGATGGAATTGTCGTCGATGCCCAACTCGTTTCGGTCAAATACGATCGAGAACCTGTCCGGTGCGATGCTTCCCAAATTGGAGGCATCCACGCTGAAAGCAACAACGGTTACAAAGTCGTTTGCCAATTCCGTTTTAGTGTTCAGATAGTTGTCTTTCAAATAAGCTTGCGTATCCGCGGGCAAATTCCCCACGATTGCATTGAACACATAATCTGAAGTTCGATATTGGTCATTGTGTAAAGGCAGCACTTCTCCGTCAACTGGCAAAGCCCTGTTTTCAATGCTGAACAATTCGTTCCCGTTCATACGTGCCAGGTTCTCATCAAAATTGGTCAATTTAAGAGCATCGTTTAAGAGTACGCTGTTATCTCCGCTTTCTGAGAAATTAATGCGGATGGCATCTGACAAGCTTTGACCGTTGGTATAACGATCGGCTTGGAACAATTGCAGTTCAATGGAAGCTAAATTGCTATCACCTTTAAACACATCCGTAGGATCTGCAGTCACAACCTTATCTGCTTCCTGGAAAGTCAATGTAGCAGAGCTATTTGCAGTGTTCACTACCCAAACCGCTTGTCCGGGCATCAAATACTGGTTTGCAGCCGAGGTTGAAGGAGTAGTGTTAGAACCACTTAGGTCAACCGTAGCATAAGCACCGCGGTTACCGAGATTGGGATCCCAAACATAATACACGCCCAAATTAAGGTTGGATGAAGAAGCTAATGCTAAGTTCATATCCACAATTGCCTGATAAGGGTTTCCGATAAGGTTGAAAACTCCGGCAACATTACTTAAATTTGGCACAGTTACATCACCTAACAACAGATTTCCAGTTGCACGCAAGGTAGTGGAAGTGGCCACGGGATCATTTGTGGTTAAGATACTTACACTACGGTCACCCCATACATAAGCGGAATACGCTTTTCCAGCATCCAGGGCGTCCACATTGGTATTGGTAACACCCTGATATTGTTGACCGATGTTATCATAAGTGAACATGGAAGGTGCATTCGCAGGAGTGGTGTCAAATCCAGCTGTAAAACCTGTTGCACCAGTAATGTACATTCCAAATCCGGACTTAGGGTTAGACATAGCGGATGCTGCTGCTTCTTGCCAGTTCGCATGAATACTTTGGGTGCTGTTTACAGCAGAGGTGATATAGCGATAAGCGCCTTTTAGGTCATCTCGGACGGGAATATAGCGCTCTACGGTTATGTATCCGGTACCAGAAATGCTTGTGCCGGTCATATCGTCTAGTTGACCCAAAGTAGTTTCATTACTTCCGAAGGTAATATTTCCATCATTGATGATCATGCCATTCACCGTCAATGCCTGTTCAATATACAGGGTGGCGCCGCTTTCCACGCGGATATCGTTGACTTCGATATCTTGGGAGAAGTTAGCTGTGCCCGCTATTACCCTAATATTTTCAGATGGTGTGAAATTGACGTCGGTGTTTGGATCACCAGGTATCCATCCATCGGCATTATTAATATAAATATACCCATCATTATCACATTCATCTAAGGTGACACCAGTAGGAATCATTAGGTTGCAGCCGGTATCAGCAGTGAAAGAAATATTATAAACCACTGGACCCGATTCGAAATCTACCTCAAAGCTTTGCGGACTTCCGGTTATGGGATAATCTGTGCCATTTACCGTAATAGATCCGGTTGTTGGCTCATTTTCGTATGATACCACAACGGTAGTTGTGTACATTCCCGTGATAAGGTTACAAGAAGGTGGAATATCAAAACTTACTGCCGATAGACTGCACGCTGGAATTATACAATCAGGATCTTCTTCTATTGTTCCTACGGCTGTAGCCTCTTTCCCTGCGGCATCAATAACGATTAAGCCATAGGTTCCTGCTTGTGCGTCTAATACTTCTCCTGTAAAGCCATTGCTCCAATTATATGAATAAGGAGGGGTTCCGTCTTCTGCCAGTGCTGTTAAGGATCCTAGATTTGATCCTTCACAAGCCATCGTGGCTGTTAATGAAACATTGAAATTATTCAATTGGGTAGAAGCAAAATTATCGGTATAATCAAATTCCAATTCCGAGCTATTGATAATTTCTCCAATAATTCTAACAGGACTTTCCTCCACTACCCAAGGAATTGAAACTGTTTCTCCGTCTGGATTGGGTGGATTTAAAGAAGGCATTGGGCCGTTGAAAAGTGGGGAAATTGGTGATGTGCCAGCATCAACATTTACAGTTACTGGTTTTGTTCCTATTGCAATAGTATCGCCCACGGCAGAAATATAAGAGAACAATATATCGGCATCTACATCCAATTCGCCATTGTTTGCAATAAAAGCATCAACAGTTATTGTTTCACCAACATCTGGCGTTTGGTTTGAAGCGGTAAATTGGTTAAAATGCAGGTTTGCGGCGGCACCAACGACAAATGAACGGGTAGCTTCATTATTGAGCCAGTTGCCATCATTGACATTATGATTTGGATCAATAATAGCACGAGCAACGTGAAGACCTTCTATCTGTGAAGAATATGGGATTGGTACCGCAACAGTAGTTGTAGTATTTTTAATCAATCCACTCACGTTATGAACTACAGCGAGTTCGTCATTATTAACCAATACCTGAAGATCCATTTCATCATCAATATTGGAATATCCGATATTTTCGTAAGAAATATGGAAGAATATTGACTCTCCGGGTTCTGGATTTAGCAAAGTTGGGTTGATATACTGAGAAAGTATACGCATATCGGGCTTATTCGCTACGGTTACATTCTTGATCAATACGTTGTTTCCTTCGTCGCATTCGCCATATTCGTTATCAGGATCAGAAGTCATTCTAAAGGAATAGATTCCAGTTTGATCAAATACGAATGGTGTCGGAAGCAAGGCAGTATAAGGACATCCGTGACAGTTTGATACATTTTGAACGGTTGCGTCGCCTAATAGTGTCCATCCTGGAATTCCGGGGCCACTAACTTCAAAACGTACTTTTACCTCGGATGCGCGATATAAGTGTTCTACTTTTACCCCTACAGCTAGTTGCGTCGATTCGTTTTCATGATAGGTGGTATTCCAAAAATCATAACTACATCTAGGCACCGGTGCAAATTCCCAACAGAGTACTTCCGATTTTGAATTGTTATTCCGGTTTCTATCTGTTATAAGATCATTGGGATCCACTATAGCTGTAATAGTAGTTCCTCCAGAACTCACCATTGGTTTGGACGTAGAAAATGTCACCTCTTCGCCGGGAAGAATATTTGAGCTATGGGAAAGCGCATATTCTTCTCCATTGCTTAATATAAATTTGAATTCTACAGGACCCACCGCAGTATCATTACCTTGATTTCGTACTTGGCCAGTATAAGTTACTGTGCCAGGAAATTCAGGATCGATAGGAGCTACCACAAGATCACAACTAGAAGTTACATATAGATCAGGCTTACATTCAATAATGCCGATAGAATAGTTACCGATATTATTGGTTTCGGAGAGTTCATTTACCATAAATGGAGGAACGGTATAATCAGGCGTTCTAGGTACATCGCAGATCAATTTAAAACTATAATTTCCCGTCTGTGGATAGATGTAAGGTATTGAGACCGAGGTCGTTTGACCAGGAGCAAGATTTTGAACGGTTAGCGGGTTAAAGGTTTGTACTATAGAGCCATTCAAATAGACTTCAATTGTATTATCAAATTCTCCCGAATCTACATAACCAATATTCCTTATCCCGAAACTTTGAGAAGTACTGGAACTGCATAAATATTGAGAGCCCAATGAGGGACTTCCCCAAGGTGTAATATCCGGAGTTTGAGGATTCACTTTAATAGTCATACTACTAAGGTTATCGTTTTCGGAAGATTCTTGTAATATGTTTCCTGCATCGGCATTCCCAGTAATGTAGTAGGTTCCCTCCGTATTGAACTGTTCGGTAAAATTATAGCTATACGAATCTCCCGGTTCAAGAGGTGGTACGGTTATATTATTTATGACCGGCAGCCCTCCCGTTTGATCCATTTCAAGTTGTGTTGGGTCATTTACCGATGCACATCCAACATTTGTTACCACAATTTCGCCAGTAACCCATTCTCCCACAAGAATACTTTTATAGGAAGGAATAAATTGTGCCCGCAAATTTAGATCGCATGGACCTTCAATTAATTCCCAAGTAATTGGAGTTTCTCCTGTTATTGTATAATCCGTAACTATTACAGGATTGGTATATATATCTGGTATTGAGCCGCGGTATGTTTCAAAAGAGAAATAACCATTCGAATTAGTATAGGTCTGAGTTTGATTATGTGTGATAGGATTTTCGAATGTTACTGTTGCACCAGCTACCGTTGAATCTTGAAGTTGGACAGCTGTATCTGTATAGTACGCATGACCGGAAACATAGATTTTAGTTCCACCTGAAGGGAGCTGCACTACAGTAGGACTGGAAGAAGCTATAACATTAATGGCCCCTGGAATATTGAAATCACCATTGGTAAACGGGCGTAAAGCTCGGTTGTTCAATTCGTTTGATTCCGCAATCACATCTGTGTAGTCCACCTTTACTTCCATAGGATCCCAAGACGGGATAGAAGGTGTAATTATATTCCACTCTACAGTTGTGCTTTGATGAGGTCCAAGATGATCAACGGTGATATCTGGATATACAGCATATATATCAAATTGGTTCTCTAGGTGCGCCACAAAATTATCGGCGGGCAAATCAGATTTATTATGAATAGTTGCCGTGATTTTTAAAGATGATGAAGGGTCTGGATTTGGATTATCGAAAACGATGTCGTTAGCAAAAATCTCTAGATCTGGAGCTATTAGTACATCTGGCTTATCATAGGGGCCTATTTCGGTAGCACAACCATCGGTTTGTACTTGAACCAGAGCTTTCCAATCAGTGCCCGAAGGCAATTGAGATATGAATCCGGTATAGACTTTTCCGTCGATAGTGTTGGTGTCATTTGGATCTTCAGCAAATAAAATCAAAGCCCTATCATTGGTATTAGTATAGCTACCATTTCCTTCATAATCCAGAACAACCCTAGGAAATCCATATGGCGGCATGGCTCCTGCTTGATTTGTATAAACCACTTTGAAAGTAAATGTTGTTTCTGGCGTACCTGATTCAGGGGCCACAATACTGTTTAGATATTCTCCGGTGCCCAAGAAGGAAAGGGTTGGAACGCCATTACAGAGAGTGGTGAAATCTTTTGGTCCCAGCCATTCTCCTAGGCCTGCGTCTCCGCAGTCTGATCGTACATAAATGTCATAATTAGTATTATGGTCAAGACCGGAAAGAGTAGTCTGAGAAGAACCGTTCACCAATTCTGATGTTCCTGAAGATCCATTGGGATCAAAGCCAGTATCACCATAAACAATTTTCCACTGGGTGGCATTTCCTTGTTCGGTCCAAGAGATATCCGCAGTATGGTCCAGAACATTACTTACTTCCAGATCAGCTGGAATTAAACAGCTTGGTGCGACGTTCACGGAAATATCATCTATATCAATCCAAGAAGAAGTAGAATTATTATTTCCTTTTATTCCTAAATAATAAGTTCCGGAAGTGCTTGGTGTAAAATAACCACTATATTCCGTGTACACATTGGAAATAATCGGTGCTCCTGAAATAACTTGATCAACCATCATTTGGGAATCGGCGGCAGTACCAAAGGCAGCATCAATTGTTATTCCTGATTGGCTAGACGTTTGTTTGGCAAAAAATCCTACTTCATAGGTTACCCCAGATTGAAGTTCAATAGGGTAAAACATCCAGGTTTCATTTGAGTATCTTAGATGTGAATACCATTCATCCGTATGGGAATGGACTGTATTTTTTCGAGATTCCCAGTTATGACTTCCACTAATAGCTTCTTGGGTCCAACAGTCTAACATTTGTTGATCTTGATATCCAATCTCAAAACCTTCGGTATATGGGATGTCCCCATCTTGGCAGTCGGTTTTAAAGTTCGCCACGTTAAGTGCCCAATCGCTCACTTCCGCACCGCAGACAGAACGTACATGGACGTCATAGGAAGTATTGTAATCGAGATCTGTGAGCGCAACCTCTGGATCGGTATCCACTATGAGGGAAGTTCCTTCGTTCCCGTCTGGGTCAAATCCTTCAATTCCATATGCTACCTCCCATTGGGTTGCATCACCTTGAGCAGTCCAAGAAATATTTGCACTGTTTTCGGTAACATTTGCTACAATTGGATTTGCCGGATTAAAGCAGCCATCGGCTACGTTCACAGAGATATCATCAAGCATTACATAATAATAGGTAGCATATCCTTTAATCCCCACATAGTACGTCCCGGTAGCATTTGGAGTGATATATCCATTGTACTTTTCGTAGTTGGTGGTCAGTACT
>JBDNFD010000138.1:0-9238 GCA_041689995.1 Flavobacteriaceae bacterium | reverse complement strand
GGAACTTTATAAAGACATCGACATCCTCATTATGGATGAAGCCACCTCTGCATTGGATACCGAAACGGAAAAGGCTATTCAAAACAGCATCGACAAATTAAAAGGGAACTATACCATTTTGATCGTGGCGCACCGCTTGTCAACCATTCGCAATGCGGACCGTATTGTGTTGATGGACAATGGCAGAATTGTTTCAGAAGGAAGTTATAGAAAATTGGCAGATAATAATCCCAATTTTAAACGCATGGTTGAATTGCAGGAGCTATGATCTTTGCACGATCAATAAATAACAGTTATAATGAATTTCGAAGAATTTAAAAATAGATATGAGCATAAGGAAGTTCAGGAATTTCCTAATAAAACGACAAAACAGCCCTTACTTTCAGTAATCGTATTAACTTACCAACAAGTTGATTATGTTAAGGAGTGTTTGGAAGGCGTTTTGATGCAGAAAACTGATTTTCCAATTGAACTGATAATAGGGGAAGACGGTTCCACTGACGGAACAAGGGAACTCTGTGTCGAATATGCAAAAAAATATCCGGATAAAATACGTCTCATATTGCAGCATAGGGAAAATAATATGAGATTAGATCAAGTGCCAACCTTACGGTTTAATTTGATATACGCGATATTTTCGAGTAGGGGAAAATATATTGCTTTATGTGGGGGCGATGACTATTGGACAGATCCAGAAAAATTACAAAAACAAGTTAATATCCTTGAAAGCCACCCCGATATTGCCATGTGCACGCATGAGGTGCATCACCGTATTTTGGATCGAGTTGATCGACGTAGTTTCAAACGGGTAATGTCTATCCTCATGCGGGACTATCAGTTGTATGGTCCTAAATGTCTTCCAGTTTTGGCTCGTGAATTTCTATTTGATAGGAACGATTTTTGGAGGAGAAAACGAACTGCAGATCAACATAAGCGAAAAAAGATTAATCTTTTGGCTGACTTTAAAAATGGTAATTGGTACATGCCCGGATCTTCCGAGTTGGCGAGAAAGGAAATATTTTTGAAACTTTGTGATATTTTGGAACACAGTATTGGCGATCATCAGCCTGCACTAATATTAGCGACTATGGCTGGAGGTATCTATCACATTCCCGAAATTATGGGGGTAAAACAAGATCAGAAACTTAGTGTGTCAAAAAGTAGTGCCAGAAAGGACGTATTAAGAAAATCGGATGAACAAGTAGATACCAGCAATCGCATAAAACGTTATCGAGGCTTGAAAAAATTTGCAAACCCGGCACAAGCCAAAATATTGGATGAAATGATAGCTGATTATATCGCAAAAAATATATCCTCTAATTGAATTTTGATTTAAAATAGTACTCTTTGTCGAAACAGTAGAATAAATAGATAATTTTTTTGTATATCCGTAAATACTCATAATTCAATATAAATGCTTATATTTGAGTAAAATATATATCTATGAACTTATTTGATTTTACAGACCATTTTGGAAGCGAGGAAACTTGCAGGAACCACTTCAAACAGGAGCGTGACAAAGTTGGCGTGAAGTGCCGGAACTGTGGTCATTCCGAGCATTATTGGATCAAAAGCCGATGGAGCTATGAGTGCAAAAAATGCCGGAGCCGCACCTCATTGCGCAGCGGGACAATCATGCAAAGCTCCAACCTTTCCTTTATGACTTGGTACAAGGCCATGTTCCTGATCAGTGCCACAAAAAAAGGATTTTCAAGTAAGGAAATCCAGCGTCAGCTTGGCATGAAACGTTATGAGCCAGTCTGGGCTATGATCCATAAAATTCGCAGGGCCATGGGAAAAAGGGATGACCGCTACACATTGGAAGGGATGATGGAAATGGACGAGAGCTATTTCACCATAGAGGCTTCGGAACGTGAGCACAACACCCAGAAGGCCGGACGTGGCAGCAAAACCAAGTCGAATGCAATGATCATGGCTGAAAGCACTGTGCTGGAAGACTTGGAAACGGGCAAAGTAGAAAGACAATGCAGGTATTTCAAGGCCAAAGTACTTGATGGCCACGAGTCCGGCGAAGCGGACGAAGCCCTCAAAAGCAGTATTGACGGTGAGCAAGCGACTGTGTTTACCGATCAGAGCACATCTTATGTGGACATAGCCGATTACGTGGAAATACATATTTCCGAAAAATCCAGCGAAGAAACAACCAAGGAAACCCTAAAGTGGGTCCATATTGCGATAAGCAACGCAAAACGCAATTTTGTGGGAACCTATCATAAAATAAAGAAGAAATATTTGCAATTATACCTTAATGAGTTCATTTACAAACTCAATCGAAGGTATTTTGGGGAACGATTGTTCGACAGGCTAGTTATACAGGCATTACAGGGTTATGACCAATAACGGATATACAATAATTTTTTTTAGGAAAAACAATGGATACGGTGCGAAAGATAAAATTACCAAAAATTGAAGACCCCCGTGGGAACCTCACCTTTTTTGAGAATGAAAATCAAGTTCCTTTTAAAATCGAAAGGGTGTTTTGGACCTATGATGTGCCCGGTGGACAAGTGCGCGGAGGCCATGCATATTCTAAGCAAAATGAGTTTATAATAGCTTTAAGCGGAAGTTTTGATGTGGTAATAACCATGCCCGATGACCAAAAAGAGATTTTTAATTTGAACCGCTCCTACTACGGATTATACGTGCCCGCAAAAACTTGGAGACATCTTGAAAATTTTTCAACCAATGCCTTATCTTTACATGCTTCCGACAGCCTTTTTGATGAACAAGATTATATCAGGAATTTTGGAAATTATTTAAAAGCTTTATGAGACATAGTGTTTTTGATTGTAGTATGATTGAACTTCCAAAAATCGAGAATATTGCAGGCAATATTACCGCTATTAATAATGGACAAGGCGTAATTCCCTTTCGTTTGAAAAGAGTATTTTATTTATACGATATTCAAGGGGGTGCGTCAAGAGGAGCTCATGCACACAAGGAATGCGACCAGTTTTTAATAGCAGCCAGCGGGGCTTTTGAAGTTTTATTGGATGATGGTTCCGTTAAAAGGCAAGTAATGCTCAATAAGCCGTACTATGGCCTGCATATTCCTCCGGGTATTTGGGCTCAGGAGATTAACTTTTCATCCGGTGCAGTTTGCTTGGTGTTGACCTCTCAGGAATACGCGGAAGATGATTACATTCGTGATTACCAACAATTTTTAGATTTTCAAAGCAAACGATAAAAGGAAGTTTTAAAGAATTAAAATCTACGCCATTATGAAATTCAATAATAAAAATATCACTATAAGTTCAAAGAGCGAAATAGGGAAAAATGTCAAAATTGGCGATAATTCCATTATTTACGATAACGTTATTATTGAGGATAATGCAGTGATTTGTAATAATTGTATAATTGGTGAACCCGACGCTAATTATTATAAAAGTGAGGATTATGAAAATCAACAAACGACAATAGGGGAAGGATCACTTATTAGGAGCCATACAATATTATATGCGGGATCCTCTTTTGGTGAAAATTTCTCGACTGGTCATCGGGTAACAATTAGAGAGGAAACAGTATTCGGAAAAAATTGTCGAGTAGGGACTCTATGTGATATTTAGAAATTCTCCACTTTTGAGGATTATTTAAAAATTGTGGTATTTAGCGTTTTGTTTACACAATTTATAAAACCCAAAAAGAAGATATTATGGCAGGAATTGAAAACAAAAATTTTTTCATTCATCCACTTGCGGACGTTCAATCTAAGAACATTGGTGCAGAAACAAAAATTTGGCAATTTAGTATTATCTTAAGTAATGCTAGAATTGGCAAAAACTGCAATATTAATAGTCATACATTTATTGAGAATAATGTGATTATTGGTGACAACGTAACAGTGAAATGTGGAGTTTATCTTTGGGACGGATTGAGAATTGAAGACAATGTTTTCATTGGACCCAATGTAACTTTCGTAAATGATAAATATCCTCGTTCAAAACAATATCCGCAAGAATTTCAAACAACAATTATAAAAAAAGGTGCATCAATTGGAGCGAATGCAACAATTTTTGGGGGAGTTAAGATTGGAGAAAAATCAATGATTGGTGCAGATAGTATGGTGACTAAAAATATTCCGGATGGTGAACTTTGGGTTGGAAGTCCAGCGAGATTTGTCAGAAAGGTATAAACGACATGACTGCAACATAGTATAACAGTAATAAGGGTTCGATAATTAAAGTATTCTGTCCTGTGGAGAATTTTCAATTGGTAGTCGGAAACCCTGCAAAGCCAATTAAGGATGTAAGAGAACTAAAATCAAAGAAAGACGGAAAATCTTATTATTCTTGCCCATATAATTTTAAAAGAGGTATGCCTTGGGAAAAAATAGGATTTGAACAATGGCAAAAAAATAATCATTAAATATGAAAATCGAATTTTTAAATCTTCAGAAAATAAACAATAATTATATTGACCTGATTAAAGAAGCGGTGAACCGTGTTGTTGAATCAGGGTGGTATTTAATGGGAAAAGAACTGGAATCTTTTGAAAAAGAATTTTCAGAATATAATGGTGTCCAGCATACCATCGGAGTGGCAAATGGACTTGACGCACTTCGAATTATTCTAAGAGCCTATATTGAACTGGGATATTTTAAAGAAGGCGATGAGATAATCGTTCCTGCGAATACCTATATTGCTACTATTTTGGCAATCACCGATAATCGATTGAAACCGGTATTGGTTGAGCCGAATATCGAAACCTTTAACATAGACCCAAACTTGATCGAAGAAAAAATCACTGAAAAAACAAGGGCTATAATGATTGTGCATTTATATGGACAAAATGCCTATACTGAAAAGATTGGGGATCTTTGTAAAAAATATGATTTGAAACTTATCGAAGATGCGGCCCAATCACATGGTGCTGTCTATAATAACAAACGAATAGGTTCACTGGGCGATGCAGCGGGCTTCAGTTTCTATCCAGGTAAAAACTTAGGTGCCTTGGGAGATGCAGGTGCAATTTGTACCGATAATGAAGAATTAGCTGAGTGTTGTCGAATTTTAGGGAATTATGGATCACAAAAAAAATATTATAACAAATATCAGGGATATAACAGTCGCCTAGATGAAATACAAGCGGCCGTTCTTCGGGTAAAACTTAAAGGATTGGATGCCGACAATCAAAAAAGAAGGGAAATTGCAAATTATTATTTAAATAACATCACGAATGCTAAAATTATATTGCCAAAAGTCTTGGATGGCTCTTTGAAGTCAGAGGGGCATGTATGGCATTTGTTTGTTGTTCGCACAAGTAACCGTGAAGAGTTTATTAACTATCTGAATGAAAATGAAGTCGGTTCATTAATCCATTATCCCGTTCCTCCGCATCAACAGGAAGGATATCCCGAACTTAGACATTATTCACTTCCTATATCTGAAGAAATACACCGAGAAGTAGTAAGTTTACCTATCAGCCCCGTTTTTACAGATAAAGAAAAGGTAGTGGATATTCTCAATGCCTATTAACCAAATTACCTTGGCATTTATCCCTTATAAAAATTGAAAAAATAAGGTATTAAAGAATATATATCATTTTTTTAATATTAAAATCATTCCAAATCGAATAATTCACATGGAAGAAAAAAATATTCTTCTTCATTTAGGCTATCCAAAAACTGGCACCTCTTTTCTACAAGAACGCTTTTTTCAGAAGTTTAATAATATTTTTTATAATGTTCCCAAGCCGGAAATCCGGAAGTATTTTATTAGTCCATGGGCATTTGGATTTGAGTCCCAAAAGGCGGAGGAATTATGTTCCAAATACTTGGGAACAAAAAAAGATGTAGTTGTTTTTTCGAGTGAAGACCTTTCTGGTTTTCCACATTATCACGATTTTGCGAGTAAGAATATTGCAGATCGTTTATATCATTGTTTGCCCACTGCGAAGATTTTGATCGTTATCAGGGAACAAAGAAGCATGTTGAAATCCAGCTATTTTCAATATCTGAAAAATGAGGGTTCATATAACCTTGATCAATATTTTATGCCACCTGGAATAAAAAACTTTTCTCGTGATAGTCTAAAATATCATTATCTCATTGAATATTACCAAAAACTGTTTGGGAGCAACAAAGTGCTGGTATTGCCTTATGAACTTTTTCGCGATAACCCCCAGGAATTTATGTCTAAAATATGCACTCATATTTCACTGGAGCCAAATGAAATAATTGGTCAAATGAATTTTTCAGAAAAAGTCAACGAGGGTTATCCACCTGCATTATTAGGGCTAAAAAGGTATTTCAATCCATTTATACTAAAAGAGTACCCTAATTCCGGCAAAACATTTTATGTGCGACCTATTCATGCACTTTGGTACCTGTCAAAAAGATTTTGGAAAATTATGCCATCAGCGGTTGATCGCAAATTTGAAAAAAAAATCAAACGGAAGATAGAAATCTCAGCCCAAAATCGGTATAAAGAAAGTAATAGGTTGACATCTATCCTAATTGGAATAGATTTGGCAAAATATGGTTATGATGTCTGATTTTGAAAATATAAATATATTAGTAATAACCCTGCAAGGAAAATTTTTCGAGAAGTGTTTATATTAATTTTTTAGTGGAAAAGTGAGTGTACCTTATATGGTGGCATTCTTAACGAAGTTTATAACATATTATCTTTATTGCCAGTGACGAAACCAAACCTCTTCCTTGTCGGTTTTCAAAAATGTGGGAGCAGTTCCCTCTTTGATCTTTTGTTGCAACATCCGGAAATTTCTGGATCGAACCCCAAAGAAACCTTTGCCCTCGTGGATGAGCACAAGACGAATTACCATTGCGAAATGAACGTAAAAAATCCCGGTTTCGATTGGGATGTTTTTTTTGTTCCGCAAAAAACAACTTATTACTTGGAGGCGTCGGTGTGCAATTTTTATCAGAAAACAGCACTTGACTATATTGCCAACCTTACATACAAAAAAGTGATCTTCATAGTACGTGATCCAGTGCAGCGCTTTTGTAGCTCGTATGAATATTATGGACCGCACATCACTACACAACCTCATACCAATTTGACCGAGTTTTTTGAAGTTGTTTCTTCTCAGCCCGAAAAGATCGATGTGGAAGGGGCAAAATTTGCATTGGAACATGGGAAATATGTGAAGTATATCCGATTGTGGGAAAATGCACTGGGGAAAAATAATGTGCACATAGTTGGTATGAGAAACATGCTGGAATATCCAGATAATTGCATGAAGGAAATCTCCACATTTTTGGATCTTCAACCAATGCAGGAACCAGTTTTTTTGGGGCATAAAAATAAAACCAGGCACCTCAGAAGCAAGAAGTTAGATTTTTACATTCGTCGACTTATGGGAGGTACTGGCATTGGAAAATCTTTCCTGGGAAATGTCTATCAGAAAATAAACAGCACCAATGCAAAACTAATGATAGGGAAAGACATTCGCCAGAAACTCGTCGAATTGTACCGAGAAGAATACCAAAACTTAAAGGAATATTTATAGCCTATGGAATTACACCTCCATATTGGGATGAACAAAACAGCCAGTTCCTACTTGCAAACGATGCAAACCCAAAACAGAGTCTTGTTAGCGAAAGAAGGCATTTATGTTCCATCTTCTCAGTGGGACGGCGACATGCAAAATGGTGTCATTACCCCTGGTAACGGACATGAATTGGCAAGAATACTTTGTCTTCCTAAAAATTTGAAGGAGCAGCTCTTGGTATATTTGCAAAAACTAAAAACGGCAGCTGAACGGAATAAATGTGATAAAATAGCCCTTTCTAATGAAATACTGATCCGTCTGTTTTCCAATAAGGATTTGCTCTCTTCTCTTTCAGAGGCTGCAAAAATCGCAGGAATTACTAAAATTAAAATGTTTTGTATCCTAAGAAATCCTTATGAACATGCCTTGTCCTTATATAAGCACCGAATGAAATCAGGTAATGTGCGGGAATATGCCGAATGGATGCAAAACGACTACAAAACTTTATTCCTTTTCGATTTGTTTTTGGCTCATTACAAGGAGTTTGAGAATATTGAGTGGTTATTTTGTCCTTATAAAAAAGACTCCGTCTTTCTCGCCAAAAGTTACTTCAACAGATTTTTGGATTTAAAAACCCAAGTCACTGACAAGCTAACCAAAAGTGTGAACCCTTCCATGTCCCTAAAGGGAATAAAAATAATGAGTATTATGAATAATGCCCTGCCGGGAGCAGGGAGGAATTTCTATCGTCACTGTATAGACAGTGATGTGAAAATCGGTGAATCACCTTTTTTGGAGAATAAATTTTTTGAAACCTATCACAGTCATATACTGGCATTGTTTCCGAACAGTATTGATAGAATTGCAAATCTATTGCCGCTGGAAGATAGATTGAAATTCAAAGAATTCCCAAAGAATAAGTCATCTGCCCAAAAAAATGAAACAGAAAATATCTTATCAATTCAAGCAGAAGAAATACAAGCTATATGCGAGACCTTGTTAAATACGAAAAATCAAGAATTCAGAAATGGTCTTAGAAAGTTTGTGGTCAAATGGAAACTGAAAATAGTGAGAAGAAATAATAATTTCGATAGTTCACGCTATGGTGGGTCGTTGCGCACTTGAAATTTACTCCAACTGTTCAAAATGGAGCTCTCCTTGTTAATAGTCGATGAATATTGAAAGATCAAAAATGAAGAAAATTAAAAATCTATACTAAAATGTGTGGAATTGCCGGAGTAATTTATAAGGATAAAACAAAAAAGAATTCGGCAAAATTTAATGCTGCTGCTAATTTGTCCAAACATAGAGGTCCAGATCATACGGGTCTGTTCGGGAATGCTTGTATGGATTTCGTGCATTACCGATTGAGCATTTTGGATTTGGACGAGCGTTCCAATCAACCCTTTTCGCCCGATGGAAATTCCGTGCTGATCTATAATGGGGAAATATATAATTTTAAAGAACTGGCGGAAAAATACAAATTGTCATTACAAACTACTTCCGATACCGAGGTGTTGTATCTTTTGTTACAAGAAAAGGATTTTCAACTACGGGAATTAAACGGGATTTTGCATTTGGCCATTATGATAAAGTCAAACAAACCATAAGTTTGGTCCGGGACAGATTTGGGGTAAAGCCATTATATTATTATGAAGATAAGGACGTTTTTTTATTTTCTTCCGAAGCGAAAGTGATCTATAACTACCTCGATAAACTCGAGATCAATTTTCAAGCCCTTTCCGAATTTATGCAGTATGGCAGT
>JBDNFD010000137.1:0-20964 GCA_041689995.1 Flavobacteriaceae bacterium | reverse complement strand
TTGAAGGATATAGGAAACCACGGAATTTTTACATACCTTGATGCAATCATCCAATGAAATTTCTTCAATAGGCACGGGTTCATCTTTATAGCGCTCTTCGCCATATTCCAAACAACCTACTTCGGAATTCCATTGCAGGGTCATTCCACTTTGAGCAAATACACCACTCGATGCCAAGCAAACAAAGGCAATCAAGATAGTTTTCAAATTTTTAGGAAAAGGATAATAATGTTCCATTTGCTCGGTTTTTGAATAAAAAACACTTAAATTTACGTAAACTTAACAAGTGTTTCTGAAGCGACCAAACAAACGGTTGTTTTTTTTCGGTGAATTTAAAACTGTTTGTTTTTATTTTATTAATGAACTCAAGTCATATATACAATTTATGACGGAACTATAATTTGTTTTTTTCCACCTCGTGACCTGTCTTTTTGGAAGTCTGCAGAAAAAACAGAAACCCTGAACAAATTATTTAGAACAATATTGATTTTAAAACAATGGTCCTATTTTATTTTTTAACCTAACCCATATAGTTTGTAATGTTCCTTGTACATTTTCGTCCATGGAAGAAGACAATTCAAAATTCATTATATGCATTCTAAAACTATTTTACGTTTTTTTGAATATTTTGCAGTACTGTTACTTTTTGCTGCTCCATTTGGACTTTCAGCTCAGATCAGTGGTTGCACCGATCCCCTGTCGCTTAATTACAATCCAGCAGCAACGGTGAACGACGGTTCTTGTGCGTATGAGCCGACTTCGATTGTTCCAACTAATTCGTTTCCGTTGGGAACACTTGTGTCCGAAACTTCCGGTCTCATTTTTTGGAACGGCCAACTTTTCACCCATAATGACAATGACGACACTAATTTGTACGCCTTGTCCCCTACCGATGGAACTATTTTGGAAACCTATTCACTTTCAACCACAAGCAACACCGATTGGGAAGCAATTTCACAAGATGTGAATTATATTTATGTAGGCGATTTCGGGAACAATTCCCATGGAAATAGAAGCGATTTAAAAATTTATCGGATCTTAAAAAGCAGCCTTTTATCTGGAACGCCACAAATTGACACCATTCATTTTGTGTATGAAGACCAAGTTGATTTTTCGGAGCAAACCCCAAATACGACCGATTTCGATTGTGAAGCACTTATTGTTTCTTCCGACAAAATATTCCTTTTCACCAAGCAATGGCAGAGCAACAATACGGCCATTTATTCTTTATCCAAAACACCGGGTGATCAGGTTGCTAATTTTGAAGGAACTTTGAACACAAACGGAATGGTCACCGGAGCTACCTATTTGGAAGCGAAAAGATTAGTGGTGCTTTCTGGCTATACTACCTTGCTTCAACCTTTTGTCTATCTGCTTTACGATTTTGAAGGACAGGATTTCACAAATGGAAACAAACGAAAAGTGAATTTGAATTTGCCTCTTCATCAAATTGAAGGAATTGCCACGGAAAACGGAAAAGACTATTTTCTCTCCAACGAATATTTCTATCTGAATGGTTCTACCGAAATTCCTCAACAACTTCATACACTGGATTTGAACGGTTACCTTGGAGATTATTTGGATAACCTGAACACCAATAATTTTGGGGAGACGAATGCGGAACTTTCTATATATCCGAACCCGGCGAATTCCATTATCACCATTTCATCTGAAACTCCATTAAAAGGTTCCAATTACACTATTTTTGATGAAATGGGCCAAATTTTGCAAGATGGAACGTTAAATTTTGAACAGTCCATAATTATTTCTGATTTGAAATCAGGTTTATATTTTCTGAAATTAGTTGGAAACGACAAGCAAGTTTTGAAACTGATAATAAAATAACGTTAACAAACCATTTTTTGTTTGGGAAAGAGTTCCTTTTTCTTTACCTTTCCTTCGTAACAAATGTTGATCAGCACCAGAAAATACTTCATTACTGGTGAAATCTGATCATAATTGAAAATCAGACCAAAAATGAAAATCTCTTTTTCCATATTGGAATTGGCAAGTGTTGGCGTTAATGTTGGAATTCAGGAAACCTTTAAAAAAAGCCTTGATTTGGCACAAAAAGCTGAGGAATTTGGCTACAAACGCTTTTGGCTGGCCGAACATCATAATATGATCAGCATCGCCAGTTCGGCCACGGTGGTACTCATTGCTAACATCGCCGCGGGAACCCAGAAAATACGAGTGGGCTCCGGCGGAATTATGTTGCCCAATCATTCGCCACTTATTGTAGCGGAACAGTTTGGAACATTGGGTAACTTATATCCGAATCGCATCGATCTCGGACTGGGTAGAGCTCCCGGAACGGATCAGACCACGGCGCAAGCAATTCGCTCAGATCGAATGCAGGCGGTTCACGCTTTTCCGGAGGAAGTTAGTA
This sequence comes from Flavobacteriaceae bacterium, assembly GCA_041689995.1. GTDB lineage: Bacteria > Bacteroidota > Bacteroidia > Flavobacteriales > Flavobacteriaceae > DASSWG01. The sequence goes on along the minus strand of JBDNFD010000137.1, from coordinate 18,575 downwards.
AAATTCAGCAATATTTCTCACCGAATAATAGTAATTCAAAAGTCCGTGCTACGGTTGCCGAAGGAGTTGATGTACCGATTTATATTTTAGGATCGAGCACCGATAGTGCGCATCTGGCCTCAAAAAAAGGATTGCCTTATGTTTTTGCCAGTCATTTTGCACCAACGCACTTATTCTCCGCACTCAACATTTATCACAACCAATTTGAACCTTCGGCAGTTTTGGAAAGACCATACACGATTGCCGGTTTGAACGTGATTGTAGCCGACACCGATGAAGAAGCCGAGCGGATTTCAACTTCAATGATTCGGATGATGTTGGGCGTCATTACCGGAAATAGCGATTATATGCAGAAACCTGTGGAAATGACACCAGACCTACGAGCGGTGGCAGCGCATCCCGCTTTACAACAAATGATGAAATTTTCGTTCGTGGGTAATAAAGAAACCGTGAAGCAAAAAACCAAGGATTTTATGGAACAAACCAAAGTAGATGAACTCATGATCGTTTCCCATATTTATCAACAGGAAGATCGGGTGAAATCATTCAAATTATTTGCTGAAATAATGAAGGAGCTTTGATGGTTTCCAAAATGAATTCAAATGTAAAATACTTTGAGGAATTCTTTAAAATGTTGCCATGATATAAATTTGTCATAAGAAAACTTCGGTCTAAAACCAAAAAATCCCTTCAAGCCGATATGGATACTACTTCGATTTAAAACTTTTTTATTTCAAGTAGTTGGAACAGGCAGCGGCACATTCCCGACAAGCAGCTGCACATTTTTGACAATGTTCATACGCGTGTTTATCACATTCTTCCGTGCAAGCATTGCAAACTTTAATACAGTATTCCACCAAATCCGTTACATCGTCATAATCCATTCCCAATAGTTGAATCAAAGCACTGCAAACCTCTGCACAAACATGGGTCGCGCGCATGCAATCCACCATTCCCTGAATATCATTCTGATTCAAACAGGCATTTGCGCTAAAATTGCAGGCTTTTACACAATTCCCTAAAACGTTCATTAAATTTTCCCTTCCCATAGGTCACTATTTTGCAATCATAAACCTATTCATAAGTTTTGCAAAGTTTCAAAAAATTAATGGATTGTAACAAAATGCTATCCATATCAGATTTTGGTCGCATTTTGGAGCAAAGAAAATGAAAGGTTTAAATTATTTTTCGCTATTAAACGGAAAGGAGCGGTCAAATTTTCAAAGGGAATCGTTCAGAATAAATGGTCAAAAATCATTCTTTTCAACAATTATTTAAGCACCTCTTTAACTTCTCCACATTTCAGCATTTTATCACCGTAATAAGGATTGAGGATATCTTTTCCATTCGAAAGCCAGTAAGCACCTTTTCCTCCAAATGCCATCGGACAAAATTGTACGTAAACGTTCCCATCAGAAAAATTCCCTTTCACCAATTTGATCATGTCTTCTGTAAGAAATTGAAAAACTTCGCGTTGGGCCTCTATATCTGAAACCTCAGAAATTTTAATGGCATTCTCCTTCATTTCTCTGGACGCATCAATTTCCTCCAAACTTTTCGCTAGATTCTTCGCTGATTTTTGAGCCTTTTCCATATCAGAATTTACCAAGCTCGATTTCAAATCAATATAGTTATCATATGTATTGGCCAAAGCTCTATCTTCAAATTTCGCATTAGTTGGAACTGATTCATGTATTTCCGTTTTGGTATCGACGGTTTTCACTTCCGGTTCATTTTTTTTGTTTTCATTCCCACAGGAAACCAACAAACCTATCATTAAAACCATTAGAATTCTATTTATCATAGCTATATTTTTATGCCAAAGATAAAAAATATTTACTGTTTTAAACTCATTTGATAATAAAATGCCGGCAACAATAGAATGATAAAAATGGGTTGAATGAGAAAGCGCCGAATGTAAAAAAGAAGAAAATAATTTTCAGGTGCCATATTGAACAAGAAATATGCGAATAAGGCGATCAATACCAAAAAAGCTGTTCCAAACAAAAGATACGAAAATCGCAATATCTTTTTGCTCCGAAATGCAACGAACAAAATCAAAAGTGACAATAATGCTGTAAGCCAAAACCGAAAAGAAGTGTATAAAATCAGTTGCCAGAAATTAAATTCCGGCGGAGGTTGCGTCAAATAACTTCCTTCAAAAAAATGAATTAACGGATCGTAAAACAAATCGGTTTCGAAAAACCGAATTGCTATCATTCCCAAGAAAATCACGCTAATAATTACGATTTTTTTCCAGGTTTCCATTTTTTTGTGTTTTTTGAAAAATTATTCACCCATACAAACCAAAGAAGAAAAACGGTGCCATAAATAATAGCGGGAAAAGCAGTTCCATGCAAGAAATCCGTATATTCTGGATATTCATAAATTGCAATTGCCAGCAAAGCTATGCGCAAAATATTAATGGCATATATAAAAACCGATCCGGAAAAAGCAAAAATAAATGTTTTTTTTGCTCCTTTATAAAAGGCAAAAATAAAGGAAACGAATAAAATAATAACACTAATTCCATTACAACCTTCCACAATGCGCGCCAAATAGCGGTCATTCACAAAAAATTTCATCGATTCTTGAAACGGATGTGGTTCAATTTTGGAACTATATCCGAATACCTGAACCATTTCACGAGATTGTTCCGCCACCAATCGGGTGAAATAATCAGGGAAATTATTGATCGAAAAATCCATCCCCAAATAGAATTTGTATAGAACGGCAAGGATTAAATAAAGTCCGCCGAAAGTAAGAAGGAATTGTACGACGGCTTTATTTTCTTTTATAATTTTCAACATTTTTATGAAATATATAATTGTTGGAAAGATATTTATTTTTTCTTCAAAATCGACCGAAATGCGAGCCAATTAATAAAAAGATCAATGTTCAATATTCTTTTCTGGAACTGGGTCATAACCCGATGCGCCCCAAGGATGACATTTCGCAATTCGGCGAACGGAAAGCAGTGTTCCTTTGAAAATTCCATGCTTTTCAATCGCCTCAACAGCATAATGAGAACATGTAGGGTGAAACCTACAAGATCCCGGAAAAAGCGGCGAAATGACTTTCTGATATACTTTTATCGGAAAAATAAAAATCGAGCCCACCGAAAATTTTTTGTTCTTTTTTTGAAGTGGATTTTTCATAGGTTATCATGCTTATAAACCTAACAGGTTTTGGAAACCTGTTAGGTTTGAACAATCGAAAACTCCGTTCCTTGTGAACCATCTTTCAATTCAATTCCCAGTTCGGCAAGTTGGTCCCGAATTTTATCGCTTAAAGTAAAATCTTTGTTCAATCTCGCTTCATTTCGCAAATTAATCAACAATTTCACGGTTTCTGAAAGTCGATCATCTTTTTTACTAACGGAAATATTATTGTTTTCCAATCCTAAAATTTCAAACACAAAAGCGTTCATTGCTTCTTTTAGAATACCTTTATCTTCTTTTGAAATTTGCTTCTTGTCCACCTTTATCGAATTAATATATTTTACCGCTTCGAACAAATTAGCAATTAAAACCGGACTGTTAAAATCATCGTTCATGGCATCATAGCCTTGTTGTTTCCATTTTTCGACAGAAAAAGAAGAATTCGGGGAAACTTTCAATTTATCGATCGTATCGATGGCATCCATTAATTTATCAAAACCTTTTTCCGCGGCATTCAAAGCTTCTTCAGAAAAATCAAGTACACTTCTGTAATTTGCTTGCAGCATAAAAAATCGGACCACGCTTGGTGAAAACCCTTTTTTCAATAAATCGCTTTTTCCCGAGAACAATTCGGCAGGAAGAATAAAGTTTCCCGTGCTTTTAGCCATTTTTTTTCCGTTCAATGTAAGCATGTTCGCGTGCATCCAGTAATGAACGGGATTTTTTCCGGTGGCCGCCTTTCCTTGGGCAATTTCGCATTCATGATGCGGGAATTTCAGATCCATTCCCCCGCCGTGAATATCAAATTCTTCACCCAAATATTTAGAGCTCATAACAGTACATTCCAAATGCCAGCCCGGAAAACCAATACTCCAAGGCGACGGCCAACGCATAATATGCTGCGGTTCAGCTTTTTTCCAAAGCGCAAAATCTTGTGGACTTTTTTTGTCATCCTGTCCTGCTAAATCGCGTGTATTTGCGATCATATCTTCCAATTTCCGTCCGCTCAAAATGCCGTATTGTTCTGATTTATTATAAGTCGCAACATCGAAATATACCGATCCGTTTGCTTCGTACGCAAAACCCTTTTCCAACAAAACCTTGATTATTTCAATTTGTTCTATAATATGTCCGGTTGCGGTGGGTTCGATGCTTGGCGGAAAATTGTTGAATTTTGCCAAGGTTTCATGGAAATCGACGGTATATTTCTGAACAACTTCCATTGGTTCAATTTCTTCCAGTCTGGCTTTTTTCGCAATGCGATCTTCGCCAGATTCGGCATCATTTTCCAAATGACCTGCATCGGTGATATTTCGCACATAGCGGACTTTGTACCCCAAATGTTTAAGGTACCTGAAAACCAAGTCAAAGGACACAAAAGTCCTACAATTCCCTAAGTGAACATTGCTATAAACCGTTGGGCCACAGACATACATGCCCACATAACCTTCCTGAAGCGGCACAAATTTTTCCTTTACGCCCGCAAGGGAATTGTATATTTTCAAATCTTGGTTTTCGTATAATTCCATATTATTTAAACATACTTATTTTAAAGGTAAATGATTCTTTAAGTTGAAGGTATCCACGGAAAATTTTTAATGCGGAATAGCCATTATTTTAAAAGGAATCAGCTGTTTTTTTTTAAAATTCCGTGTCCAATCGGATATAATCCAAGAATTCCCGTTTTATGGAATCTTCTTTGAACTTTCCTCCAAATTCACTTGTCACGGTACTGCTTACGGTATCTCGAATTCCGCGGCTATTGACGCAAAGATGTTTTGCATCGATTACACAAGCGATATCTTTGGTGTTTAAGGCTTTTTGCAATTCCTTCACAATTTGTATTGTCAACCGCTCTTGCACTTGAGGTCTTTTTGCAAAATAATCCACAATTCGGTTCATCTTGGAAAGTCCTATAACGGTGCCGTTTGAAATATAGGCAATGTGCGCGCGCCCCACAATTGGAAGCAAATGATGTTCACAAGTGGAATAAACGGTGATATTTTTTTCGACCAACATTTCCCCATATTTGTATTTATTGGAAAACACGGACAATTTTGGTTTTTGATCAGGGTGCAATCCGCCAAAAATTTCTTTAACAAACATTTTGGCCACTCGCTGCGGCGTTCCTTTAAGGCTGTCGTCGGTGAGATCCAAGCCCAAAGTTTCCATAATATGTTTAAAATCTTGCCTTATGAGAGCAATTTTCTCTTCATCGCTAAGATCAAAGGCATCGTTCCGTATCGGATTTTCACTGCTGGAGCCGATATGATCGTCGCCCGCTGCTTCGATTTGCTCCAAAATTTTATCTGTTTTCATGAAATGTTTTTTTATCCAAACTTCATTTATTATATACCTGCAAAGATATGGATTTTAGTGCTTTTATGTGGAAGGAACTCAAATTATTCAAAACTTTGATGTCCAATTATTCCATATAAAGCTTCAACTTTGCTTTATGGAAATTTTTTGGGATCAAATTTATGTTACAAGAAAAAAATAGAAAAGAGGAAATTGTTCATTTGGCGGCGAAACTTTTTAAAGAAAAAGGATATCGGGCGGTAAGTATGCGCGATTTAGCAGAAAACCTAGGAATGAAAGCGGCCAGTTTGTATAATCACATCCATTCTAAACAAGAAATATTGGCGCTGATCGTGATTTCCACTGCTGAAAATTTCACGGAACATATAAATGAGGTTTATCCAAAATCTTTTTCCGCCGTGAAAAAACTGGAAAAAATCATTCAAATGCATGTCGATATCACGGTTCAAAAAACAGATTTTTGGCTTGCATGAACAATGATTGGGTGCATTTGGAAAAAAAGCAACTTGTCTATTTTCTAAAAATGCGAAATTCTTATGAAACAAAATTCAATAAAATCATTTTGGAAGGAATAAAAAAAGGAGAACTGAAAAACCACGATTCGGAAATAGTATTGTTCTCCATTCTTAGCACCTTGCGAACACTTCACCTGTGGTATGCCAAAAAAAAATCATTGAGCCCCGCTCAATTGAAAGATGAATTGGCGAGAATTATGATAGATGGGATAAAAGCTACTAACTACTAACTTTGAGTTCTCTCCTATTTGGTTTTTGCTACTAATTATTCGCCAATTAACTTTTCCCTATTTTCGCGTATAAGGTAGAAGGTCAAATACGTTGTTCAACCAGCAATAAATACCAATGGATTCACTGACACAAATTGTGCTCGGCGCGGCGGTGGGGGAAGCCGTTTTAGGGAGAAAAGTCGGAAACAAGGCAATGCTTTATGGAGCGATTGCAGGAACTATTCCCGATTTGGATATCTTCGCAAGTCATTTTACGGATGTTGTTACCTCACTGGAAATTCATCGCGGTTTCACGCACTCTTTCTTGTTCGCAGCTTTGTTCGCGCCTGTTCTGGGTTATCTTGTTTCGTTGTACGAAAAAAGTGCTAATTGGAAACAATGGTCTTGGTTGCTATTTTTCGGATTTGTTACCCATTCGCTCTTGGATGCGCACACAACTTGGGGAACGCAGCTGTTTTGGCCGTTCGATTTACGAGTGGCTTATAAAAATATTTTTGTGATCGATCCGCTGTACACCCTTCCTCTTATGATTGGTGTGATTTTGGCCATGAACCAAAAGATATCTTCCCCGAAAAGAAAAAAATACAACCGGTTGGGATTGATCATTAGCAGTTCTTATCTGCTGCTGACCATTTTTTTGAAAGGAATTACCTATCTCAAATTTGAGGAAGCTTTAAAAAAACAAGGAATCGCATATTCTGAAATGGAAACCAAACCCACTGCTTTAAACAGCGTTTTATGGTCGGCCAATGTAAAAACTTCGAATTCGTTTTTGATCGGATATTATTCCTTGTTCGATACGCAACCTATCACATTTGCGGAATATTCCAAGAATCATCATCTTCTTGGAAATTTGCGGAATAAAGGCAAAATAATACGCATGATCAAAATAACCAACGGTTGGTACACGATTTCAGAAGAAAATGGGGAACTTAATTTTAATGACCTACGGTATGGAACTTTAAGTTTGGATTCTGCCGCAACAAATTTTGTTTTCAGCTATAAAATAAAAAAGCAAAATGAAGCATTGACTTTCACCGAAAAACCTAAAGGAAGTAGGGATGCCAAAAAGTTGATGCGTCAGCTTTGGCAGCGGATAAAGGGGAATTGATTAAGTCCAAAAGATATTTATAATTTTCTACTATAAGTAAATTTTGCGGTAGCACGCATGGCGTAGAATCTCAATATCCCAAAATCTCCTCAATTTTCTTTTTCACTTTTTCGGTGGAAGGGATCATCGTTTGTCCCAAAGTTGAATTCAATGGAATGGCTGGCATATTTTCACTTCCTTCCTTTGATTTATTTTCAAAAATAAGATTCCACTTGTTTATCATTGGTAATAATCTGCAAAGATTTGGTTTTGGCTTGAGCAATGATCAACCGATCAAACGGATCCTGATGGTGGAAAGGCAAAGTTTGAAGGGTTTGCAAATCCTCAAAATCAAATTCCAGCAAAAGAAACTGATTTTCAACCATATAAATCTGTAATTCATTTAAACTTTTGTTCAGTTTTAATTTCCCAATACTCGCTTTAATGGCCATTTCCCATAAGCTCGCATTGCTCAAAAAAATATTGTTGGCTTCATTTTCTACAATGGCGCGAATATTTTTGTGAATTCTCCTATCGCCAACCATGAACCATAGCAATATGTGAGTGTCGATCAGGAAATTCATTTTTTATAGGCTTTGAACACATCCAAAGGCTCGTTGAAATCGTCGGCAACATATTCAATCAAATTCTTACCGGAACCAAATATTTTTGTTCCAATCTTGTTTTCAGGAATTTTCAATTTTTCCTTTAGCTTCAATAGTTTTTGAAGGGAATTGGGATTGTTGATTTTGGAAATCCAATCTATCAATTCCACCTTAAGCGAGTCGATGTGCATTTTTTTTAATTTTAGGGATTTAAATTTACGAAAAATTAAGCACAAAAAGTATACTATTTTTTTTTAAAAATTCAATATTGATTTCTAATACCCCAAAATCTCCTCAATTCTCTTTTTCACTTTTTCGGTGGAAGGGATCATCGTTTGTTCCAAAATTGAATTCAATGGAATAGCTGGCATATTTTCACTTCCGATCGTCATCACCGGAGCATCCAGAAATTGAAAACATTTTTCTTGGATTTTTCCGGACAAGGCTCTTGCAAAACTATTATCGGAAGGTTCTTCGGTCACGACCAGACATTTACCACATTTTTTCACCGATTTCATAATGGCTTCTTCGTCCAAAGGAGCAAGTGTCCGCAGATCAACAATTTCGATTTGGTCTTGCATTCCGAGTTCTTCGGAAGCATTCATCGCCCAGTGCACGCCCATTCCGTATGTGATGATGGAAAGGGTTTCTTTTTCTTCTTGTTTCCAAATTTCCTGTAAGACCCAAGCTTTACCGAGGGGCAAAATATAATCTTCCGCCGGTTCCACGGAAGTTGCGCCTTTAGTTCCTGGAACTTTACTCCAGTACAATCCTTTATGTTCAAAAATCACCACCGGGTTCGGATCGTAATAAGCGGCTTTCAACAAGCCTTTCAAATCTGCTCCGTTGCTCGGATAGGCAATTTTCAATCCGCGGATGTTCGTCACCACGCTTTCCACAGAAGAGGAATGATATGGACCGCCACTTCCATAAGCACCAATGGGAACACGTAATATCATGGAAACCGGCCATTTACCGTTTGAAAGATAGCAACTTCGGCTCACTTCGGTAAAAAGTTGATTCAATCCCGGCCAGATATAATCAGCAAATTGGACCTCAACAATCGGTTTCAATCCAACAGCTGACATTCCAACGGTGGAACCCACAATAAAAGCTTCTTGGATCGGCGTATTGAAAACGCGGTTATCGCCAAATTTTTGTGCTAAAGTCGCTGCCTCACGGAAAACACCTCCCAATCTCCCACCGACATCCTGTCCATACAACAAACATTCTTTGTGTTTTCTCATTAATTCTTCCACGGCAAATAAGGCACAATCGACCATTACCACTTTTCCCGCACCTTTTGGGGAACGTTCGCCGGATTCTTCGGTGATCTCTGTAGGCGCAAAATCATGAGTGAACAAATCTTCCGGTTTCGGATCTTCTGCTTTTAGCGCTGTTTTGAAATCTTTTTTCACCTCCTTTTTCGCAGTGTCTTCGATTTTATTCAATTCTTCCTCCGAAAACCCATTATCCAGCAATTGTTTTCGCATTTTCGGATACGGATCGCGCAATTTCGCTTCGTCCAAATCATCGCGGTACCATTGCATTCGCACGCCGGAAGTGTGGTGGTTCAGCAGCGGGACTTTTGCGTGCACCAAAAAAGGACGACGTTCGGTTCGAATCGTATCGATGACTTTGTTCAAGGTTTCATAACTTTCGATAAAATCCGTTCCATCAATGGAAACCGCCTCCAAACCTTTAAATCCTTTTGCGAATTCAAATGCGTTCTGCGCTCGGGTTTCGGCTTCGTTAGCGGAAATGTCCCAGCCGTTGTCCTGCACCAAATATAAAATGGGTAATTGTTTCAAGGCCGCCATTTGAAAAGCTTCAGAGACTTCTCCTTCGGTAACGGAGGCATCGCCGAGACTACAAAGAACAAGCCCCCTTTCCCCCAAAGGGGGAGTTTCGAAGCCCTCAATTTTGGAGAAGCTCTCTTTATACCAAAAACCCATCGCTGCACCTGTTCCGGGAATGACTTGCATTCCGGTGGCTGAACTTTGGTGCGGAATTTTAGGTTTATCGGCATCACGCAAACTCGGGTGGCAATAATAGCTTCTTCCGCCGGAAAATGGATCGTCCTTTTTTGCCATTAATTGCAACATTAAATCCTTGGGTTTCATTCCGATTGACAATAAAATGGAATCGTCTCGATAATAGGGAAAAGCATAATCTTGTGGCAACAATTGCATTCCTGCGGCAATTTGTATAACTTCATGCCCGCGTGAAGTAGCGTGCACGTACTTAGAAACCATTTTTAAGTTTTCTTCGTACAATTCGGTCATCGCTTTGGCGGTGCAGAGAGTTTGAAATGCTTGTTTAAAGCTTTGTTTATGTATTTTGATATTCATTGTTTTTGTTTCTCGCAAAGGCGCAAAGGCGCAAAGTTAAAGGTTATTTACTATTCTTTTAATTCCATTTTTAATCAATGCCTCATTAAAATTTATCAACAGCCCGAGTTTTAAATTGGTTAGTTTTAAATAAGTCAGTAATTGCTTGAGGTGCACCGGTGCAACAGCTTCGACAGATTTCAATTCGATTATAACATTATTTTCTACAATTAAATCAGCACGAAATCCTATCGGCATTTTCAAATTATCCCATATTACCGGAATTTCTTTTTGTGATTTTACTTCAAGGCCTTGTTTTATGAGTTCATAATACATAATTTTTTCATAAACCGACTCTAAAAGCCCCGGACCCAATTGCGTATGAATTTGATAAGCGGTATTTACAATTATTTTTGAAAGTTGATTTTCATCCATATCACCATTTCTTTGCGTCTCTGCGCCTTTGCGAGATATTTTTTAAATTTTTACACCAACTTTATCTTCTTCAAGATAATCCGCAATTTTTTTCAAAAAACTCCCTGCCAAAAATCCGTTGACAATACGGTGATCGAAGGAAAGAGAAAGCATCATCATCTGCCGGATTTCTATCTTATCGCCGTCTTCATATTCCATCACCTCCGCTCTTTTCTTGATGATTCCCGTCGCCAAAATCGCCGCTTCGGGTTGGTTGATAATCGGCGTTCCCATTAAACTCCCGAAAGTACCCACGTTGGAAATGGTGAAAGTGCCGCCCTTGGTATCATCGGCTTTCAGCTTATTGTCGCGTGCCTTTCTGGCAAGTTCATTGATTTCTGCCGCCAAGGTTTTCATATCTTTTTTATTTGCATTTTTTACTACGGGAACAATCAAGTTTCCACTAGGCAAGGCCGTTGCCATTCCAATATTAATTTCCTCTTTCACAATAATATTTTTTCCGTCCAATGAGGAATTAATCATCGGGAAATCGGCAATTGCTTTTGCTACGGCTTGCACAAAAAGTGGTGTGAAAGTGAGTTTTTCGCCGTGTTTTTTCAAAAATATTTCTTTTTGTGCGTTCCTCCAATTTGCCAGGTTGGTCATATCGGCTTCCACATAAGCGGTGACGTGAGGAGAAGTATGTTTGGAAAAAACCATATGATCGGCGATCATTTGCCGCATCCGATCCATTTCCACGATTTTTCCTTTTCCTTTGTCGAATTTTAAATCGGGAACCTGAAAATTGGGATTCCCGCCTTCGCGGGAATTTTGGGCAAATTGTGCTGGCCTTCCGTCTTCTAAGTAATTAAAAATATCACTTTTCCGCAGCCTTCCCTCTTTTCCTGAAGCGGGAATTCGGGCAAGCTCTTCATAACTGATATGATGTTGTCGCGCGATTTTTTCCACCAAAGGAGAATAAAATTTATTCGATCGATTTGCAGGAATGTGATAGGCCGAACTTGCGGAATTTATTTCGGGACGAACTTTTTGGGAAATAGTTTTTTGAGGCTTTTCTGCTTTTTTACCAGGTGCTTCTTTTGGAACCAAATTAGTCTCCTTTCCTTTAGCAGAAGATTCTGAAAGGGATAAAATAGCAATTGTTTCCCCAATTTTTACAATATCTTTTGGCGCATATTTATGTTCGATCATTTTTCCCGAAAAAGGTGCGGGAACTTCGTTATCGACTTTATCGGTGCCGACTTCCACTAAAATATCGCCTTCTTCAAAAGAACCACCTTCTTCGATCAGCCAGTTGATGATAGTTCCTTCCGTGATGCTTTCCCCCATTTTTGGGAGTTTAAATTCCTGCGAAAGCCGGGATATTGTGCTATTTTTCAAAATCTTGTTTTTAAATTCACATATTTTCTTTAAACGGGAATCGATTTGTTTTGTAGATCAAATCCTCACTATTCCAGTTGATACTTAAATCAAACCAATCGGGGTTCATGTCTTCTATCAAATTTACTTTCCATTCACGCTTCCATTTTTTCATCTGTTTCTCACGTATCGAGGCTTCGGCACCATTTTTATGCTCCTCAAAATACACCAATTTGTCACAATTGTAACGTGCAGTGAATGATTTTTTAAATACTTTTGTTTTATGTTCCTGCACACGTGCATCCAGATTATTGGTTACTCCAATATAAAGTACCCCGTTGGCTCTATTTGACATGATATAGATATAATATCCCATTCTCAAGTTCTAATCATGAGATTCCTGCCTTCGCAGGAATTCATTTAACGTCTTATAAAAATCTTCCTGCAAAGGTCGGTTTTTTGGAATTTCCCGCAAGGGTTCCACTTCCTTTAAACTTTCGTGGCAGTCAGCCGGCAATCGTTGATATAATTTTGTTCCGGCGGTTTTCCATTCGATCATTTCATCTGAAACTTCTTTGATGATTTTTGCTGGATTGCCGACTACCAAACTTCTGCGTGGGATTTTGGTTTCGGCTTTTACAAAAGCCATCGCGCCAATAATACTTTCCGAACCAATTTCGACACCATCCATAATTACGGAGTTCATTCCCACCAAAACATTTCGTCCAATATTCGCACCGTGGATAATGGCGCCATGGCCGATATGTGCACTTTCTTCCAAAACAATGCTTTTCCCCGGGAACATATGTACCGTGCAATTTTCTTGTACGTTCACGCCATCTTCCAAAATTATTTCGCCCCAATCGCCACGGATTGCAGCCCCCGGTCCAATATAACAGTTTTTACCGATTATCACATTGCCAGTGACCGCCGCTAGTGGATGGACGAAACTGCTTTCGTGGATGACGGGAATGAGGTTTTTGAATGCATAAATCATATTTCAGTGATGTGTTTTGAGAGGTATGTGGTGAGTTGATTTTTTTTATTTTTATTCTTGTTATTCAAGTGTTTTATTAATCCTGAAATCATTTTTGAGATTTCTGTAATCTGTTTTCTATTTTTTTCATCTTCAAACAAAATTGTATTTTGATACACATTCAAATTCTCAAATTTGAAATAATGTACACTTTTTATATTCATATTTTTTCAATTCCAAAAAACCAGACCACACACCGCTCATCACTACTTGAACTTTTTTAGTTTCTCTTTCGTAAATTCGCTCAACACCAACCGCCCACTAATCTTAGCGCGCTCCAATAACAATTCATCCCAATCTTCGGCGCCGTGCCAGAACATTCGCTTCATTTCTTTAACGGCTTCAGGATTATAATCACACAAGTTTTCGGCGAATTTTTGCACAGCTTCGTCCAGCTCTTCAGTGGAATCAAAAATTTTCGTGTACAAGCCTTTTTGCATTGCCCATTCCGCTGAATAAAACGAATTGGCATCAATGGCGATTTGCGACATTCCACTATCACCCAATTTACGCGCTACCGCCGGACCAACCACAAACGGACCGATACCCAAATTCAGCTCGCTCAGTTTGATGGAAGCAAATTTAGTGGCCATGCAATAATCAATTGCTGAAGCTACCCCAACGCCACCGCCGACGGCTTTTCCTTGCACGCGACCGATAATGAATTTCGGGCATTTGCGCATCGCGTTGATGACATTGGCAAAACCGCTAAAAAAGGTTCTGCCTTCTTCTTCATTTTTTATGGAAATCAATTCCTCAAAACTCGCCCCGGCACAAAAAGTGCGGTCACCCCCACTTTTGAGAATGATGACTTTCGCATCCTTATTCTTTCCGGCTTCAGTGATAGTTTCGGTTAGTTTTCCTAAAATATCCCCCGGTAAACTGTTGTGTGCAGGATGAAAAAATTCGATGGTGACGATGTTATTCTTTAGGTCTCTTTTTACGTAAGGTTCTTGTTTCATATTTATTTCCCGCTAAGGCAGGAATCTTTTTATTTAAACTTGATTTTTCTTATTACCGCGAAGGCGGGAAATTCAAACAATTCAGTCCAAAAGATCGAATTGTTTGAAATGATGGTTCAGATGTTTTCGTTCCAAAAGTTGCCATTCAAATTTATTCAAATATCCAAAAACAGGATTTTTATTCAGTGCATCTGGATTTTCTTCATAATACTCCAAATAGGCTTTTCGTGCTTTCAGCATTTCCGTTTTGGCAACTTTCAAATTTTCATGCTTTAGCTCTTCCGATTTCCCTTTTTTTGCCAATGGAAAATCATAGTTTTTCGGCATCGGTTCATAGTTCCAAAGTGTATCCTGTGTTTCTTCAATGTACTTTTCAGGGGTAGAAATTTCAAAGTCTTGAAATTCGCCTGCAGCAATTTTATAGCCAAGTTCCAAATGCTCCACCATAGATTGTGGTGTCATTATGCCCCAATTGGGTTTGGTTTCCTCGGTTAATTTCTCCAAACATTTTTCAACGGTCTCTTTGTCAATTTCCACAAATCTTGTTTGTTTTTTCTGAACCATCGTTAAAATAGTGGCGATGGCGACGAGTGGTTCTTTATCATTCTCGTCCTTCCCGACCATGCTCGATGTGACATTCGTGTCAAAAACCTCCACAAACCATTTTACGATTCCACTTGGTAACTCCTTCCCTTTTTGGTCACGATCCACTTTCTCTTTGCAGGTCAAGCGCACGTGAATAGTATCGTTGTGGTACAAAGGCCGTAAGAACCGGATTTCTTCTAAACCATAATTTGCAGCAACTGGCCCTTTATTTGGATACACAAACAATCCCGCAGCCGCGGAAATAATTAAATATCCATGCGCGGTGCGTTGTTCGAAAATACTTCCTTCCAAGGAAGTAATGTCGGTATGGGCATAAAAATGGTCCCACGTTAGGTTCCCGAAATTTATAATATCGGTATCCGTCAGCGTTCGGTTATGGGTTTTCAATGACATTCCAGGTTGAATGTCTTCCCAATGATATGCAAATGGATGTTTTTCTGTCTCCACATAATCGGCATTGGGTTGATAAATTCCGGTAATTTCAGTCAAAGTCGTTGGCGAACCCTGAATGGCACAACGCTGCATATAATGTTTAATTCCGCGTTTTCCGCCCATTTCTTCACCGCCGCCGGCACGTCCGGGTCCACCGTGAATTAAAGCTGGCAAAGGCGAGCCGTGCCCGGTACTTTGTTTGGCGCTTTCGCGGTTCAAAACCAAAATCCGTCCATGATGCGAAGCTGCGCGAATCGTATATTCTTTTGCTATTTTGTCATTGTTGGTCGCAATGGAACTAACGAGCGAACCTTTTCCCATTTTCGAAAGTTGCACCGCTTCATCCATCGATTTATACGGCATAATTGTACTCACTGGCCCAAAGGCTTCTGTTTCGTGCACCGCAGTATTCTTCAAAGGAAAATCCTCTCGGAGTAAAATCGGGCTCATAAAAGCTCCTTTTTCAGCATCAGCACCGATTATAGGATTTATTTTATCCAAATCGCCATAAACGATTTCTGCGGTCTTTGTCATTTCCTGTATGCGTTCGCGCACCTCAGCGACTTGATCTTTACTCACCATCGCGCCCATACGGACTTCCTTCAGCCGTGGATCACCAATAGTCACTTTGTCCAAGGCTTTTCCCAAAGCAATTTGTACATCTTCCAGTAAATTTTCCGGAACGATAACACGTCGAATGGCGGTACATTTCTGTCCACATTTCACGGTCATTTCGTTACGTACTTCCTTGATGAACAAATCGAATTCCGGAGTTCCGGGAATAGCATCTTCACCCAAAATGGAAGCGTTCAATGAATCGGCTTCCATGGTGAACGGCACTGATTCTTTGAGCAATTGTGGATGGGATCTCAACAATTTTCCGGTGGAAGCGGAACCGGTAAATGTGACAACATCCTGAGATTGCACGGTATCCAAAATATTTCGAGCCGAACCGCTGATGAGTTGCAAAGACCCTTCGGGCAAGATTCCTGAGGCAATGATTTCACGCACCACCGTTTCGGTCAAATATCCTGTATTGGAGGCGGGTTTTACTACTGCCGACATCCCAGCCATCCAGTTGACGGCGCATTTTTCCAACATTCCCCAAACGGGAAAATTAAAAGCATTTATGTGAATTGCCACGCCTTCTTTTGGCACCAAAATATGGTGGGCCATAAATTTTCCGCCGTGTGATAAATCGATTGGCTCCCCTTCCACGTCAAAAGGCTGATTAGGGAATAATTTCCGAAGAGAAGCATTGGCGAACAGGTTTCCAAATCCACCTTCAATGTCGATCCAACTGTCCACCTTCGTCGCTCCAGTACGAAAGCTTACTTCGTAAAATTTATGTTTTTGTTTTTGTAAATAGAACGCCAATTTTTTCAGCATATTCCCACGCTCTTGAAAGGTCATTTTTCGAAGTGCTTCACCTTTTTCTCGGCCGTATTGCAAGATTTCGGGAATGTCTAATCCTTCAGCTGTGACATTGGTAAAATGTTCCCCGGTAACGGAATCAAAAATAGGAGTTCCTTCGCCTTTTCCGTCCAGCCATTGGCCAGTTACGTAGTTTTGTATTTTCATCTTATCTATTTGATCCTATAGAATTAAATTTTTAATATTTTATGTAGAGAAATGTGTATTTCATCCAATATTTTGCCATCAAGAACTCCCAATTTTTTTCGCAACCGCTTTTTTGCCACAGCACGCGTTTGAAACACTAAAATTTCCGAAACTTTTTTCAATCCATTTTCGGAAGAAGGTTCAATAATGGGATTTCCTTTGTACTTATGAATTTTGGAGGTTAGTGGACACACAATCACCAAACTCAAATTATGGTTCATTGTATCTCCGCTGATGATCACCGCCGGTCTTCGACCCGATTGTTCCTGCCCTTCGACCGGATCGAAATATGTCTCCCAAATCTCTGCTTGTTTCATTCTTCGTCGTATTCCCTAAGCATTTTAAAATAGTCAGCCATTCCTTCTTCAGCGATCAACAAAGTGTCTTTGTCTTTGGACGCGCGCCTAAATGACTTTGCATATTGCGCCTTTTCAATTTCAAGAAGGTATAGTTTCAATGCTTTTTCAATTATTTTGTTTTTGGGCAATTTAAGATCTTTGGCGGTTTCGGCCAATTGTTTCAGAATGTCGTCTGGTAGGCTTGATGTGAATGTTGTCATTTCGTATTTATTTTTTGTAAATATATAAAATGAATATTGAACAGAAAAGAATATCAACTAACATTTTCGATCACTGCGGCATACCCTTGTCCAACTCCAACACAAATTGTTATAAGCGCATATTTTTTTTCGGTCAGTTGTAATTCCAAGGCTGCGGAATAAGCGATCCGTGCGCCGGTAACGCCCAGCGGGTGACCGATGGCAATCGCACCTCCATTAGGATTAATGCGCGGGTCGTCATCTTTTAGTCCCCAGGCACGGATGCAGGCCAAACTCTGTGCAGCAAAAGCTTCGTTGAGTTCGATGACATCCATATCTTCCATTGTCAAACCGGCCTTTTTTAGGGCTTTGTTTGAAGCTTCCACGGGACCAATGCCCATAATTCGTGGTTCAACGCCAACTACCGCAGAACTTAAAATTTTCGCCATTGGTTTCAACCCATATTTTTTCACGGCATCTTCCGAAGCAATAATAGTCGCGGCAGCACCGTCATTCAAACCTGAAGAGTTTCCAGCGGTCACACTCCCATCTTTTTTAAAGGCTGGGCGCAATTTGCCCAACACTTCCATACTGCTGTTAGATTTTATGAATTCATCGGTTTTAAAAATAATCGATTCTTTTTTTCTTTGTGGAATTTCCACTGGAACGATTTCTTTTCCCAAACGCCCGTTTTTCTGTGCATTTGTGGCCTTCATTTGACTTCGATATGCAAATGAATCTTGGTCTTCGCGGGAAATATTATATTTCTCCACCAAATTTTCTGCCGTTTCGCCCATTCCTTCAGTGCCGAATAATTCTTTCATTTTCGGATTAACAAATCGCCACCCAAAACTGGTGTCGTACATTTTGGCGTCATTCCCAAAAGCCGAAGAAGGTTTTGCAATGGCGTAGGGACCGCGCGTCATATTCTCCACCCCACCAGCAATGTACAAATCGCCATCCCCAGCTTTAATGGCCTGATTGGCGTGGATCATCGCCGACAAACCACTGCTGCATAAACGATTCACGGTTTCCCCCGGAACGCTAAAAGGCAAACCCGCCAAAAGGGAGCACATTCGTGCCACATTGCGATTGTCTTCCCCCGCTTGATTGGCACAACCCAAAATAACATCATCGTACATCTCTTTGGGGATGTTGGGATTGCGTTTTACGATTTCGGCAATGACCAAAGCACCCAGATCGTCGGTTCTTATAGAAGAAAGTGTGCCTTTATAATTTCCAATTGGCGTTCGGATGCCGTCGATGATGTATGAATTCATTTTGATTAACGATTTAAGATTAACGATTTAAGATTAACGATTTGGGATTAACGATTT
>JBDNFD010000136.1:0-21925 GCA_041689995.1 Flavobacteriaceae bacterium | reverse complement strand
TTGAAGGATATAGGAAACCACGGAATTTTTACATACCTTGATGCAATCATCCAATGAAATTTCTTCAATAGGCACGGGTTCATCTTTATAGCGCTCTTCGCCATATTCCAAACAACCTACTTCGGAATTCCATTGCAGGGTTATTCCACTTTGAGCAAATACACCACTTGATGCCAAGCAAACAAAGGCAATCAAGATAGTTTTCAAATTTTTAGAAAAAGGATAATACTGTTCCATTTGGTCATTTTTTTGAATAGGAAATCCTTGAATTTACGCAAACTTAACAAGTATTTCTGAAGCGACCAAACAAACGGTTGTTTTTTTTTCGGTGAAATAAAATTTTTATTTGTCGTTTTACCCTTTCCTAAGATAGGTCAAATAAGTGAAATCCAAGGCATGATTTTCATCTTTGGGATGAAATTTTTTTTCCGTCAATTCCCAATTTTTTAAATCGATTTCAGGAAAAAAAGTATCGGCATCAAAACTTTTGTGCACGCGTGTCAATTCGATTTTATTTGCGAAAGGAAGCCCCAGTTTATAAATTTCGCCACCACCAATAATGAATGTTTCCGGATCGCTTTTTGAAATTTCCAAAGCCGCTTCCATGCTATGAACGGCTATGCAGCCTTCTTCAGAAAAATCCTTTTGACGGGTTATGATCACATGGGTGCGGTTCGGCAAAGTTTTCGGAAAGGTTTCGAAGGTTTTTCGACCCATAATTATGAAATGGCCCACGGTGAGTTTTTTAAAACGTTTGAAATCGTCCGGCAGG
Source organism: Flavobacteriaceae bacterium (assembly GCA_041689995.1). Taxonomy (GTDB): domain Bacteria; phylum Bacteroidota; class Bacteroidia; order Flavobacteriales; family Flavobacteriaceae; genus DASSWG01. The sequence continues at coordinate 21,153 of JBDNFD010000136.1, read as the reverse complement.
TGCCAAAGTAAATCCTTGTCTTTGCCCAATGCATTATTTTCCGCGGCCGCGGCAATTAAAGTAACCAACGGACTTTTCAAGAATTGATGGGATTGTCTGGATCCAAAGGCCCGTCTAGACGATACGAGCTTTTTTTTTCGGGCAAAGGATAATCGCGTTCCACTTTTTCCTGTAATTTTTCGATCCGAATTTGTTGTTTTTCAACCAAGCGTTCCATTTGTCTTTCTTCCCATTCTTTTCCCATTAGCTGATTGATGAATATAACATTTATAAAATGGATCAATAGAAAAAATGCCCAGATAAGAATAGCCCACACAGACCAATCAGTATCGAATGGACGGAAATTCTTGCCAAATCCTAAAACCAAATTTAGAACAATGAACAAAATGGAGGCCGCAATGAAAATAACAAAATGGGTCGTCAAACGTTTTTTTTGCTTGATTCGCTCTTGGGCGTTTTCAATCAGTTCGCGTTGCGTTGGATATATCCCTCTATCTTTTTTTGTGGAATCCATAAAATGAAATATCTTGGTGGCATTCAAATTTAATGTTATTTGCTTTATTTAAAACCTATTTATGAAGAATTTAAGAAAGGAATTTCCAGTATTGGAACGCTTTGTATATTTAAATACCGCCGCAAGCGGATTGTTGTCCGAAACTTTACTGAATTTCAGACAGTCCCACGATTTCGATTTTCTGATAGGTGGAAGTGTTTTCAGAATGAAAGAAAGTAAAATCATCACTGAAACCCGTGAAAGCCTTGCTCGCTTTTTCAATGCGCAACCTATTCGGGTGGCTTTGGTTCCAAGCTTTTCCATAGGTTTCAATTTTTTGTTGGAAGGAGTTCCTGAAAAATCCAAAATCTTATTGCTTAAAAATGATTATCCATCCATTAATTTGGCGGTGGAAAATAGAGGTTTTGAGCTCTTTTATGCCGAAATAAATGAAATGCTGGAAGAAAACATTCTGCAGGCCGTAATAGAGCAACAGCCCGACTTTTTTATGTTCAGCATGGTGCAATATATAAATGGTATTAAAATCGATTTGGAATTCTTAAAAACCTTAAAACAGAAATTCCCTAAATTAATCCTGGTCGCTGATGGCACGCAATATTGTGGAACGGAAATTTTTGATTTTAAAAATTCGGGCGTGGATGTGCTTGGCGCCAGTGCATACAAATGGCTGAACGCGGGCTATGGAAATGCCTTCTTTTTGTTTTCTGAAAAAGCAGAGGATGCATTTTCGCCCAAAGCAAAAGGATATGGATCCAATATGGGGAAATATAAGGTGGATGAGCAGAATTTCATCGGAAAGTTGGAGCCGGGACATTTGGATACTTTGAATTTTGGAAGCCTTAAAACCGCATTGGAATTACAAACCAAGATTGGCCAATCACAAATTCAGGAACAGATTTCATTACTTTCCAATAAAGCAAAAAAGGAATTTGAAAAGCTTGGGTTGCTGGAGGAAATCGTGGTCAGAAGAAAAAATCATTCTTCGATTTTCAATATTAAAGGTAATGAAAAATTGTTGCAATATTTGCGCGAAAATGAAATTATTTGTTCTCCACGGGGAAATGGGATACGAGTTTCCTTTCATTATTTCAACACAGAAAGGGAGTTGGATTTTTTATTGAAAATTCTCAGAAAATACCAAACCAGCACAAATAAGAAGAACTGATTTTCGAAATTCCACTCCCGTTCCCAGAGATCGATTTTTAACGATAATTATCATTTTGTTAAAATTACATAAAACCCCACAAATGTAAAAGTTGAAACCCTCCATTGTTGTTAAATGTTGTACTTTTGTATTGTTTAAAAAAAATAGTTGATTTTTCCTCTTATGGATCAGTTTTCATTTCTAAATGCGGCTCATACGGCCTATTTCGCAAAGCTTTACGATCAATATCTTCAGTATCCCGACACCGTAGAACCGAGTTGGCGCGCCTTTTTCCAAGGATTCGATTTTGGTTCTCAATCGCATAACGGTGAGGAAATTGAAATTTTGAACCCCTCCAGTGGAATGGATGTGGAAACCCGTCTGCCGGTTGGGCAGGTTCCAAAATCATTGGTCAAAGAATTTCAAGTGGTTGAATTGATTAATGGCTACAGATCTCGTGGCCATTTGTTCACAAAAACCAATCCGGTTCGCGCTCGCCGCACTTATGCGCCAACGTTGGAAATAGAAAATTTTGGGCTTTCCAAAGAAGATTTGGACATCACATTCAGTTCCGGCGAAATTTTGGGTTATTCCCAAATGAAATTGTCTCAAATTTTGGAGCATTTGGAACGTATTTATTGTGATTCCATTGGTATAGAATATATGTACATTCAAAAACCCGAGGAAATCAAATGGATACAAAATAGGTTGAACCAAAACGACAATCAGCCTAATTTTGATGCTGAAACGAAAAAACATATTCTCAATAAATTGAACGAAGCCGTTTCTTTTGAGGCTTTTCTACAGAAAAAATTTGTGGGTCAAAAACGCTTTTCTTTGGAAGGCGGAGAATGCCTAATTCCGGCGCTGGATACAATTATTGAAGCAGCTGCCGAAAAAGGTTTGCAGGATTTTGTAATGGGAATGGCCCACCGGGGAAGATTGAGCACTTTGGCCAATATATTTGGCAAAAGTACCCAAGCTATTTTCGGGGAATTTGAAGGAAAAGATTATGATCAGGATATTTTTGATGGAGATGTAAAATATCATTTGGGCTGGACTTCTTGTAGATTAACATCGAAAGGCAAAGGCATTAATTTGAACATTGCTCCAAATCCGTCCCATTTGGAAGCCGTAGGGGCAGTGGTAGAAGGAATTGCCAGAGGAAAACAAGAGCGCCGCCACAAAGAAAATATTTCGGATGTATTGCCAATAATTGTTCACGGCGATGCAGCCATCGCTGGACAAGGAATCGTATATGAAATTGTGCAAATGGCACAATTAGAAGGCTATAAAACAGGAGGGACCATTCATATTGTGGTCAATAACCAAATTGGTTTCACCACTAATTATCTGGACGGTCGATCTTCTGTTTACTGCACGGATGTTGCGAAAGTGACTTCCGCGCCGGTTTTGCATGTCAATGCCGACGATGTGGAAGCGGTAGTTCATGCGGCGTTATTTGCATTGGATTATCGAATGGAATTTGGAAAAGATGTGTTCATTGATTTGTTGGGTTATAGAAAATATGGCCATAACGAGGGGGATGAACCACGGTTTACTCAACCAGCTTTGTACAAGGCCATCGGAAAACATGATAATGTGCTCGAAATTTATTCAAAAAAACTCATCGATGAAAATGTTGTTGATAAAGCCTATATTGATAAAATAGAAAAAGCTTATCATGCCGAACTGGAAGAAAATTTAAAAAATTCCAAAAAGGAAGAAACCACAACTATCACACCCATCATGCAAGATGATTGGGAAGGTTTTGAAGTGGTGGAACGCGATGAAATGTTGAAAGAATTAGATACTTCGGTGGACATGGAAATGCTGAACAAGGTTGCTAAAGTGGTTTCCACCCTACCAAAGGATAAAAAATTCTTTCGTAAAGTTGCCAAAGTAATCGAGGACCGAAAAGTAATGTACTTCGAGAAAAATTCCTTGGATTGGTCCATGGCCGAACATTTGGCTTATGGTACTTTATTGTTGGAAGGATATAGTGTGCGAATGAGTGGACAAGATGTGGTTCGTGGAACATTTTCACACCGTCATGCGGTCTTGAAAGTGGAAGAAAGTGAGGAAGAAATCGTGTTGTTGAACCAATTGGCGAAAAAACAAGGTCATTTTAGTATTTACAACTCACTGCTTTCCGAATATGGTGTGGTAGGATTTGATTATGGCTACGCGATGGCGCGCCCGGATGCATTGACGATCTGGGAGGCACAATTTGGTGATTTCAGTAATGGCGCACAAATCATTACGGACCAATATATTTCGGCTGCTGAAGATAAATGGAAATTGCAAAACGGGCTGGTAATGCTTTTGCCACATGGCTATGAAGGTCAAGGGGCCGAACATTCATCGGCACGAATGGAACGTTATCTGCAACTTTGCGGTAATGACAATATGTTCGTGGTGAACAGTACCACTCCGGCCAATATGTTTCATGTATTGCGGCGGCAAATGAAAGCCGGATATCGAAAACCATTGATTATCTTTACTCCAAAAAGTTTATTGCGGCATCCAAAAGCGGTTTCCACAAAAGAGGAATTCGCCGAAGGCCATTTTCAACCATTAATTGATGATAAATCGGCAAAAATCGCAAAAATTGAAACCTTGGTTTTTTGTGCCGGGAAATTCTATTACGATTTGTTGGAACACAAGGAAGAACACAAACGCGATGATGTAGCTTTGGTTAGGTTGGAGCAATTATTTCCGCTTCCCGAAGAAGAAATGAGGAACGTTATCAAAAAATATAAAAATGCCGATGATGTGGTTTGGGCGCAAGAAGAACCTAAAAACATGGGTGCTTACGGTCATTTGTTGATGCGTTTTTCAGCCACCAAAACCTTCCGTATCTGTAGTCAGAAATATCACAGTTCCCCGGCTGCTGGAAGTCCAACACGATTTAAAAGACGCCATCAACGGGTGATCGATAATGTTTTCGATAAAACCATGATGGAAGAGTAAAAATTAAAAATTCATATAACGAATATAATTATGGCTTTAGAAATGAAAATCCCTTCTCCGGGAGAGTCCATCACAGAAGTTGAAATAGCACAATGGTTGGTCCAAGATGGCGATTATGTGGAAAAAGATCAGGCTATCGCTGAGATTGACAGTGATAAGGCAACTTTGGAATTACCAGCAGAAGCAAGCGGAATTATTACCTTAAAGGCAGAAGAAGGTGATGCCGTGAAAGTTGGCGCAGTGGTTTGTCTAATTGACACCGATGCCAAAAAACCAGATGAAAATGGCGATTCCGAGGATGTGCAAAAGAAATCTGAGGAAAAGACCGAAGCTTCAAAAGAAGTGGAATCCAAGAAGAAAACCGAAGAAAAATCTGCAATTCCGGATAAAGAGGAGAAATCCAAAAAATCGGATAGCACGGAAAAATCTTACGCAAGCGGAAGTCCTTCCCCTGCTGCCAAAAAAATAATGGATGAAAAAGGAGTTGATAGCAAACAAGTAAATGGTAGCGGAAAAGATGGTCGGATTACCAAGGAAGATGCTATGAAGGCTGAAAAATCTCCTAAAAAAACTACAAAACCGGAAGAAAAAGAAGAATCTTCCGAAGGAAAACCATCGATGGGTTCTCCAACAGGTGGAAATCGCGGGGAATCGCGTTCAAAGCTTTCCATGTTGCGCCGAAAAGTTGCCGAGCGATTGGTTTCTGCAAAGAATGAAACTGCGATGTTGACCACTTTTAACGAAGTGGATATGTCGCCGATTTTCGAATTGCGCAAAAAACATAAAGAAGAATTCAAAGAAAAACACGGCGTAAGCCTCGGATTTATGTCATTTTTTACTTTGGCAATAGTTCGGGCGTTGGAAATGTTCCCATCGGTGAACAGTATGATCGACGGAAAAGAAATGATCAGTTTTGATTATTGTGATATCAGTATCGCCGTTTCTGGACCAAAAGGCTTGATGGTTCCGGTTATTAGAAATGCCGAAAATCTATCTTTCCGTGGAGTGGAAATGGAGGTGAAAAATCTTGCGATCCGGGCGCGCGATGGAAAAATCACGGTCGATGAAATGACTGGCGGAACATTTACGATTTCCAATGGTGGTGTTTTCGGTTCTATGCTGTCAACACCAATTATCAACCCGCCGCAAAGCGCTATTTTGGGAATGCACAATATTGTGGAACGCCCTGTAGCTATTGATGGACATGTCGAAATTCGGCCAATTATGTACGTGGCTTTGTCATACGATCACCGGATTATTGATGGAAAAGAATCCGTGAGCTTTTTGGTAGCCGTCAAAGAAGCCTTGGAAAGTCCGGAAGAATTACTAATGGACAACGATGTGAAACGAGCTTTGGAATTATAGCTCTGGAATTCTGAATTAATTCAATACTAATTACTAAATAATACTAATGAAATACGACATTATAGTTTTAGGAAGCGGTCCAGGAGGATATGTGACGGCAATTAGAGCCTCACAACTTGGTTTAAAAACCGCGATTATTGAAAAGGATAACTTGGGCGGCGTTTGCCTGAATTGGGGTTGTATTCCCACAAAAGCCTTGCTGAAAAGTGCCGAAGTATTCAATTACTTGAAACATGCGGAAGATTATGGATTAACCCTTGAAAATCCTGATAAAAATTTCGGTTCGGTTATAAAAAGAAGTCGAGATATTGCCACAGGAATGAGCAAAGGCGTCGAATTCTTGATGAAGAAAAATAAGATCGACGTGATCAATGGTTTTGGAAAACTCAAATCTGGGAAGAAAGTTTCGGTGAAAGATGATAAAGGGAAAACCACCGATTATGAAGCCGATCATATAATTATTGCCACCGGCGCCCATTCCCGCGAATTACCAAATTTGAAACAAGACGGTGAAAAAGTGATCGGATACCGGGAAGCGATGAGTTTAAAAAAACAGCCAAAATCTATTTTGGTCATTGGTTCGGGAGCCATTGGGGTGGAATTTGCCCATTTTTATAACGCCATGGGAACCGAAGTAACCGTCGTGGAATATCTTCCTAATTTGGTTCCGGTGGAAGATGAGGATATTTCGAAACAATTTGAAAAATCCTTTAAAAAATCCGGTATTAAAATTATGACCAATGCTTCTGTAGAAAGCTTGGATGCTTCGGGAAAAATGGTGAAAGCAAAAGTTAAAACCAAAAAAGGCGAAGAGACATTGGAAGCAGAAATCGTTCTTTCCGCTGTGGGGATCAAAACCAACATTGAAAATATTGGTTTGGAAGATTTAGGTATTAAAACCGAAAAAGATAAAATTTTAGTAAACGATTGGTACCAAACAAATATTCCGGGAATTTATGCAATTGGCGACGTGGTTCACGGACCAGCATTGGCTCATGTCGCTTCCGCGGAAGGAATCACCTGCGTGGAAAAAATCGCTGGATTAACGGTTGAACCAATCGATTACGGAAATATTCCAGGTTGTACCTACGCTTCCCCTGAAATTGCAAGTGTCGGGATGACCGAGAAGCAAGCCAAAGAAGCCGGATATGAACTGAAAGTAGGGAAATTCCCATTTTCAGCTTCCGGAAAAGCCAGTGCCGCCGGAACCAAAGAAGGATTTGTAAAAGTTATTTTCGACGCTAAATATGGCGAATGGCTTGGCTGTCACATGATTGGTGCCGGCGTAACGGATATGATCGCTGAAGCGGTGTTAGGAAGAAAATTGGAAACCACGAGCCACGAAGTTCTTAAAACCATCCACCCACATCCGACTATGAGCGAAGCGGTAATGGAAGCCGTTGCCGACGCGTATGGGGAAGTCATTCATTTGTGAAAATAATGACCTATTCTGAAGTAAATCTATATATAAAACCCTTTCAGGAGAATTTCTGCCGAAAGGGTTTTTAGTTTTGATTATAATTATTTTAAAAGTCATTCATGGAAAAGGAAGCCTTGGAATTTGCAAGAAAGGCGCATGGCGTACAGGAACGAAAATACAACCATGAACCCTATATAGAACATCCAAAACGGGTGGCGGAAACCGTAAAAACCGTTCCGCATTCTACTGAGATGGTTTGTGCGGCTTATTTGCACGACGTGGTGGAAGATACGCCTGTATCTATTGAGGAAATTGAAGAGCGGTTCGGTAAAAAAATTGCTGGTCTTGTTTTGGAGTTAACGGATGAATATATTCCCAAAAAATATCCAAATTTAAATAGGGAAAAACGCAAGCAAAAAGAAACAACACGGCAAGCGACAATCAGTCCAGAGGCTAAAACAATAAAGTTGGCCGATGTGATCGACAATACGCCAGATATTGTTCGGAACGATCGGAATTTTGCCCGCCAGTATGTTCCAGAAATGGACGCATTGACAGAGGCTTTGAAAGGCGGAAATCAAGAGTTGTTTCAACGGGCAAGGAAAGAAATAGAGAAAGGAAAAAAAATATTGGGGAAAGCATAGGGAATATACTGCAAGGTTTCAAAAATCGTGTAGGTATAAAGTGAATGGAATTTTCAAAGAAAACCTACAAGGTCAGTAAATAAGACCTTGCAGGATTATCAGTATTCCATTTTTATTTTCCATTAATTTTTTTCAAAGTATAGTATCTTTGGTGGTTTCAAGGAAAGGAATCTATATTTCTTGATAATTTCAACAATCTAAAAACCGCTCGCCAAATATTAAAAATGACAACAGAAGAAAAAATTCAACAACTCCGTGAGCAACTGCGTAAGCACAACTACAATTATTATGTGTTGAACCAATCGGTAATTTCTGATTATGATTTCGACATGAAATTAAAGGAATTGCAAGATTTGGAGCAGAAATACCCGGAATTTTACGATGCCAATTCCCCAACCTTGCGCGTGGGCGGTGAAATCACTAAGAAGTTTGAAACCAGTGTCCACGAATTCCCAATGTATTCTTTATCGAATTCCTATTCAAAAACCGATTTGGAGGACTGGGAAAAAAGGGTAAAAAAATTGATCGATGGGGAAGTAAATTATACATGCGAACTGAAATATGACGGAGCTTCAATCAGTATTACGTATGAAAATGGTTCACTGAAAAAAGCGGTGACACGGGGTGACGGAATTCAGGGCGATGATGTGACAAGCAATGTGAAAACCATCAATTCTGTTCCCTTGAAATTGAAAGGAGAATATCCTGAAAAATTCAACATCCGTGGTGAGATTGTTCTTCCTTATGAAGGTTTTGCAAAGTTGAATGCGGAACGAGTTGAAAATGGTGAGGAACCTTATGCCAATCCGCGAAATACCGCTGCCGGAACCTTGAAATTGCAAGATAGTGCGGAAGTGGCAAAACGTCCTTTGGATTGTTTATTATACAATTTGACTGGGGAACATTTGCCTTTAAAAACCCAATTCGAAGGCTTGGAAAAAGCACGGGAATGGGGTTTTAAAGTTCCAAAGGAATCCATTTTGGCCAAAAATCATTCCGAAGTGATGGAGTTCATTGAATATTGGAATGAACATCGCCATGAATTGCCCTATGAAATCGACGGAATCGTGCTGAAAGTCAACAGTTTGCAGCAGCAAGATGAATTAGGTTATACCGCAAAATCCCCTCGGTGGGCGATGGCATATAAATTTAAAGCAGAACAGGTTTCCACAAAATTGAACAAAATCACCTATCAGGTTGGAAGAACGGGCGCGATCACTCCCGTAGCAAATTTGCAGCCGGTCCAATTGGCACAAACGACCGTGAAACGTGCTTCTTTGCATAATGCCGATCAAATTGAAAAATTAGATGTTCGTGAAGGCGATATCGTTTTTGTGGAGAAAGGTGGCGAAATTATTCCGAAAATTATTGGGGTTGATTTTACCAAACGTGACCCGAATTCGAAAGAAACACAGTATTTGGAAAACTGCCCCGAATGTGGAACGGAATTGGTTCGTAATGAAGGGGAAGCGCAACATTATTGCCCCAATTATCGAGGTTGCCCTCCACAAATAATTGGGCGTATCCAACATTTTATATCGAGAAAAGCAATGGATATAGAAGGTTTGGGTGGTGAAACAGTGGTACTTTTGGTCAAGAATGGACTAATCGAAAATTATGCTGATTTATATGAATTGAAAAAAGAAGATATCCTTCCCTTAGAACGCATGGCGGAAAAGTCGGCTGACAATTTAATTTCAGGTATTGAAAAATCCAAAGAAATTCCCTTCGAGCGGGTTTTGTTCGCTTTGGGAATTAGATATGTAGGCGAAACAGTGGCGAAGAAATTGGCGAAGCATTATAAAAATGTGAATGCTCTTGCAGAATCAACTTTTGAAGAATTGACCAAGGTTGACGAAATAGGGGAGCGGATCGCAGAAAGTGTGATTGCTTTTTTTGCATCTGAAGAAAACCGAAATTTGCTCGAACGATTAAAAGAATATGGCGTTCAACTTGAAATTTCCAAAGAAAAATTGGCCAACCAAACTGATAAATTGACCGGACAAAGTTTTGTGGTCTCGGGAGTTTTTGAAAAAATTTCGCGATCAGAACTCAAGAAGCTAATCGAGGATAACGGAGGAAAGATTTCCAGTTCGATTTCGGCAAAAACAGGATTTTTGATAGCTGGCGAAAATATGGGTCCCAGCAAGTTGGCAAAAGCAGAAAAACTGGGAACAAAAATTATTTCCGAAGAAGATTTCCTTAAGTTGTTGGTGGAAACAAAACGTTAAAAAACAAAAAAAATGGATCAAATTGTTGTCTTTTTTTTTAAATAATAACTTGCGGGAACAATCTTAAAATCTATAAAAATGATAAGAAAAAATTATTTCAAACCGATTTGTTTTCTGTTCTTTTTATTGTGTGGAGCAACATTGCTAAGTTCTTGTAGTAAAGATAACGACAACATGCCCCCTCAAACTTCTTTGGAAGTTGCAAAAATGGATTTTTCCAAAGCCTTGGAAGAATGGAACCAACCTGAAAATTTTGTCCTACAAGAAAGGCAGACCTCTAACAATTTGCTTCAAAATCGTTTGGAAAATATCCAAAAAGAGGCTGAACTCCTATTGCTTTCTTCCGGTAAAACACAAGAAGAAATTAATTCAATGAATTTGGAACAAAAATTTCTTATAGCTTTGGAAATTTACACCAAAAACACTAATAAGTCTAAAAACTAAAATCATGAAAAATCTATTACTTACTTCAATTGTATTGTTTTATAGCCTATCTGCTTTTTCGCAACAACTTCCGTTAAAAATTGTAAATAATTCTTCTTCGCCCATTCCCGTGTCCCTTAGTTTTTATGGTGACGGTCCTTTGTTTCCTCCGGACTGTGATGAGTGCCATACCTCATTTTCCACGGATGTTATTACTATTCCCGTGGGAGGTTCAATACTTTTAGATGCATTTACCGATTTTAATAGTTCAAGTTCTTCGCCCGCTGGTTTGTTCCCTGCGGATGTTTATATCTATGGGGGTTCAATATGTTCAACTTCTTCGCCTTGCACAGGGACTCAGGCGCAAGGTCTTTGTGCCTTTATGGCCACCCCTACCAATATGGACACAAATTGAATTTTGGCCCCCAAGTGGTTATCATACAAAAATAGGGGATCAAAATGCCTTTGGCGGTTGTATGCCTTCCACTTTTTGGAACGATCCAAACAGTACCTTCACGGCAAGTTGGCAGATTTTTAGCACACAAATTGTGGTACTTTTTGACGATTGATCGTTATGAAACCTATATTTAACATACTTCTTGTATTTTCTTTTTGTTCCCTTGCGGCCCAAACCAACGATATAAGGTACACCCGTGCCTGGGGCACATACTTCGATGCGGTAATAGGGGATGGGGGAAGATTGGATATCGAAGATATAGACACGGACGCGAACGACAATATTTGGTTGGTGGGGGCCGTGGAAGGGCTTACGGCGGCAACGGATTTTATCACCTCTGATGCCCATCAAAGTGACCCAGGGAATGGTGCATCGGTCGGTTTTTTGGTCAAATTTTCTCCGGAAGGAGCTTTGTTGTACGGCACTTTTTTTGGCGGGGAAATGGGGTCGAGGGTTAGTGCTCTCAGCATCAAAGGGGACGAGCTCTATATCACGGGGGGAACCCATAGCACTACCGGGGTAGCCACCCCCGGCGCCTATCAAGAAGAATTGATGGTGAACACGGATCCGAACGGGAACCCCATTACCGGTGCCGCTTTTCTTGCGAAATTCAACGACTTGGGGGTTTTGCAATGGGCCACCTATTACCAAGGAGACAGGTGGGAGGGAGTTCACGATATCAAAGCAGGCTACAACAATGATTTTTTTATATGGGGCAGCACCACGAGCAGCAACTTGGCCACCCCCGGTGCTTTTCGGGAAAACATTCCCGGCCCGCTCCCGGACGGCCAAGGGGGCTTGATCGTCCCCATGTATCCGTTTTTGGCCAGGTTCAGTGCTTCGGGGGAGCCGCTTTGGACCACCTATTATGCACCGGATTTGCCCCCTGTGGGCAATTTTGCATCAAATATATTTCAAGGCATGGAGGTCGATAGCAATGGAAATGTATATGTGGGCGGATTTTCACAGGACACCGAGGGTTATTATGGTACCCCGGGAACGCACCAACCTTTTGGTGCCGGGAACGGGGATTTTTTTGTCGGCAAGTTTTCCACATCCGGGCAGCGCTTGTGGGGCACCTATTTTGGCGGTCCGGGAGCGGAAACCATTGGTGCGATAAGTATCCCACGCAACAAATTGATCATTTCGGGATTGACCAACAGCCCGACCAATATTGCCACCCCGGGCACCTGGCAGAACAATTTTGATTTTAACACCATCAATAGTTTTGTTACAAAGTTTGATTTGAACGGGCAACAAATCTGGGGTTCCTATTTACTGGGCTATACCGGTTCTTTGCTTACCGTCGATGTGAACATGGATCAGGATATTTTTATATACGGCACGAACAATCCCATAAATGACATAACATATGGAGGAAACTATCAAGAAGAAGAATCCGGGGAGACTGACAATAGGATATTGAAATTGGATCCTTCCGGTAGTACGTTGGAGTGGGGCTCCTATTATGGGGGACCGGATTCTGAGATTATTCCAGTTTTTTCATGCACCACTCTTTCCATGACCAACAATGATGTATTCTATATCATCGGAGTAACCGAAAGCAATGAAAATATTGCTTCCGAAAATGCTTTTCAAAGTTCGCTCATGGGGGATGGCAGTTATTTCATTGCCAAATTCGTCCCTTGTCCCGAACCGGTGATGCCCGTGGCCGATAGCCCGCAAGATTTTCAACCCGGCGAAACCCTCTCCGATTTGGAAGTGGAAACCACCGATTGGACGGGCTCGGAGCCTATTCTCACGTGGTACGCCGATGCGGCGGGAACGCAAATTTTGCCACCGGATACCGCATTGGAACCAGGAACGACCTATTATGTGTCCCAAAGCATCCAAGGTTGCGATGAAAGCGAATTGTTGGCAATTAATGTTCAAACATTAGGAGTGGTGGAAATGGAGTTTTCAAAAATTTTTATTTTCCCAAATCCGAACAATGGTAATTTTACTTTAAAAGGCCTGCCTGAATTCCCTTTAAAAATAAGGGTTATGGATATTTTGGGGAAACAGGTTCAAGTTTTGCCGGAGGGCATTTTTTCACAAGAATTTCAAGTTTCTTTGAATGGCCGATTGGAAACAGGGATTTATTTCTTGGAAATAAACGCTCTGAATGCCAAACAGGTTTTTAAATTCATTGTTGAATAAAACTTTCAAACAGCAATAGTCTGTCCAGGGTTATGCTTATGCCGAAAGAAAATTGCGAATACAATCGCTATTATTAACGCATAAATCGCAAAAGAAATCCATATTTCTTGCCACATTTTGTTCCCTGCTGCATCCAAAAAATAATTTTGAATCAACCAACCGCTGAATAGGCTGCCGAACATCGCGCCGAATCCATTGGTCATCATCATAAACATTCCCTGTGCAGAAGATCTGATTTTCGGATTTGTTTCTGTTTCCACAAATAATGATCCGGAAATATTGAAGAAATCAAATGCCATTCCATAGACTATACAAGATAATATGATCATCCAAAGTCCGCCTTCCGGGTCGCCGAATGCGAAAAATCCGAATCGCAAGACCCAAGCCACCATACTAATAAGCATAACTTGTTTGATTCCAAAACGTTTCAGGAAAAATGGAATCGCCAAAATAAACAATGTTTCCGAGATTTGGGAGATGGACATGATAATGGTCGAATAGCGGACAACAAAAGAATCTGTATATTCCGGAATTTTTCCAAAATCTGAAAGAAACGTATCTCCATACATATTGGTCAGCTGCAATGCACCACCCAAAAACATGGAAAACACGAAAAACAAAGCCATTTTATAGTTGGAAAAAAGTTTAAAGGCATCCAATCCCAACATTTCAATGGTGGAAGAATTTTTGGTCGCGCTTCTCGGCGGGGGACATTTGGGTAATGTGAAGGAATAAATTCCCAATATTATTGCAAAAATGGCTCCAATATAAAATTGTCCTTCCGTGGCTTTGTTTCCAGTTAAATTGGTGAGCCACATTGCGGCAATAAAGCCAATTGTTCCCCACACTCGGATTGGCGGAAAATCTTTTATCACATCGTATTTGTGCCGTTTTAATAAGGTATAGGAAAGTGAATTTGCCAAGGAAATTGTAGGCATATAGCAAAACATTGCCGCCAACATTACCCAGAAAAACATATCGGGATCTTGTACTTGAGCCAAATAAAATAAACTAATTCCGTACAGAATATGAAGTCCACCGTATAGTCGTTCTAAATTTATCCAACGGTCGGCGATAATCCCGGTGAGCGCGGGCATGATGATGGAAGAAATTCCCAAAGTGGAGAAGACGGCACCGAATTCCGATCCGCTCCAACCTTTGTTCTGAAACCAATATACGCCAATTGTGATTAACCAAGCTCCCCAAATGAACAACTGGAGGAAATTCATCAGGATCAGACGTAATTTTATACTCATGAAAGAAAGCTTGGATTAATTTTCGGTGGAAAGGTACATTATTTTTTATTTTCGTTTCGAAATTTCATCCCGTATTTGAGCAGCTTTTTCATAATTCTCATTTTTGACTGCTTCTGCCAATGCTTTTTTTAGCTCGGAAAGCGACTCGCTTCCGAACTTACTTTTCTCAGGGGACTGCTTTTCTTCTGGAAGAATTTCCTCTAAAATAATCTGCGCTCTTTGCCTCACATCATCTCCGGACGATTGTTCTGGTTTTAAATAAATTCCTGCTTTGTCCAAAATGTTTTTATAAGTGAAAATCGGCGCATTGAAACGCAGGGCCAATGCGATGGCATCACTTGTTCGGGCATCGATGATTTCTTCTATTTTGTCGCGCTCGCAGATTAAGCTAGAATAAAAAACCCCATCCACAAGTTTGTGAATAATAACTTGTTTCACTTTAATGGAAAACCGGTCAGAAAAGTTTTTGAACAAATCGTGAGTAAGAGGCCGTGGCGGTTTTATTTCCTTTTCCAAGGCGATGGCGATGGATTGAGCTTCAAATGCCCCGATCACGATGGGAAGCTGTTTTCTGCCATCCACTTCGCTCAAAAGTAGGGCGTATGCTCCATTCTGTGTTTGACTATAAGAAATCCCTTTTATATTTAAGCGCACTAAACTCATACTTCAAAAATCATAAAAAAACGGTTCAAAAAGAACTTCCGTTGAACTTGAACCGCCTTTTGCTTCATTACAAATTTAGGAAAATTTATGCGTTATTAGCCTTAAATTCCTTTAGTTTTTCGATCAATTTAGGTACAACTTCGAATGCATCGCCCACCACACCGTAATCTGCGGCTTTGAAAAATGGTGCTTCAGGATCGTTGTTGATAACTACTTTAGTTTTTGCGGCGTTGATTCCGGCCAAATGTTGAATAGCGCCAGAAATTCCAATTGCGATGTAAAGATTGGAAGCTACTGGTTTTCCTGTTTGGCCAACATGTTCACTGTGAGGTCGCCAGCCCATATCACTTACTGGTTTAGAACAAGCGGTAGCAGCACCAAGTACTTCTGCCAATTCTTCGATCATTCCCCAGTTTTCGGGCCCTTTTAAACCCCGGCCACCAGAAACAACAATTTCTGCATCGGCAATGCTTACTTTGTCGGAAGCTTTATCCACAGATTGAACGTTTACGGAAAAGTCCCCATCTGAAAGTGAAGGCTCAAAAGCTTCTGAGTTAATTTCCGTGGGTTGCTCCTTCATAGGAAATGTATTTTTGGAGAGACCAATTAATTTAACTTCCGTATCAATTGTTGTGAAATTGAAAGCTTTATTCGTAAAGGCTGTTCTTTTTACTGTAAAAGGATCGGTGCTTTCGGGCAAAGCGACCACATTGGAAGCGTAACCAGCTTCCAAATGAACAGCCAATAATGGCGCTAAAAATTTTGCGTTTGCAGTTTGGTCGATTACCACCACTTTTGCGCCTTCTTTTTTGGCAGCTTGCGCAATGGAGTCGGCATAAGCTTCCGCATTGAAATTTTTCAATTTTTCATTGGAAACATTTAAGACTTTTGAAACACCATAAGTTCCCAGTTCGGAAACATCTGTCACATTAAAGGCAATTGCGGTAACTTCTGTTTCCATTTTTTTTGCAATTTCACTAGCATAGGAAGCTATTTGCAGGGCATCTTTTTTGAATTTTCCGCCTTCAGATTCGGTATATATTAAAATAGACATGATTTGCTGATTCGTTAATTTATATTTCGTTTAAATATAATTATGGCAATTGTGTGTGTTATATAACCTTTGCATCGTTGTGCAATAAATTGATCAATTCATCCAAATTGTCAGGATCGATCATCTTTGTTGCTCCCCGTGGGGCGGGTTTTTCGAATTTCACACTATTGGTTTCCGTTTTTGCCTCAATAGGTTCCACCACGTTCATAGGCTTTTTTCGGGCCATCATAATCCCGCGCATATTGGGAATTCGAAGGTCTTTTTCCTCAACCAAACCTTTCTGCCCCCCGATAATTAATGGCAATTTGGCTTTGAGGGTTTCTTTTCCCCCGTCAATTTCCCTAACGACGGTGGCTGTGTCGCCTTCTATTTCAAGTCCTACCACAGTGTTCACAAAATTGGCTTTTAACAAACCCGCTAACATGCCAGGAACCATTCCTCCATTATAATCGATGGATTCACGACCGGCGATGATGAGATCATAATTGCCGTCTTTTGCGACATTGGCCAATTGTTTCGCTACTTGAAATCCGTCAACGGCAGCAGTATTTACCCGAATTGCAGCATCGGCGCCAATGGCAAGCGCTTTCCGTAAAGTAGGTTCAGTTTCGGGACCGCCAACATTTACTACATCGACGGTGGCTCCTTGTTTTTCTTTGAACCACATGGCGCGCGTCAGTCCAAACTCGTCGTTCGGATTGATGACAAATTGCACCCCATTGGTATCGAATTTTGTGTTTTCTTCCGTGAAGTTTATTTTTGAAGTAGTGTCCGGCACGTGACTTATACAGATCAGTATTTTCATTTTATTGATGATTTTTAAGTGAAAAAAATTCTTTGTTACAAATGCGAAGATACGGGAAATTATTAAAAATGACAGGAATGCTTTTTGAGCTTAAAATTTAAGGACTTTTTATAGATATGAAATAGTTTCAAGATGAAAATGTCGATATATGCTCAAATAATTTAGTGATGCAAAACTATTTTTATACTTCAAAAAAATTGAAATGTCTATTGAGCGATTCAAATGACTGGAAATATATTTTGAAAGTAAACGCATTGGAATTAGGATTAAAAAAACAGGGGTCTCAGATAATTTTAGAAATGTGATCTAGGTTGAATGAAATACAGAGAAAACCTCGCTTGTTTTTTTCAGCTTAAAATAAAACTTTTGTTCAATTTTAATATGTTTCGGGATTTGAATTCCTATTTTTGTTGCGGGATTTGAATTCCTATTTTTGTTGTTTGTTTTAAAATCAATCCAAAAAAATGAGTACACGGACTATAGAATTTAGGGAAGCGGTTTGCGAGGCCATGAGCGAGGAGATGCGCAAAGATGAAACGGTTTACTTAATGGGCGAGGAAGTGGCAGAATATAATGGTGCCTACAAAGCTTCCAAAGGAATGTTGGACGAATTTGGTCCAGAACGCGTGATCGACACGCCGATTTCCGAACTTGGTTTCGCCGGAATCGCAATTGGTTCCACAATGGTTGGAAATCGACCGATCGTAGAATATATGACTTTTAATTTCTCCTTGGTGGGGATTGACCAAATTATAAACAATGCCGCGAAAATCAGGCAGATGTCGGGAGGGCAATTTAATTGCCCCATTGTTTTTCGTGGCCCAACGGCTTCTGCCGGGCAATTGGGAGCAACGCATTCACAGGCTTTGGAAAGTCTGTACGCGAATATTCCAGGGCTAAAAGTAGTGGTTCCTTCGAATCCATATGATGCAAAAGGCTTGCTAAAATCTGCCATCCGAGATGATGATCCGGTGATTTTTATGGAAAGCGAGCAGATGTATGGCGACAAAGGCGAAGTGCCGGAAGAGGAATATACACTTCCCATTGGAGTGGCCGATATTAAACGAGAGGGGAAAGATGTCACTATTGTCTCCTTCGGAAAAATCATCAAAGAAGCATACAAAGCCGCTGATGAATTGGAAAAAGAAGACATTTCTTGTGAAATTATAGATTTGCGGACAGTTCGCCCCATTGATTTTGAAACCGTATTTACATCGGTAAAAAAAACCAATCGGTTGGTCATTTTGGAAGAAGCTTGGCCTTTGGGAAACATTTCATCCGAAATCACCTATCAAGTACAACAAAACGTGTTCGATTATTTAGATGCTCCTATCATAAAAATAAATACTGATGATACGCCTGCGCCATATTCCCCGGTACTTTTCGCAGAATGGCTTCCCAATAGTGACGATGTTGTGAAAGCCGTGAAAAAAGTGCTTTATAAATAGAATAATCCAATTATATTTGGAGCTTCATTCATATCTATGAGTGAAGCTTTTTTTTGCTGAATGAAAATAAAACTGTTGCTGTTTTTACTTATCACCACAAAGACGTTCATGGGTTTTTCCCAGACACGCGTTAGTGGGACATTGGTGGACGAAGCTGGGGCGACAATTCCTTTTGCCAATGTGATTTTTCCCAACTCTTCTGAAGGAACCATTACCAACGATGACGGCAGCTTTTATTTGGAATCGGTGCAAGTCCGCGATTCTATTAGGTTTTCTTATCTTGGCTATAAAACCATCACCGTTCCATTGAAAAGCCGCTATGTTACCGGTCTTCGCATCGTGATGGAGCAAGAAGCATCTTCCCTGGGACAAGTGGTTATTTATAATGGAAAAACTTCTAAAAAGGACAATCCTGCCATCGATATTCTTCGGAAAATCTGGGAGCATCGCCGAAAAAATGGGTTAAAGCAATTTGACCACTATGAATACAATAAATATGAAAAACTAGAATTCGATATCAATACCATCGACAGTGCTTTCATTAATAACCGTATTTTCAAGGGAATGGAATTCATTTTCGATCAAATGGACACCAGCCGAGTTACAGGAAAAACTTTCCTTCCCATTTTTATGAACGAAGCTTATTCCAAAGTTTATGGAGACAATGTTCTGAATAAAGAAAAAGTGGTGCTACAAGGAAACAAAAGTTCTGGTTTCAACAACAATAAAACCCTGCTTGATTATGTGAAGGATATGTACAAAGAGTATGATGTGTACGATAATTACCTGAAATTCTATGACAAAAGTTTTGTTAGTCCGCTTTCTACCACTGGCATAAACATCTATAATTATGTGCTGGCAGACAGTTCTTTTATTAATAATAAATGGTGCTACAATATAATTTATTATCCACGGCGAAAAAACGAACTGACTTTTAAAGGTGATTTTTGGGTAAATGATACTACTTGGGCGATCAAAAAAATCAATTTACAGGTGACAAAAAGCGCCAATATTAACTGGGTGCGCGATATTTATATTGAACAGGAATTTGATGTCCTGAACGATTCTGTGTTCTTGATGACACGCGATTATTTTATGTCCGATCTTTCTTTTAGCGATAAAGCCGACGCCAAGGGAATGTACGGAAAACGCACCACGCTTTATGACGGCTATAATTTCAAAATAAAAAGGGCCAAAGAATTCTACTCACAGCACCCCGATCCTTACCAATATGAGATTTTCAATCGGCCGAACGAGTTTTGGGAAGAACGAAGGATGGAAGTGCTTAATGAGAATGAGCGCCAGGTTTATACGATGCTTGATACCTTGCAAACCGTAAAAGCCTTTAAAAGATTATATGACGTTGGCTCAATTTTGGTTTCTGGATATGTGGAATTCGATGGCTGGGATTATGGTCCGATTTTCTCTACTTTTGGTTATAACGAAGTGGAAGGCGTCAGGCTCCGCGCTGGTGGGAGGACATATTTTAGTCATAATGATGCGTGGCGGGTTGAAGGCTATTTAGCCTACGGTCTTAAAGATGAAAAATTCAAGTACGGAATTTCCGGAAAGGTACTCTTGGATCGCAAATTGCGCTTGATCCTTATGGGAGGAAACCGCCGAGACGTGGAGCAACTCGGGGCAAGTTTGACAAATACAACTGATGTTTTGGGACGAAGTTTGGCTTCTTCTTCTTTAATTACTGTCGGATCGAACAGCAGTCTCACCAATATCACCCTCAGTAACGTCGCGATGGAACTGGAACCTTTAAAGAATTTTAAATTGCGCCTCGGTGGATCCGTGCGTAGCCTTGAGCCAGCTTCCCCTGACTTTAGTTTAGATTATTATACAGATGAAACCCATACCACTACGGCTTCCGAAATTCATCAAGCGGAAATTTCAACCATGCTGACCTTTTCCCCGGGAAGAAAAACAAGTGGTTATGGCGTGGAGCGTTCCATAATAAATGACGGTGAATTTGCGCAGTTGTTCCTCAATTATTCCGTTGGGTTGAAAGATGTTTTCGAAAGCGATTTCGAATATGAAAGAATACAATTTTTTTATAGACAACCTTGGCTCGTCGGAGGTTTCGGAAAAATGACCTCTACTTTTGAAACGGGCAAAACCTTTGGTGGCGTTCCTTTAGGACTATTGAGCGTTGTGCCCGGAAACCAGACCTATTTTTCACTTTTCGGCTCCTTTCCATTGTTGAATTATTATGAATTTGTAACCGATACCTATGTGAGTTTACATTTGGAGCACAATTTTGGCGGTCGTGTTTTTTCGAGAATTCCCATCATCAAAAATTGGAATTTGCGCGAAATTGTAACTATTCGAGGGGTTTGGGGCGATATTTCCGAAGAAAGCCAAGCTATGAACGCTTCCACGTCACATCCGGTTTTGTTCGCCCCGAATCAAGAACCTTACTGGTCCTACAGTTTGGGCGTTGGAAATATCTTTAAGGTTTTTAGATTGGATTTTCACTTCCGTGGAAATTATTTCGACACGCCCGATGCACGTTCTTTTGGAATAACCGGTGCTTTCGGGTTCTATTTTTAAAACTTCTACAATTCAAAGTTCAAAGTTCAAAGTTCAA
>JBDNFD010000135.1:0-3255 GCA_041689995.1 Flavobacteriaceae bacterium | reverse complement strand
GTTCTTTCCCGATAATCCGGTTCAAAATCTTCCCAACGAATATCAGAACCAAAAAAATTCGGCTCCTTTATGGGACTCATAAAAATGTCCGAATGGGCATTCAGATAGTTGTACAACGAAGTCGTACCCGCTTTTGCAGCATTGACTAAAAACAAATTTGGTTTATTCATTACCATAAGAACCTACTTCAAAAAATAAATCATTTAGAATTCATTTCGTCCCAAATTCTTAAATTCCTTCCGACCAAGGTTTCAATTTCTGACAATTCCTTTTTATAGTATTTTTTGAACAATGATTTTCTTTGTGAATATGGAAGGTCAGGTTTATTTTTAGTTTCCTTCAAATTTGCACCCGCTATAAAATTTTTTATCTTATATCTTAATTTGGCTGATTTAAAGAAGCGTCCAAAAAAATTCCGAATTCGGTTTTCTTTAAATAGAAATGAATTAAACCTTTCACTTCTAGGCGTACTAGCTGGATTACTCTTAATATTTGTTTTAAGAGCAATGGATTCAACATTCAAAAACTCTTCTATCTTTATTATTGTCTTATCCAGATTTCGTTTTATCTCTTTTTCAAAGATAAGTGTCAAAATATTCTCCTTTTTAAACAAGGCATAATATCGCTCTAACTGGTTCATATATCGACCCCGATCAATATAACTAAAATGATTTCTTTCGAATTCTCCATTTTTAATTCGTTGAGATTCCTTATCTATTGCTTCTTCAAAAGAAAGGTTTTCATAATTCCTGCGTTTGCTCATAAGATAATGTGAGAAAGCACGGTCAATAGGATTTCTAAGAACAATAATAATTTTAGTATTGCTGCCTAGTTGCTCATATATTCGTTGAGGCACCTCATCATAATATAAATATTCTGGGGTTATCACACCTACTATTTTCTCTTGATTATATCCATCTGAAAAAAAATTATTCCACCACCAAGTCGTTCCTTTTTCAAACCTTTCCTCTTGATCAAAAAAATGCGCTTCCTTCTGTTTGGGCAAATAAATATCCGGGTGATTTTTCAATATATCATGTAAAGTGGTGGTTCCCGCTTTTTGCGCGCCAATACATACAAAATCCAATTTCATTGACCTCTATATTTAATTATTTTGGCAGGAACACCACCCACGATAGCATTTTCGGGAACATCTTTTGTAACCACGGCATTGGCTCCGATTATAGCCCCTTTTTTAATTATAACACCCTTTGTTATTACGGCTCCATGACCAATCCAAACATTATCTTCTATCACAATGGGGGCGGAATTAATTCCTTGTCTAATCATCGGGATTTCCAAGTCTTGAAAATTATGGTCCGTATCCCTAATAGACACATACGCCGCGATCATAACATTTTTTCCTATTATTATTTTATCATTTACACCAATAATGGTTCCATGACTTAAATAAGAACGTTGTCCCAAGATCAATTTTCCTGTGCCTTGTATAATCACATTGTATTTAATACTACATCCCTTTTTCAAATTTATTCTTAAGGTAGCAACCGCACCGATAGAACGTATATTTAAACCACGATGTATAGTATTTACCCCTTCATTTATTATAAACCGGCTGTATTTTGCCAAGTAATAATAGGTTATTAGTTTGAGGATAACTTTTTTCTTAAAAAACAGGATTTTTAAATAATAGTGTTTCATTTTTGTGTTAAATATTTTTGCAAGACATCAAATTTTATCAAATCTGTTTTTGTATAAAAAATTCCAAACAATTGACTAAGTCTCCGCACGGTATTGGTGCCAATATTTATTATTGGAAAGGGATTAAATTCTGTCCGACGAACCCGATTCAAATCCCGAAGGGCTTTTAGCCTATTAACGGCGAAACTTTTATTTATCTTTTTTCCCAAGGAATATTCCTCCATTTTAATCCCCATCTCTAAAAATTCCTCAATTCTATGAAGAAACTTTTTCTTGTCATTCAAAAATTCACCGAAGTTTAAAAGCAGAACATTTTCCATGCCAAAAAGCTCTCGATAGCGAGAAACTATTTCTTCCTGCATAAAATATATACTCGATGTTTTTGTGGTTTTCCAATTTTCATCCTGTAAAAAATTTTCAAAATTTCCGCAATATCCCTCACGGATCATTTGCTTGTAAACCGAGATTATAAATGATTCCGGATCGCGAACAGTAATAATTATTTTGGCGTTAGGGTTTATTTGATGTAGCCTTCCGGCAATTTTCGAAGCGTCATATCCCCCAGAAATCGGATGTCCGGATAAACGTTCTGCACTTAGAACATTTATTTTATTCGCTTTTTCCCGTTCTTTAATTATTTCTCTGCACCCTTGAGAATCAAACTTCTCCGAACGGATAATTTTTTTACACAGCACATCCCGCCAAGGCTGTTGTGTATTATTCAATAAATTAAATACCTCGGTTTGTTGAAAATAAGAATTTTGCAACCATGTAGTCCCTGTTTTATGATGACCAATATGAAAAACTACTTTCGTCATTTTATTTTTCTAAAAATGGTATATAGAAGGTACGTATCTTCATTTTCTTATAAACATAGAATACACAAGTTAAATTGAGAATTATAGCTCCACTAGAGCTGATAGTCGCTGCCCCTATTAATCCATATACAGGTATTAAAAATATATAACCAATCAGCACAACGGCTGAAGTTAACAGGATAAAATTGCGCAACATTTTCTGATTTCCGGTCATATTAAAAAAGATACCCACAGAACCTGCCATCGCATTGATGATCTGACCAAAAATAAGAATGATCAAAGCCAGCGAACCACTTTTGAATTCTTCGCCAAAAAATCCCAAGAAAAATTTAGAAAATATAATGAGGACAATGGAAATGGATATGCTCGCCCAAAAAATCAACTTGGAGGATTGTCGGATGACCTTTTTTAATTCCGTCATTTTTCCCGCCCAATACAATTCCGAAAATTTCGGCCCGGAAATGGTGTTTACCACCACCAACACCAAACTCACTAATTGTGCTAAACGAAGGGCCACATTAAAAATACCGACTTGGTCCGTGGTCGAGTAAATTTCTAAAAACACCGCGCCGGCATTGGAAAGCACAAAAGAGGCAACGGCTGTGGTCATCATGGGAGCGGAGGTACTGAGCAGTTCCTTTTTGGCCAAGCCTTTTTCTTGCAATGGTTTTGCTTTGTTCTTCTTGAAATAGCGCAGGATAAAACCCATCGAAAACACAAATGTGAGCAATAGACCGACCATCAATGCATATACCGCATCCAAAATGCCAAAACT
>JBDNFD010000134.1:0-6664 GCA_041689995.1 Flavobacteriaceae bacterium | reverse complement strand
GTTTCTTCTTTTTTCATTTCATTTATACCTACAAGGTTTTTGAAGCCTTGCAGGAAGTTGTTTTCCTGCAAGGTCTTTTTCAGACCTTGTAGGTTTCTTCTTTTTTCATTTCATTTATACCTACAAGGTTTTTGAAACCTTGCGGGAAGTTGTTTTCCTGCAAGGTCTTTTTCAGACCTTGTAGGTCTCTTGCTTTCCATTTCATTTACACCTACAAGGTTTTTGAAACCTTGCGGGAAGTTGTTTTCCTGCAAGGTCTTTTTCAGACCTTGTAGGTTTCTTCTTTTTCCATTTCATTTACACCTACAAGGTTTTTGAAACCTTGCGGGAAGTTGTTTTTCACTCAAAGGTAAACTTTGTTGTCAAAAAGCCATTTCGTGATTTGTGAACAAACACAAAATTTTCCAAATCATCAAAAATTTCCAATATGTAATCTTTTTCAATTATTGTTGATTTTGTAGATAGATAATAAGAATACGATGAAAACTCATAGGTTTCGAAATCGATGTTAAGATGATGTTTTGGATTTAAGTGTGTATAAACTATTAAATGGCGCAAATAGTTTTCATCGTGAATTCTTATTCGTTTAAAATGTTTTTCAAATAAACTTCCCGTACGAGCATACATTTTATTAAAGCCTTTGCATATGCGTTGAAGAAGTTTGAAAATTGCTGGGTAACTTTTTCCTGATCCGTAACTTGTACAACAAAATGAAAATGATTATCCATTAAACAAAACGCAAAAATCTTTAAGCTGTCTGACATGTATTTTGCAAGTAGCTTGAGAAAATATTGTTTGTTCTTATCATTTTTAAAAATTAGTTCACCGTTAATACCACGATTGTATATATGATAATAATGATCTTTTTCCAGAACTTCCAGTTTCATAATCGAGATTTACAGACAATTCCTGCAACGTCATTTTTGACCTTGTAGGTATTATCAATTCCATTTCATTTATACCTACAAGGTTTTTGAAACCTTGCAGGAGGTTGTTTTCCGGCAAGGTCTTTTTCAGACCTTGTAGGTATTATCAAATTCTATTTCAGTACAAACCTACAGGGTTTTTGAAACCTTGCAGCAACTTCGAATCACACTTTCCACAGTCGGTTCCTCTGCGATCACAATCTTATTGGTGTGTTTCTCCGCTTCCGCCGCTGTAGTGGTTCCGATGCAAAATGCAATACTGTTTTCTAAGTTGTTTTGTTGGCAAAAACTTTCAACTCCACTGGGACTATAAAATAAAACTCCGTCAAAATCTTGTTGAAATTTTTTGGGGTTCAATTCAGTTTTATAGATGCAAATTTCTTTAAAATCGACCTTGTTTTTTTTTAATAGGATCGGAAGTTCTTCCCGACGAAGATTTCCACAAAAAAACACGAACTTTTCATTTCTAAATGTATCGATTATCAAATGCGCCAAATCTTTGCCATATTCTGCCCAACCGATTATTTTTCCTCCTTTTGTTTCCAAAAGGGCTTTGGTTTTTTTTCCGACACAAAAGCAATTCTGAACCTTCCCGTCTGATAGGCGGGTTCTGAATTCTGAATTCTGAATTCTTTTGACCGCATTTTGACTGGTGAAAATCACGTTTTCTATTTTTTCGGGCATTTCAAAATCGACAGGAATAATCTGGATGGCATCATATTGGCTTAATTTGAATCCGGCATTCAACAAAGATTGTTGCTGTGCGGAATTAAGGATTTTAGTGGAGAGCAAGGTTGGCATTCAAAATAATTATTTTGCAAGCTGTTGCTTGATTTTTAGCATCAATTCATTTCCACCGCGAGATAAAATGGAATTTGCGGTTATTTCGCCCATTTTTTTATAATTGAAAATAGGGAAGGAGGTTTCTTCAATAAATTCCTCCGTTCCATCCAAATCGAACAAACCACCTTTAAAATGAACTGTTTCGTTTTCGATTTGTGCCAAAGCCCCAATGGGTGCGGTACAACCGCCTTCCAAGGTTTTCAAGAATTCCCGTTCAATATGGGTGCAAATCGCCGAATTTTCATGGTTGAGCGAAGCCAATGCTTTTTGAGAAAAATCGTCATTTTCTTTGGTCACTACCAACATCGCTCCTTGAGCGGGAGCGGGAATCATCCAAGTCAGTTCGACGGCATTTTGGGGGCGCAAACCGATGCGTTCCAAACCCGCCGCGGCAAAAATAGCTCCTTGCCAGTCGTTTTCCTGTAATTTGCGCATTCGGGTATTTACATTTCCGCGTAAATTGACGACTTTATGTGAGGGATATTTGGCCAACCATTGTGCTTTTCTCCGAAGGCTTCCCGTGGCAATCACCACTTTTTCGCTTTCTTTTTGGTCAGATTTAAGAAAATTCAATCCTTTATGTAGTAACAGATCGATAGGATTTTCCCGTTTTAAAACTGCAGCCTCCACAATTCCATGGGCCATTTTTGTTGGCACGTCTTTCATGGAATGTACGGCAATATCAATTTCTCCTGATAACAGAGTAATATCAAGCGTTTTAGTGAAAATCCCTGTGATTCCCATGTCATACAAAGGTTTGTCCAACTGAATATCGCCAAGGGATTTTATGGGCACTAATTCCGTTTGGTGGCCCAAATTTTCCAATGCTTTTTGCACGGTTTTCGCCTGCCAAAGAGCCAATTCGCTCTCGCGGGTGCCGATTCGGATGATTTTGCTCATTCTTCCGAATTTTCCAAATGAAACACTTTTTGAATGAGCGCCAAACTTTCGGAAGTGCTGCCATTGGCATGTCTCAGATGATCTGCAAAACGGTTCATTATTTTCTGAATGATCCGATCACTGACGATTTCGGCTTGTTCTTCGTTGAAATTCACGATTTTTCTTCGCTGAAAATCAATTTCATCCGAATTCATGATTTTCAATTTGCTCTTCAGTGCCTGAATCGTTGGGGCAAATTTGCGGGTTTCTAACCATTCTATAAAATCGGCTTCAACTTCTGTAATAATGGCTTGGGCTTGGGGAATATGTTTTTTGCGTTTTTCTAAAGTAACATCGGTCATTTTAGAAAGATAATCCAAATGAACGAGATTGACGTTTTCCAATTCCGCAACATCTTCTGCCACATTTTTTGGAATGGAAAGATCCAAAATCAATAGTTCTTTTTCAGAATAAATCAGTTCTTTTGAAATGGTGGGGTTGTGCGCACCGGTCGCGACGATTAGCACATCGGCCTTTCGGATTTCCGCTTGAAGGTCGGCATAATCCCTTACCTTCAAATGGAATTTTCCAGCAATTTTTTCGGCTTTGTCTTTTGTGCGGTTGATAAGGGTGATTTGGTGATTTCGGGTGTGTTTCACCAAGTTTTCACATGTGTTCCGTCCAATTTTTCCAGTTCCAAAAAGTAAAATATTCTTTTCGGAAATATTTGCGACGTTGTTCAAGATATATTGTACGGAGGCAAAGGAAACTGAAGTCGCTCCTGTGGAAAGTTCCGTTTCGTTTTTGATGCGTTTGCTAGCTTGAATGACTTGATTGAGCAACCGCTCGAAAAAATAATTGGTCATTCCCAGGCTTTTGGAAAGCATAAACCCAGATTTCAACTGTCCAATAATTTCAAAATCACCCAAAATTTGGCTGTCGAGGCCTGTTCCCACCCGGAAAATATGCGAAATGGCGGCTTGGTTTTCGAAGTGATAGGCAACTTTTTCGAACTCTTTCAAGGTGCCTTCTGTATGTTGGCAAAGCAAATCTGCAAGTTGTTGACGACTTTGTGCGAAACCATAGATTTCGGTACGGTTGCAGGTGGAAGTCACCAAAATCGCATCGATTCCTTCTGCTTTGGCTGCCTCTACCAAACTTCTTTTGCTTTCTTTGTCCAAACTGAAGCGTCCCCTGATTTGCGCATCGGCTTTTTGGTAGCTCAGCCCAATTACATAAAAGGAACTATATTTCGAGATGTGATATTCTTCCATCGAAAGTTTTCAATTTGAAATACAAAATTAGACTACTTCTTTCATTAAAAACAACGCTGGAAGTACTATTAATGTCGTTAACGGAAATTTGGCTTTTCAGGACTTGCTTTTTACCTGATTGTGCGTACTTTTGCAGTGCTGATAGGCTTTACCGCAAACTTATTTTAGAATGATTCTAAATAAAGAAATCAACTATAAAATGAAATCAAACCAACAAAATAACGCTGAAAGTTCCTTTAAACTCATGGAGATCGAGGATCATTTTATGATTATGACTTTTGAGAATAAAACTACTGATTTACAAGTAATTGCGCGCGAAATAGAACATAATTTTATCCAATTTTATTTCTGCATCAAGGGGGGTTGCCGGTTTAATTTCAATGAAGGAAATTATAAGTTGGATCTTGAGGAAGAAAAATCATTGTTATTGTATAATCCGAAGCAGGAACTTCCTTTAAACGTCGAAGTGGCGACAGGTTCTTGGTTGGTTTCCATTTTGATTTCCATTAAAAAATTTCACGCCTTATTTTCTGAAGAAGCTGGTTACATCGATTTTTTGAAGAAGGACAACCGCGATAAAAAATATTATGCTGAAGCTAATATCAGTCCTTCCATGGCGGTAGTTTTAAGCCAAATATTGAATTTCAATTTGCATCCTTCAGTGAAAAAGATTTATTTGAAAGGCAAGGCCTACGAACTTGTCGGATTGTATTTCAACCGTCCGGAAACCGCCGATTTCGATCAATGTCCATTTCTTGTGGATGAAAACAATGTGCAAAAAATTCGAAAAGCGAAGGATATTCTAGTTCAACGAATGGCCGAACCGCCCACTTTACAAGAACTTTCTGAAGAAATTGGTCTTAGTTTGAAAAAATTAAAGGCAGGATTTAAAGAAATTTATGGAGATACGGTTTTCGGGTTTTTGATCGATTATAAACTTGAATGTGCCCGGAAATTGCTCGAACGTGGACAGCACAATGTCAATGAAATTGGGCTAAAAGTCGGCTATAGTACGGCCAGTCATTTTATTGCCGCTTTCAAGAAAAAGTTTGGAACCACTCCCAAAAAATACCTTCAATCCGTTAATTTAATCTCCAGTTAAACGCGAGCTCGGGACTTCATGTTTGAAAATTTTGCACAAAAAAACTGTTCAAAACCAAGATGGGTGATGAACAGTCGAAAATTGTTACAACGCGGTTTTTATATTGGTAGAGGTGCTCCCACAGGCACATCGCAACGGTGACCGGGTTGGCCATGCGCTGGGTTTATATTGCTCAAGTCCTCTTTTGCCGGTTTGCTGTTCAGCGGTTGGCCCACGGCAATATCGCAGCGGTGAGCTGGTTCTCCATGCGCCGGGTTCAATATCACTTTTTCGGTTGCTATTTCTTCTGTGCTGACCGGATTGCTTTTCTGCTCAAGCGGCGTTTCTATTTGCGAAGGGGCTTCCTTGCAGGCAAGGCCAATTATGGTAACTGCGGCAAAGAATAAAAATGGCTTTAATGTCCTGAATTTCATGCTTTTCTTTTTTGCGTTAGTGGGCGAAGATAGTGATTTTCAATTCAATTCGTGCAAGTGTGTTTTTTCGACTTTTGATTTTCAATATCTTCTGGTCATTATTTTGATACGGCAAATTCTTCTTTTACCACGAAAAATCCATCATTGCCTTGCGCTTGGTAAAGCGGCATGAAAATGTGCCCGTCCCAAATGCTGCGAATTTCCTTTCCGTTCTGATGCGCCAATAGCTCTCCGATATAATTTTTTTTAAAATTTTGAAAACCCGGCTCCATCTCAAAAGTATCCTCTTTTGAAAGTCCATGCCTGTAAATGATTTGAAATGTTTTTTTCCCGATGGATTTGTTTTGTTCAAAAAGATGAATTCCTTCTGGCCGATGTGAAAGGCGCTCCATATCCAATCCATTGGCTTCTTTTCAACATTAGCCAAATCAAGGCTTCATGGTATTTCGAGGTGGTTTTGGCACCATGTTGCCCGGCTTCAAAAGTGAATCCGGTCATTCCCAATTGGCTGAAATATTTATCGATGGAACCGTTGACGATGTCGCTGAAACCCTTGACAATATAGAGCGGGAATCGGTGCGCCCAAGCATTATTTGCGCCCACATCTTGCCGAAATATAGGGCGAACTTTCTGAAGAGGTGCTGTGGCAATCCAAAAAATAACGTTTTGGATTTTTTGTGCTATTTGCTCGTATTACCTTGAGAGTATCGTTCATTTCTTTTTCTTCCTGCGTTAAATTTTCAATGGCTGCGAGCTTTTCTTTTGTCCAGGTTCGGTTCAGGTCTTCGTCAATAAATCGAATATCTTTGTTTAAGGCCGCCATATTTCCGGCAATCCCGATCAAAGAACCTTTCATGGTTGGGCCAGATTCTTCCAGTTCGGCAATAACCCGTTGGAGCGCCAGAACACCACTGGGTTCATTTCCGTGAACTCCAGCAGTAATAAAAACCATTGGACCTTGCTCTTTTCCGTGATATTCGCCGATGATGCGTTTTGTTTTCATCTTCCAAAGGTTTACGAAGGTTTGGTATAGGATTTAATTGATCGTCATTTAAAATTCAAAATTCAAAACTAAAAACTAAAAATTATAATTCATTTGGGTATTCAAATTTACTAAAGTTTCCTTAACCTGATGGGCAAATATTTATCTGTTTATACGATTAATAATGGCATAATTCCTTCCCACATACCACGATCTTAAAACCACTACCAACGCCCATAAACCAC
>JBDNFD010000133.1:0-2487 GCA_041689995.1 Flavobacteriaceae bacterium | reverse complement strand
ACCTTCCTTATCCCTGACTGCCTTAAACTTGAGCTTGCAGCTCTCCTCGTCAGGATAGTGTTTGTAATAATCTATAATGGACATAACTTCGATTAATTTGATGCTAAGATAATCAATTAGGTGCTTAAGCGGACAAGCATATAAAATAATAAGGTGATATTTGATTAGTTTTTCCGGATGTTCTCCCTAAAAAATCTGAAAAAAACCTAAAAAAATTTGGAATAACCAAAATGTTGTTTTAGCTTTGAAATATAAGAACCAATAATATAACCATTATGAAAGCAGCACCCGCACACCCGCACACCCGCACACCCGCACACCCGCACAGCTTAAACATTTTTTACTGCTCATTTTGGCCTTAAGTGTTTTTATGTCCTGCCAAAAGGATAAGGAACCCATGCTCACCTCTCCTGATAACGGCTTTGCCCAATATTTTGTTTCCAAACAATTGGCCAAAAAAATCGCAGGTAACATTTCTTTCGAAAACGGTTTTAGAAGACCTGTCGATAATCCCAAGAATGATATTGAAGAAGTTTTTCCCGTTGTCAATCAGCAAAGTGATACAGTTTATTACATCATCAATTACCACAGCGGGGGCTTCGTCATTTTGTCCGCAGATCAACGCACCGTTCCCATTCTGGCTCGTTCGCCCAAAAATTCTTTTCCCACAAATGCCCCATATTATCCATCCGGTCTTGTTGATTGGCTTGAGGCCTCAAGCGAGTACATCGATGGACTTCGATATGTTAATCCCAAACAAGATTCTGAAATAAAAGATGAATGGGATAATCTGGTTTATGGCCGTTATCCGGGAGGTCCGATTTTCGATCAGGATGGAAACAGCAATGAAGGTGGCTGTGAGGATTCCTATACAATGGTCAATCCCTTGATGACTTTGGAATGGGATCAGCTATGTGGTTTCAACGACGATATGCCATTTTTGTCCTGTGGTCCTTGTGATAACGCATACGTTGGTTGTGTTCCTATCGCCATTGCTCAGGTTATGAGATATCACGAGCACCCCTCTTCCTACAACTGGAGCAATATGCCAGTTGATTATTCCACTACCACCACCTCTGCTTTTATCAGGGACGTGTTCGACAAAATCCCCGCTTCGGAAAAAAGTTATGATTGCGATGGAACTGGAGTAGATCATGATTATAATGTGGCCAATTTTATGAAGGTCGATTTTAATTATTCCACCGCGAACAATGCAAATTATATTGGCAACAGTACTATCGTGGAAAATGATATTGCCAATGGTCGCCCCGTGATTTTGAGCGGTGGCGAAAATATCGGATGGTGGATATTCAATTCGTACGGAAACGGTCACATGTGGGTCACCGATGGATATATTAGGGGAGAACTATGTTTTGGACAGCGGAATGATGTACACCTTATCTCTTCACATGCTTTGGGGCTGGAATGACCAATTATATAATGGCTATTACGGCTGCTATGGATTTAGCCCAGGTTCTTATACGTTTAACTACGATCCAAAAATAGTTTATAATATTAACCCCTAAAATTTTAAAATCATGAAAATTTCGAAAATTTTATTTATACTAACTGGATTTGGGTTTATTTTAACGGCCTGTTCCGGAGACGAAAAACCCACTAATTCAACAATTATAAGTAAAAGTGTGGAAATATCGATTCGCGATATGAACGGTAACGATTTATTGGATCCCCAAAACCCCAATGCCTATATCGAAGATGAGATTAAAGTATTTTATTTAGTCAACGGTGTGCCTGAGGAAGTTCTATGGGCCAATATGGATCATTCAAGAGGTTTCAATATTTCCAATCGGGCAAATGAATATAGAATTGCGGTATTTTTAAATGATAATGAAAATCAGCCCATTACTTATATTCAATGGAACGGTACGGATGCCGATACTTTAAGGGCGGAATTCAGAAGATGGGACAATGGAATCGAGGTACGAAAGGTTTGGTTCAACGATGTATTGAGATGGGAGTTTTCCGATGGAGATTCCTATTTTGAAATCATGAAATAAACGGCACTTTAAAAGTTAAGCGTAGTTCTTGCCCGAATGAAATTGGGCTTGGAACAAAAATCATGACTTAGAAAAAATTGTGCTGAAAAAAGGAAAATTGATTGGATATTTTGTCGGCGATCAACAATCAAAATTTTACCAAAGCGAGAACTTCACAAAAATCCTCCAGTTTGTACAAACTCACTCACAAACCTGCACAATGAAAGAAAAGAAAACCCGAAATGGATTGCGCCTATTATTGGTTTTTGAAAAAGTGGGTTCGGTTGAAAAAGGTTTGAAATTTTTATCTGATATAATTTAACAAATAAATTTTTGTGTTCTTTAATTTTTATTATTAGTGTCCGATAAAAAAAGCCTCAATTATTGAGGCTTTTTTCGTATATAGAAGAATTAATCTCTAACCAAAAATTCAACTATGGGTAAAAGTACTATTTTTTTCGGACAGCCGATATTCAGTCAAATGATAGGT
>JBDNFD010000132.1:0-7425 GCA_041689995.1 Flavobacteriaceae bacterium | reverse complement strand
TTTGTTTAATCTGGATTAAACAAAGATAAAAGGACAAATACATTCTGATATCATATAATATGTAATGAACGACCTAAATTTTTGGGCTAAAAAATAATGCCCCGAATTTTTTGACGGAGTTTATAGACAGACACTAATTAATGTATATTTGAGATTCTATTACTTGTAAATAAATAGTGCTAATGAGTGTAATTGTTCCGGCTTTTCAATTTGAAATCCGATATAATCATATTTTGAATTTTTCTCAAATAGCAAGAAAAGTTATAGCCCCATACGTGAAATTGGCTCAAGGTTTAAAAGTTGAAAATCAAAACACGTTGAATGAGAAAATTATTTTGAATTTTGAAGATGAAAATTATTTTATAATTGTTGGATGGGATAGAATTTTGATTAAAGGACAACATAATTTAGAGACGTATACTTCTAAAAATTCCCCCATTGAAATGCCGTTTTTTGCAATATTGGAGAAAATAAAGGAATTTGACGAATTTGGTTCAATACAAAATTCCTTGTTTGCAATTAATTATATAAGAAAATTAAATATTCCTGAGAAGGATATTAATTCTCATTTTCATAATAAATTTCTTCTTCCAGAGTCTCGAAAGGTTTTGGAGAATTCTAATGATATTGCAATAATGTTGGAGGACAGGAAATCAGAACATGAAACTACTATTTCTTTCGGTCCTTACATGGGAACATTAGAATTAACTAGGAGACCTATGGTGCCTGTAGATATTGAAAGTTTAGGAGACACTAATTTTATAGGATTAATGTTAGAATATAAACATGCTTTTAAAACTAATGAGGTTTCATTTGATGATTTTGTAGAAATGACAAAGACTTCAAATAAAATTTTTGATAGGACATGGAAAATGTTATAAATAAAGACAAAACCAAATTTTATAATTTGTTGGATGATACTAAACCTTCAATTAAAGAGGAGGAGGTTGATAGTTCAACGAATGAAATAAATTTTAATTTTCCTTTTTCAAAGGAAGATTTTATAACTATAAACGGAAATTTTTTAAAGGATGGCTTTAACTCTCCAGATGTTGCGATGACTTCTTCTAACAGGAATTCAAATAGTTCTTTTGAAGATTCTCAATTATTTTTCAAAAATTTATTTAAAGATAAAGAGACGATTCTCAATGAGAATTGGCAAAAAAATGAAACAATTCAAGCTAAGGTTATTAATCTGAATGAAAATGAAGTTTTTGTAGATTGCCTAATTGATCAAGAAAATAAAATTTTTCAAAATAGAACATTTCCAATATCCTTATTCCATAATTTAACTAACTTAAGAGTTAATAAACCTGTATTAATTAAAACTCGTTTAAAACCTGGAGCTATTCGCATGGATATTTATCCTGGAGAAGGAATCGTTAATTTACAATTATTTACTATTGAAGAAAATTGGGATTCATTAAAAGGTAAAAATCTAGATAGTAAATTAACTAAGTGGTAGAGATAACATTTAAAGATGTTGGACAGGGGGACTCCATTCTAATTGAATGGAAAGATAATGGCAAAGATAAAATTGGTATTATAGACTGTAATATCTATAAATCTTCAAATCCAGTTTTAAATCATATAATCAATAACAAGATATCGGAAATAGAATTTTTAATTCTTTCTCATCCACATATGGATCATTTTTCTGGTTTTGTTAAACTTCTGAACTATTGCAAAAAAAAACAAATTTTTATAAAAAGGTTTTTGCATACTGCACAAACTACTCCAGACTATTTGAAAGCTGCCTCTATAAGTGTTGAGGAAAGTAAAAAACTTTATCAATTATTTAATCAATTAAATTCAATGGTGGATGAAGGAATAATCTCTGTTCATAGCATTGATGACAACCCCGACCTCGTAATTCCCTTGGGAGATGAATTTAAAATGGAGATTTTAGCTCCTTCCTCTATAGAGATTAATAAATATATTAATGGAGAAAATTATCCATTCGATGAAGAATCTACTGGTCACCCGAATGCAAACTGGCTTTCAACATTATTTAAAATCTATAATTCTGAAACTAATATTCTCTTAACCTCAGATGTTGAAGCTGATGTACTTACTCGAATAGGCAAGAAAAATACTGGGAGGTTGGGAAAAGGTAAAATAATTTTGGCTCAGGCACCTCATCATGGTTCCAAAGGCAGTTTAAATAAAGCATTTTGGCGCTTAAGAAAACGTTTTGAGACTACTCCTATTTTGATTTCTGTTGATAAAAATAAATATAAGCATCCCTCTGAGAAGGTTATTGAGTTTTTCAATAATCTACCAAATTATCATATAGAACGTACTGATTTTAATTCTATAAAATCTACTACGGGAAAATCTATAGAAATATCAAGTTTGCTTAATGTTTTTAGTAGTGAGATTATGAAAGATTTGGATGATTCTTCTGGAGATAAAAGGTTTATTATTACTGGCACTAATATCTCAATCAATTAAATTCTACCAGAATTTTTGTTGAATTACTTTATTTAACAGCGAAAAACAAACAGCCATGGAAAATTCTAATCCGAAGAAAAATCCAAACAAATGCGTTTGGTGCCAAGGCGACGAATTGTACGAAACTTATCACGACAGTGAATGGGGCGTTCCGGTTTTTGACGATCGTAAATTATTCGAATTCCTCATTTTGGAAACTTTTCAGGCGGGATTGAGTTGGATCACTATTTTGCGTAAACGCGAAAATTTTCGCGAAGCCTTTGATGATTTCGACTATCGAAAAATTGCGGTTTATTCCGAAGATAAAATCCAGGAATTGCTGGAAAACCCCGGAATTATCCGAAACAAATTGAAAGTGCGCTCGGCCGTAAGTAACGCACAGTCATTTATGAAAATCCAAGATGAATTTGGAAGTTTCAGTAAATATATTTGGGAATTTATCAATGGAAAAACCATTCTGAACACCTGGAAAACCCATCGAGAAATTCCAGCCAACACACCGTTGAGCGACAAAATAAGCAAAGATTTGAAAAAACGCGGTTTCAAATTTGTGGGATCTACGGTTATTTATGCGCACATGCAAGCAACCGGAATGATAAATGACCACACCACCGATTGTTTTAGATTCTCAGAACTTGCCGATTTGAAGTAAAGTTGAAGTTGTTTTTAATTGATTTTTCAAGGGGAATTTTCTTTTCTTTGCCCAACCATAAAATGAATTTTGGCATCATGATTCTTTGCAAGCGCTATTGGTTTTTTCTACTGTTCCTGTTTTTAAGCTTTTTTGCCAAGGCTCAAAACACCTTGCCAATCCTGGCAGAACCCGAAATTAAAATCAAGGTGAAAACCGAAGGATCGTGGTCTTATGATTTTGGGATTTCCCACCGCAATTTGATTTATTCCGAAGACTTTCTTTTTGAGGAAATACAAATGGAATTGGCGCACACCACGAATTATGCTTTAAGCGAACGTGACAAAATTGGGTTTGGCGTAAAATATCGCTTTCGGGGAATATTCGATAAATCACGACATAATGAATTGCGTTTTTTGCTGCAATACGGTCATTCGGTGAAGTACACCAAGATAAAAACCAACCACCGTTTTCGTTTTGAACAACGCTTTCGCGAAAACACTATTTTTCGAACACGCTATAAATTTTCGGCCTTTCTTCCTTTAAGTTCCGAAGAAAAAGAAAGAAAATGGTTCTTGGGCGAGCATACGGAATTTTTATGAAGCCTTGCCGCCACTTCCGCACCCGAATTGGATCAGCGCACTGGATTAGGTCTTAGGAAAGATATCGGAAATTTTACGGAACTAAGTTTTGGAACGGAATATCGATATTCGGATTATACCCACGACCCAGAAAACAAACTCTATTTTCAAATGGGACTTTCGGTGGAATTATAAGAATTTTTCTTATTGCAATTTGCTGAACAAATCCCAAACCACGACCCCAACACTAACAGAAACATTCAAGGAATGTTTACTGCCAAATTGAGGGATTTCCAGCACCAAATCGCTGTTGGAAACTACTTCTTGCTCCACGCCTTTCACTTCATTTCCAAAAACCAAGGCATATTTTTCGTTTTTTTCAGGGGAAAATTGGTCGAGCATGATCGCATTTTCTGCTTGCTCCACCGAAAGAACCTTCATTTTTTCACTTCGGAGTTTTTCAACCAGTTCGAAGGTGTTTTCAAAATATTCCCATTCCACCGTTTCGGTAGCTCCCAAGGCTGTTTTTCTAATATCCTTATGCGGAGGGCAAGCCGTTATTCCACATAAATATATTTTTTCGATCAAAAATGCATCTGCGGTTCGAAAAATCGAGCCGACATTATGCAGACTGCGAATATTGTCCAAAATAATCACCAAAGGTGTTTTCTCTGATTTTTTGAAATCTTCCACCGATTTCCTGGGGAGTTCCCTATTTTTTAATTTCCGATTTACTTGCATGCCGCAAAATTAAACAAACAAACTTTCTTCGGCCACTTTGCGTGAAAGTTTCGGAATACCTATTTTAGCCTTTATTAAAACCTGCAATTTTGACTGCTAAATCCGCCAAAAAAGAAACGCCTTTAATGAAGCAATACAACGCTATCAAAGGCAAATATCCCGACGCTTTATTGTTGTTTCGGGTGGGCGATTTTTACGAAACTTTCGGCGAAGATGCCGTTCGGGCAGCAAAAATATTGAATATCGTTCTGACAAACCGCAACAATGGTGGCGAACGCACCGAATTAGCCGGATTCCCGCACCATTCTTTGAACACTTACTTACCTAAATTGGTAAAGGCCGGTGAACGCGTCGCTATTTGTGACCAACTCGAAGACCCGAAACAAACGAAAACCATTGTAAAACGCGGGGTGACAGAGTTGATAACGCCGGGGGTTTCCATGAACGACGAAGTATTACAGAGCAAATCGAACAATTTTTTATGCGCAGTGCACTTCGGAAAAATCAACAATGGAATTTCCTTTTTGGATGTTTCCACAGGAGAATTTTTGGTTGCAGAAGGAAGCACGGAATATCTCGATAAATTATTACAAAATTTCGGCCCCAGCGAGATATTGGTTTCAAAAAAGGACAAAAAACACTTTGCCGAAGTTTTCGGAAATGATTTCCACCTTTTTTATTTGGAAGATTGGTTGTTCAAAATAGAATATGCCCAAGAAACCTTGAACACACATTTTGAAACAAAGTCTTTAAAAGGTTTTGGCGTCGAAAATTTTGTGGAAGGGAAAATTGCCGCTGGTGCGATTTTATATTACCTGAACGAAACCCAACATCATAAACTTCAACATATTACTGGAATTTCCAGAATATTGGAAGGGGACCATGTTTGGATGGACCGATTTACGATCCGCAATTTGGAATTATATCGTTCGCACGCCCAAAATGCGGTGACCCTTTTGGATGTGATCGACAAAACCATTTCCCCAATGGGCGCCCGAATGTTGAAACGTTGGCTCGCACTTCCGCTGAAAAATTTGGAGAAGATTTCACAACGTCACGAAGCGGTCGGTTTCTTCCTGAAAAATCATGGCGTTCAACAAAAAATTCAGGCACAAATCAAGAAAATTGGCGATTTGGAACGCCTGGTTTCCAAGATAGCGACACAAAAAATTTCGCCGCGGGAAAGCATTCAATTAAAAAATTCGTTGGAAGCCATTGTTCCCATTAAAAGTCAAACCTCTCAGTGCGACAATGAAGCTTTACGGCTAATTTCAGAAAAATTACAGTCTTGCGATTTATTACGGGAAAAAATAAAAGCCTGTTTAAACGAAGACGCTCCGGTGAATATTGTAAAAGGAAACTCCATCGCCAAAGGCTTTTCTCAAGAATTGGACGAACTGCGCGATTTGGCATTCTCAGGAAAAAGTTATTTGGAAAACATGTTGCAGCGCGAAATTGAAACAACGGGGATTTCCAGCTTAAAAATCGCCAGCAACAACGTATTTGGATATTACATCGAAGTTAGAAATTCGCATAAAAATAAGGTTCCCGAAACTTGGATCAGGAAACAAACTTTGGTCAATGCCGAACGTTATATTACAGAGGAATTAAAAGAATATGAAGCCAAAATTTTTGGTGCAGAAGAAAAAATCCAGCATCTGGAACAAGAAATTTTCCAAAAACTGGTGCTCTGGATGAATGATTATATTGAACCGGTACAACAAAATGCCCTCTTAATCGCACAGCTGGACTGCTTATGCGGTTTTTCACAATTGGCGCTAGAGGAAAACTATTGCAGGCCTGAAATTACCGATAATTTTGAAATAAGGATCACCGAAGGAAGGCACCCTGTGATCGAAAAACAACTGCCTCCTGGGGAAGCCTATATTCCTAATGACATTTTTTTGAACCGTGACCAACAACAAATCATGATGATCACCGGACCAAATATGAGTGGAAAATCGGCCATTTTACGTCAAACCGCACTAATTGTTCTCTTGGCGCAAATAGGAAGTTTTATTCCCGCCAAAGCGGCAGAAATTGGATTGGTCGATAAAATCTTCACCCGCGTTGGTGCAAGTGATAATATCTCGATGGGCGAATCTACTTTTATGGTAGAAATGAACGAGACCGCCAGCATTCTGAACAATCTTTCGGAACGCAGCTTGGTACTATTGGACGAAATAGGACGTGGCACCAGCACCTATGACGGGATTTCCATTGCTTGGGCCATCAGTGAATATTTGCATGAACATCCGACAAAAGCCAAAACATTATTCGCCACACATTATCACGAATTGAACGAAATGGAGCAAAACTTTTCGGGAATCAAAAATTACAATGTGTCGGTAAAAGAATTAAAAGACAACGTGTTGTTCCTACGAAAATTAAAACCTGGTGGAAGCGCACATAGTTTCGGGATTCACGTTGCAAAAATGGCGGGAATGCCGCAACATGTTTTGCACAGAGCAGATAAAATACTGAAAAAGCTAGAAAAATCACATGGCAACGGTGAGTTGAGCGGACAACTTAAAGCAGCTGCTGAAAAAGACCCACAACTCAGCTTTTTCAAACTCGATGACCCACTGTTGGAAGAAGTGAGAGATGAAATCGCAAGTTTGGACATTGACACGCTGACGCCAGTTGAAGCGTTGATGAAATTAAACGAATTGAAGCGAATGCTTTTTAAAAGAGACGCATAAGGTGAGAGAGTTATGATAATGGTTAAGTGAGTTGGCTTCATAGTTGAAAATCTAAAAGTTTTTTCCGCAATAAAACTTGGACAAAACAGGAAAAAGATTAAATTTGCAACCGCATTTAGGTTCTTATAAATAAAGCTTTAAAATAGTTTTCCTAAAAATTAGAAACTGAATGCTTCGAACGCGAAAACCCGCCCGGGCCAAAAGGGCACGTTCGGGCAGGTAGCAACACAGTTGCTCCTGAAAAAAAAGAATACGTTCTAAAATATAATGCGAAAACCCGCCCGGGCCAAAAGGGCACGTTCGGGCAGGTAGCAAC
>JBDNFD010000131.1:0-13795 GCA_041689995.1 Flavobacteriaceae bacterium | reverse complement strand
ATAACCCATCTTTCCAATCGCTCTTTACACCAATTAAAACTATTCCATACTTTATGAATAGGCTACAGATTTTCTTGGGAATCGGTCACCCAATTAATGAAAATCAATGCTCCCATTCTAATTTCTGGAAGGATTATGTTCGGTCCTTCCCCATTTGTGAGACCTGTGCAGTTTTCTGCACCTCGTTTCCCGTGGGTACTATGACCTCGGCTGACTTCTCCATTATACCAACTCGTGGTTATGAAGACCTCCCCAGAGCCAACCCAGATTTTGATAATGGAGCTGGCGAATTCAACGTTTCGAAAAAGTATATCGACAAAGGTTGGTTGGATATCGCTTTAAAAAATCAAATACCAAATGGAGAAATTGTTCGGAAAAAATCAGACAAAATAATGAAAGAATGGTGGGAATAAATACTGTGGAAATGGAATTTGGAGAGTATTTTATAGAGACGTATTTTTAGGCTAATTTAATGAAAATAAGAGATAAACAAGTATCAATTAGACTAAGTCTAGTGTAAAGCATGTGACTTTAACTTTGTAAACTATGTGCCTTAACGAACATTTGAGAAAAAACCATATTCAATTGAAAAAAGTACTTTATCTGATATTAATGTTATTGATTGTTTCTTGTCAAACGGAAATAGATAAAATAAAAACAGTAACAGTATTGAGGATTGCATCGGAAATGTAACTCGACATATCAATGAATGTTTTGAAGGTTCTAATCAAATAGAAGTGGACGAAAAAGCGGAATACAATTTTGAAACTAATATTTTGGCTGTATATAAAGGAAATTCCTCAACCGATTATATTCAGAAATGGGAAATTCCTCTTACCGAATTAGACCCGAACAGAACAGTTATTAAAAAGGATGGGGTTTCTATGCAAAAGATTACCGTATTCACTAAAAATGATAAAGGGAAAATCAACTATTATAAAAATGGTAAAATTGAATCAAATGCTTTTCAAAATAATTACTATTTAATGGATTATTGTTTCGATAAAGAAAATGGAATTGAAATGTTATTTGAATCATATAAACGAGCAATAATTTTAGTTCAAAAGAAAACGTCTGAATTATAACGAAATAAAAACGCACTACAACATCAGTAACCGTTGCACAACCTAATAATAGTGTTTTCTTATTTACGATAACTAATTATTCGGCAAGATGAATCTACAAATCAGATAGTTATAATTTACTAAAGTTCAAAGGACTCATAAAATGTGGGACGTTAACTTTTTTTTAATACTTTTGGTTGGAATTTTCGTGTCTTATTATCCTGTTTTTCGTTGAATTTCAATTGATAAAATTATTCTACCCTTTGGGACAGTTATTGGGCGGTTTCATCCTAAGGGTAATTCTTAAAATAGATTTATTTATATAATTTTAGGGTAAAATCAATTCAGAAGGTACAACTAAATAAAATATCTTATGAAAAAAATCATTATCGCACTCTATGTTGCTTTGAGTATAGGGCAAATTGCACAAACACAAGAAGACACGCTTAAAAATTCCGCTTCGGAAATAGTTTCAATAGTTGAAGATACCCTTCAGCAATACGAAAATTTCAAAAAAACAATTCAGTTTTCCCAAAAAAACAAGGAGTTTAAAACCCTCGGTGAAGCTTATATCGGGTTGGCAAAATGGCACGAAAACCATACCGTACTGGATTCATCCATAATTTATTTGCAAAAGGCCATTTCACTTTATAAAAAAGAGGGAATGACCAAGCCGTTGGCGGACGCCTATCTTTTGTTGGCAACCAACTACAGTGGTTCGGCGAAGTATGACAAAGGTTCCGAAGCAGTTTATACAGCATTGGCACTCTTCGAGAAACTTGGTGACCAACGAGGGATTGCGCAATCTTATACAAAAATCAGCGACTTACTTTATTATTCAGACAGTTACGCCGAAGGTGCCGAATACTGTAAAAAAGCCATTGCTATTCAAGAAAAATACAGTTATGAGGAAGACATGGCACTATCTTATCGTCGACTTTCCGAAAACCAGTTGTTTTTAGACAATTTGGAAGAAAGTTTGGCAAGTATGAATCGCGCCATCGATTTATATAAAGAATCAGGAATCATGGATGCCCCACTTTTGGCCTGTTATAATGGACGCGGAAACATTTATAAATATATGGGGCGATATGACAAAGCTATTGCAGATTATAATCGCTGCTATGACGGTTCCAAGAAAATAGGGCTTACCCGTTATATGATGCCGCCCACCGCAAACATTGGCCACATCTATATTCTACAAGGAAAATATGCTGAGGCGTTGCCTTACAGTTTAAAGGCGATAGAAATTATGAAACGCATAGGCAACAACAAAAATCTTTGGGAAAACTACATGAATGTTTCCAATATTTACAGGGAATTGGGCGATTATAAAAATGCCTTGGAATATCACGAACTTTATGAAGAAAGCTATACGGAATACCTTAATTCCATTATTGCACGTAAGGATAGCGAACTACAGGTAAAGTATGAAACCGCCAAAAAAGATATGGCAATTCTGGACCAGCAGGCAAAGATTTCGCAACAGCGTAAAACACAGTGGCTCTATATTGGTATAGCAGGATTGCTTGCCGTTATTCTCTTCGGAATGTATTTCACGCTAAGGAACATCCGCAAAAAACGAAAAACTCTTTCGCTATTGAATATTGAACTGGAGGCCAAAAACAAACAAAACGAACTACTTCTGAGAGAAATCCATCACCGCGTAAAAAATAATCTGGAAATGGTGAAAAGCCTCATTGCCCTACAATCTGCAAAATTAGAGGACGGTGCCAGCAAAGAAGCAATGCTCGCCAGCCAAAACCGCGTGCAAAGTATGGGTATTATTCATCAGAAATTGTATCAGGGCGAAAATCTGGGCAGTATAGAAATGAAGGATTATTTTATAAATCTAAGTGAAGGCATACTCGATACTTTTAATGCCGAAGAAAAAGTGAAAATAGAATGTGCCATGGATGATTTGAACTTGGACGTGGACACCGCTATGCCTATCGGGCTTATAGCAAACGAACTTTTAACTAATGCGCTGAAATACGCTTTCCCTGAAGGAGTGAAAGGACAGATAAATATCAGTCTTACTCAAAAAGACAATAATCTTATATTAAAAGTTTCAGACAACGGCGTAGGTAAAACGGAGGGAACAAAACCAAAAGGAACAGGTTTTGGCACACAATTAATTCAACTGCTCACACAACAACTGGACGGCACCATTTCCGAAGATTATCAAAATGGTACCGCAGTAAATTTCCAGTTTAAAAATTTTAAAATAGCTTGATGGAAAAAGCCGTGAAAATATTGATCGTGGAGGACGAAATGGTTATTGCCGCTAATATTTCATTGCAACTAAGCGAACTGGGCTATGAAGTAACAGGAATTTTACCCCGCGGCGAAGAGGCTCTTGCACATATTCAAATTGAACAACCAGATATTGTGCTTTTAGATATAATGCTAAAAGGCACATTGAATGGTATAGAAACCGCACAACTAATTTTACAAGAATATGATGTTGCCATTATCTACCTAACTGCAAATGCAGACGAGGCACATTTTAAAAGAGCAAAAGAAACCAAGCCTTACGCATTTATTTCAAAACCTTTTAAAAAATTAGATTTACAACGTGCCATTGAATTGGTCATTGAAAGAAAAATAGCTGTTGTAAATTCAGAAAATGGAAGTTCTTCAGAAAAAAATAATACCGAAAATCTAATCTTGAACGATCGCATTTTTGTTAAGCACAACGAAAAAATGCTTAAGATTGACATTAAAGACATAAGGTACATTGAAGCAGACCGAAATTATTGCCGCATCTTTTCGGCAAATAGAGAAT
This sequence comes from Flavobacteriaceae bacterium, assembly GCA_041689995.1. Classification (GTDB taxonomy): domain Bacteria; phylum Bacteroidota; class Bacteroidia; order Flavobacteriales; family Flavobacteriaceae; genus DASSWG01. The sequence continues at coordinate 9,943 of JBDNFD010000131.1, read as the reverse complement.
ATCTGTTGGTTATGACGTTAAAAGACATTGATGAAAAACTTCCGCAACATCATTTTCTTAGAATTCATCGATCTTATATAATCAACCTTTCCCAAATAGACGAAGTTGCCGGCACACATGTTGTAATTTCACGAAAAGCTATCCCAATGAGCAAAGCAATGCGTACAGAACTTCTGAAACGACTGCAAACGATATAACGGGATTTTGTGAATTCAAGAGCTCGCAATATGGAACATTTAGTACTTCGCATCTACCAATAGCATTTCATTGAACATTGAACATTGAATTTTGAATTAATTCCCCTTCGGTAAATAAAACCCACTCTTCGGACAGAAATTGACATCCTTCGTCCTAAATGGTTTTAATTATTCATTGGTCTTCAGTTATTTAGATGTATCCCTACGAGATTTTTACAATTAACCGACCATTCAAAATTATGAATAAAATACTCTTTTCAGACCTTGTATTAGGATTTTCACTAACCGCTTGCCATCAACAGAAAAGACCCTTCACGCCAGAAATCAACACTAATAACCCAGTAAATGATCCCTCATCAATGAAGCAAAAAATCGTTACCGAACTCGGGCTTTTGGATATATCAAAAATTATCTCAGACTTGAATGAAGTTCAAGCACGCATAGGAAGTATTCCAAAAAATTCACCCTGACACAAAAAGAAAATAATAATCCACAACCCGATTTTCTCAGATAATAAACTCAACCTTTATTAGATCTAGAAAAGAAAAGTCCAATAATAAATTTGGGTTTTCAAAACCTATAAAGAAAAAATATAGTAACACCATCCAAATTACATTCAAGCTATATAACCTAAAATTAACTACCCAATTTAAATATTCAAAATTATGAAAAAACTAATCTTCTTAGGACTTGCAACGGTTCTTTTACTGACCGCTTGCCAAAGACAAGAAAAGCGTTATACCGAACAGTCGCCAGAAATAGACACTTATAAAAAAGTGATTGCAGCTTATGAAAATCGAGACTGGGAAGACCTCGCGAGTCATTATGCAGATTCCGCAAAAATAATGAACAATGTGGTTGAAAAGGATGGCCAAACACTTGCAGAATTAGTTGCAATGGATAAAGATGACGCCTCCCTCTTCTCAAGCTGGGACTATGTTGACGACCAATCTGAATATGAGATGACAGTTAGCGATGATGGCAAAACGTATGTTAACTTTTGGGGATTATGGAAAGGCACACTTGCTGTTAATAAAAAAACCTACACCATTCCCGCACACATTTCAGCGCAATTTATAGATGGAAAGATAGTGAAGGAGTTTGGCTATTGGGATCTTTCAAAAATTATGCTGGACATGCAGGCAATGCATGGAGCAGTAAGTACGCATTAATCAGTGTTTATACTATAATAATCAGTTTCAATCATATTAAAATAATCTAAAGATGAAAACAGTAGGAATAATAGGCGGTTCAGGCTTCATTGGAAGCTATACCACACAGAAATTTTTAAAAGAAGGATACAACGTGAAAGTATCCGTAACCGATATAAAAAAGAGCGAAAAATATAAACATCTCTTCAACCTTGAAAATTCGGACAACCTCAACATCAGCGCATTGAAAGTGGAAGATTTAGAAACCCTGAAAGACTTCATCAGCGATTGCGAAATTGTAATTCACGGAGGTACACCATTTCAATTGGACGTAAAAGATGCACAAAAAGAACTTTTTGACCCAACCATTAAAGGAACGGAGAATTTCCTGACGGCGGTAAGTGAAACCCCTTCAATTGAAAAGGTTGTTATAATTGCTTCCGTTGCGGCGTATAATACAAATTTTCCGATGCCCGCAGGTGGAAAGATACCCCGTGATACCTTTAGTGAGAATGACAAGCCCTTTATGAGCGAGGAAAGTCATCCGTATGCACAGGCCAAGTTTCTTGCCAATCAAACCGTGAACAGATTTATTGCAGAGCACCCGAATCTCTCTTTTGAAATAACTTCGGTATCACCCACAGGTGTTATGGGGAAATCACTTTCTACTCGAGAAGATTCCACATCTACTGGGTTGCAATTTCTTTTCAAAAATAAAATTGCCCCCAATCCATTTGTCCAAATGCTTTATGACACCAATGTGGAATTTGCCATAGTAGATGTTCAAGATGTAGCCGAAGCTATTTTTAAAGCTGCAACCACTTCAGGATTGCACGGCAAAAATTATTTATTGAGCAGTGAAAGCTATCCCGTTTCAGACTTAACTCTAATGCTTAACAACGAATCTCCAAAGAACAAGGCATTGATTATTTATAAGAATGACTTGGCTCAAAAAGAATTGGGAATGAATTTCAGACCCGTTAAAGAGACTTTAAATAATTATTCAAAATAAAATCAAACAGAATATTAACTAAATAAATAACCAATATTACAAAAATGATATTATGAAAACAATACTCTTAACCATCAGTACCCTAATTTCCACATTAGCACTTTTTTCACAAACCTACATCACAAATGTAACGGTTGCCGATGTTGAAAACCAAAAACTTATTCCCAATCAAACTGTGGTAATTGAAAACGATTTGATAAGCAATATCCAATCAAGCAAAAAGATAAAAATTCCTGAAGATGCCACGATTATTAACGGGACAGGAAAATACCTCACACCAGGATTAATCGATGCGCACATACATTTTTCTCAAAATGGTGGTTTATATACCAGGCCAGACGCCATTGATTTAATGAAATTTGTTCCGTATCAGGAAGAAATTACTATTTCAAAAACCACTATGGAAAATAAATTGCGACGCTATTTACAAAACGGAATCACAACCGTTTTTGATGTCGGTTCTACAATTAATTTACTTGAAAGAAGTAAGGAGTTTAAAAACAAAGATTTTTCACCCACCATTTACATGACCGGTCCATTATCAACCACTTATGAGCCAAAGTTTTTTGAAAACTTTCCAGATGACTCACCATTTACATTAACCAAAACAGTTGAAGAAGGTATAAAGTCTGTGCAAGATCAATTGCAGTATAAACCAGATTTCATAAAAATATGGTACATCGCTGGCGCAGATGGATTGTCGATAGAAGAAAGCGCTCGAAAAAATTTACCCATTATCAAAGCCATTATTGATGAAGCCCATAAAAACAATTTAAAAGTAGCTGTTCATGCAACGCAGAGAATTACCGCCCAATTAGCAGTTGAAAACGGCGCCGATTTCTTGGTACATAGCGTTGATGACGAAATCTTAAAACAAGATTTTGTACAGTTAATGAAAAAGAACAAGGTCGTACTCTGCCCTACTCTAGTGGTTCATGGTGGCTATGTGAAGACGTTTGGGCAGAATCTCAATTTTTCATCTTATGAATTAAAAACCGCAGATCCACAGCAATTGGGATCATTAGTAGATTTAAAGCATTTATCAGATACGTTATTAGTGAACAATTATAAGTCACTGGGCAATTCCAACGAAATGTTAGCGGATTTAAAAACAGCGGATTCCATTGCTATGGTTAACTTAAAAATGCTTTTAGATGCAGGTGTGACTATTGCCACAGGTACCGATGCTGGAAATTTGGGTACGTTGCATGTTTCTTCTTATCAAGCAGAATTAAAAGCCATGCAAAAAAGCGGCATGAGTAATTGGCAAATACTAAAGGCTTCAACCATCAATGGCGCAAAGATTTTGGATAAACAAAATGAATTTGGGAGTGTAAGCGTTGGCAAAAAAGCAAATCTTATTCTTTTAGATGCCAACCCAATCGCTGACCTTGAAAATCTTACCAAAATTGATCGAGTCATCAATAAAGGAAAAATTTTTACCCCAGAAGAGGTATTAAAAGATAGTCCGGAAGATTTGGCCCAGCGACAGTTGAATGCCTATAATTTTAGAAACATCGATGGTTTTTTAGAACCGTATGCAGATGATGTTGAAGTTTATACTTTTCCAAATACTTTACGATTTAAAGGAAAAGAAGCCATGCGAAAAAGCTATGCTCCTATGTTTGAAAACACTCCTAATCTGCATTGCGAATTGGTTAATAGGATTGTTCAGGGCAACACAGTCATTGACCAAGAACGCGTACAGTTTGGCTCCAAAATATTAGAGGCCGTTGCTATCTATCAGATTGAAAACGGGAAAATAAAGAAGGTATATTTTATCAGCAAAAATTAAATCAAAAGGCGCATCACAAAACAAAAACATTTACCGAAGAATATTTGAAATTATTAAAAGATTTTGAAATCGATTTTGATAACCGGTATATATTCCATCCCATTGAATAATATATGCTGTACCTAAAGGCACAGAAATGGTACCGTCAACTTATTGCTACCAATATAAAGTCCCTAACGGGACAGAAAAATGATTTAACCAATGATAAAACTATTCCGAAACATCCGCAAAAACCTTCTCGCAGACCCGCCCGAACGTGCCTTTTCGGTACGGGCGGGAGGCAAAACCACCAACTACCTTAAATACGCCATCGGCGAAATCATCCTTGTGGTTATTGGGATTTTGATTGCGTTATCTATAAATAACTGGAACGAATCAAGAAAAGATGCAATTGAGGAAAAAGCAGTACTAGTAAGTTTATTAGAAAATCTAAAGGTAGCAAAAAAACAATCTGAAGTACTGATTTCCGAAGAAGACAAACTAAAAATAAGACTTATACGAATACTTGGTATTGATGCTAACCAGTCTAAAACTACAGCTAAAATAATTCCTGATTCAATTTTTGAAAGTGCCGTCTGGGACTTGCAAAGCGACCAGCCAACTTTTAACACCTATAATAATTTGAAAAACACCAATAAGCTAAGTTTAATTAAAAGCAAAAAAATAAATGAAAAATTCACAGACTTGGAATTTTACCTAAACAGGCTCAATGATATACTTGAAGACAGGTTGAGCGTGCATCAAATTCGTATAGATAATATATTGGAAAATGACATCAATTTCATTCCCTTGGTAAAATCGAACATACCAAATATTGATATTGAAGACGAGTCCCAAAATAATTATAATCAATTATTGAAAGTTAGAAGAGTTAGAAATCTTCTGGGTATGAAACTAGACTTTACCCAAGATGTGGTAGATCGTCGAGAAAATCTAGATAAAGAAATTAAGAATTTAATCTTTTTAATAGAAACCGAATTGAATGAACCAAAGTAACGAAAGCACAACAACATGCTTCATTATGAACATCCATTGACCAATGATAAAACTCTTTAGAAACCTGCCTCGCCGGCAGGCAGGCATCCGCCGAAACCTTCTCGCAGACCCGCCCGAACGTGCCTTTTCGGTACGGGCGGGAGGCAAAACCGCCAACTATCTCAAATACGCAATCGGCGAAATCATCCTTGTGGTCATTGGGATTTTGGAACGGAAAATTATCCATAACACAAGTCCCGTTAGGGACATAATATTGGTAGAAACAAAATAAAATATCAACCAGCGTGCCGTTAGGTACGCAATATGAAGCACAATATATGGCAAACACCTATACACAAATACACATACAAACCGTTTTTGCAGTACAAAACAGACAAAGCCTCATTAAAAACGAATGGAAAGATGAACTCTATAAGTACATAACAGGCATAATTCAAAATCAAGACCATAAAGTGCTGCAAATAAATGGAATGCCAGACCACATTCATATTTTATTCGGAATGCGGCCAACGCAACCACTTATGGATTTGATGAAACAAGTAAAACAGGATTCGTCAAAATGCCTGCCTGCCGGCGAGGCAGGGATCAACCAAAAAGGTGTTGTAAACGGAAAATTTTCTTGGCAAGCTGGATATGGCACCTTTTCTTATGCAAAAAATGATTTGCCCAAGATCATCGCTTATATCAAAAACCAAGAAGAACACCACAGATCAAAGACATTTCAGGAAGAATATTTGCAATTATTGAAAGATTTTGAAATCGATTTCGAAAACCGGTATATATTCCATCCCATTGAATAATATATGCTGTACATTTCGACAGGCTCAATACACCGCCTAAAGGCACAGAAATGGTACCATCAACATATTGCTACCAATATTAAAGTCCCTAACGGAACAGATTCAAAATTTTAAATACAAATGAATTTTACAGACAATCAAAATATGAATCATGAAAACGAAACTACTTCTCTTCAGCTTAATTGCAACGCTTCAACTAAGCGCCCAGAACTATCAAAAAATTCACAACAAAGCCATTCTTGTGGACACCCACAATGATTTTCTTACCCAAACAATGAAAAAGAATTTCGTTTTCGATACCGATTTAAAAGGCAAAACCCACAGCGATTTAAAACGAATGAAAGAAGGCGGTTTGGATGTTCAGTTCTTCTCCGTGTGGAGCGATGGCGACCAGCCGAATCCGTACGATTTCGCCAATAGGCAAATAGATAGTTTGGATGCTGTAATAAAACGAAATCCTAATAAAATTGTAAAGGTTTCAAATTCAAAAGAGCTTTTAAAAACCGTTAAACAGAAGAAAATTGCAGCCTTAATTGGCTTGGAAGGCGGCCATCAATTTGAGAACGATTTGGGCAAACTTGAAGCGCTTTACAATCGCGGTGTTCGTTATATAACAATTACTTGGAACAACTCCACCCCATGGGCAACAAGCGCTTCCGACGAAACCAATCCCGAAGGCGCAAAAAATTCTGAAGGTAAAAAAGGGCTCACCGCTTTTGGAAAAGAGGTAGTTCAAAAAATGAACAGTTTGGGAATGATAGTAGATGTTTCACACGTTGGCGAACAAACGTTTGGGGATGTAATTGCAACGACTACAAAACCTGTTATCGCTTCCCATAGTTCTGTTTATACACTCTGCCCGCACAAACGTAATTTAAAAGACGATCAAATTAAAGCAATTGCCAAAAATGGTGGCGTAATTCAAATCAATTTTAATTCAGGGTTTATTGATCCTTCTGTTGAACCAAGGGAAACCGCATTTCTTGAAAAACACAAAGCCGAAATAGATTCTCTAAAACAAACAGGGATGAACCCTTTTTTGGTCCAAGGAAGTATGTACCAAAAATATAGGGATGAATCTGAACAACTTCGGGCACCGTTTGAAATGGTAATTCAACATATTGAATATGTTATTAAATTGGTTGGCATAGATTACGTGGGTATCGGTTCTGATTTTGATGGAATTTTTCTGCCGCCAAAACAATTGGACGATGTTACCGATTATCCAAAAATCACAAAAGCTTTAGTTGAAAAAGGCTACAGCGAAAAGGATATCGATAAAATCCTAGGCGGAAACTTGCTACGGGTTTTAAAGGCAAATGAAACCAACTAACAAAAAATCCTGCAAGGTGTCATTGCGAACACAGTGAAGCAATCACCTTGTAGATATCAACTCGTATATTAAAATACCTACAAGGTTTTTGAAACCTTGCAGGATGATAAAAATCAACTAAAACCAAGTAATTATGAAAAACACACTTTATTTTTTTATTTCCACAATTCTTCTTTTAAGCTGTTCCGAAAAACAAGAAACTGCAAAGACCGAAACCGATTGCAATTCAACTTATTTCGATTATTCCAACACCGATGACCAAATTACAGGTGGCATCAAAATGATTCCTATTACCACTCCGAAAGGCACGTTCAATGTATGGACAAAACGTGTGGGCAACAATCCAAAAATGAAGGTTTTACTGCTTCACGGTGGTCCCGGTGGCACACATGAATTTTTTGAAAATTTTGATGGCTATCTTCCAAACGAGGAAATCGAATACATCTATTACGACCAGCTTGACAGTTATTACAGCGACAAACCAAACGATTCTACCCTTTGGACCACCGAACATTTTGTGGAAGAAGTGGAGCAGGTTCGCAAAGCTTTAAATTTAGATAAAGACAACTTTTACTTGCTCGGCCAATCGTGGGGCGGAATTTTAGCAATGGAATATGCACTGAAATATCAGGATAATCTGAAAGGGTTAATTATTTCAAATATGATGGCTAGCATTCCCGAATACGAAAAATATGCGGAAGTTTTGGGAGCCCAACTTCCTCCAGAAATCTATAAGGAAATCAAGGATATGGAAGCCAAAGGCGATTTCTCAAATCCGAGATATACAGAGCTGGTTATGAAATATTACTACACAGAGCATATCCTTCGCAAACCTTTGGACGAATGGCCAGAATTCATCAATCGCGCATTCTCACACCTCAACCCAAACATTTACATCTACATGCAGGGCTATAGCGAATTTGGTGTAACTGGGGACGCAACCCTTAAAGGCTGGGATGTTTCCGATAGGCTAAAGGAAATTACAGTTCCAACATTAATGATTGGAGGAAAGTATGACACTATGGATCCAAAATATATGGAATGGATGAGTACCCAAGTGCAAAATGGAAGAAGTTTGACCGTCAATGCTGGACACGTTTCACAATACGACGATCCAGAAACTTATTTTACAGGATTGATAAAATTTATTAAAGATGTGAATACAGGAGAATTCAAATAAGGTAGGTGAAAATCTAGACAACTAACTAACAACCAATGATACAAAAAGATAAAGGATTAAAAAGAACCGTTGGCACACTTGGTTTATCGGCTAATATTATCAACATCGTTATTGGCTCTGGTATTTTTGTGCTACCTGCAATTGTGGCCAGTTATATGGGGGCATCCAGCATAATTGCATATCTATTTTGCGGATTGTTGATGGCAATGGTTATGCTTTGCTGAAGCGGGTAGTAAAGTAACAAACACCGGCGGACCCTACACGTATATTGAAACCGCTTTTGGTGATTATGCTGGATTTGTTGCAGGTTTTTTTGCTGTTGGAAGCAATTTGTTTGCAGATGCCGCTGTTTCCAATGCTTTGGTAAATGTTGTTGCTTCGGCATATCCCATATTTGAAAACGGATGGCCTCGGTTTTTATTTTTATTTATTCTTTTTTACGGCTTGGTTTACATCAATGTAATCGGTATAAAACAAGGGATGGGTTTAGTAAAATTTAATACTATAATTAAGCTAATACCATTGATTTTACTCGTCTTTATTGGCTTTAAAGATGTTTCCCTAAGCAATTTGTATTTTCAACATTTTCCGAGTATTAGAACATTAAGTGAAACCTCACTTATTTTATTTTTCGCTTTTCAAGGTATTGAAACAGGAATTATTGTAGGCGGTGAAGTAATTAACCCAAAACGTACAATTCCAAGGGCTATTTTAATAAGTATTACAACAATTGTGGTTGTTTATGTATTAATTCAAACAGTTTCCCAAGGTGTTTTAGGTGATGCTTTACCAAATTTTAAAGCAGCTCCACTTGCTGAAACTGCCAAAGTAGTTTTTGGTTCCTTTGGATATATGCTTTTAATTGTTGGCGCCGTTATCTCCATGTTTGGATATATGAGTGGCACTATTCTTAATAGTCCAAGAATAGTTTATGCACTTGCCAGAGATAAGGTAATCCCAATAAATGCATTATCCAAAATTCATAAATCATTTGCCACTCCACACATAGCCATTATTATATATGCAACCATTGGTTTTATTTTGGCAGTTACTGGCAGTTTTGAACAATTGGTTGTTATAGCTAGTAGCGCAATGTTAATGCTTTATTTAGGAGTAGCACTATCTGTAATTAAGCTGCGTAATTCTAAAGAAAAATACACTGGAGGATTTAAAATTCCAGGTGGTTGGACTGTGCCAATTTTAGCTATTGCAATAATCATATACTTTTTATCGAGTCTTTCTTCAAATGAAATGATTGGAACAGCAATAGTTATAGGCATACTAACTCTTATTTTCTTCGTAATTAAAATTCTAAAAAGAAAATTAGATAATAAAGATTTAGGTATAATCGCTTAAGCCGCACAAATTCCGAGAATTTTTTTAAATTTATCGGATGGATAAAAGAGATCGATATCTTGGTGTGCATTCGATAAAGTTTACGCTCCGGTTTCATGAAGATGGGGAATGTTTCAAATACCT
>JBDNFD010000130.1:0-32691 GCA_041689995.1 Flavobacteriaceae bacterium | reverse complement strand
TTACAAGAGTTTTTTTACATTTTAAACCAGCGGTTTTAGAAAAACATCAAGGTTTTTTGAAAATATTCACGACAAAGTATCTTATTTTTAGATAGTTAGACAAAAAATATAATATCAATCGTAAATTAGAATAGAGCCAAAAAAGAGAATCGTCCAATGGTGGAATCGATTTCCCTATCAAATATTTATTCTTCGCCACTTTAAAAGTTACATGAATTTGCTCTGCGATTTTTCCGTCACCTTTCATTCGCCGGCCATATTCGGAATCGTTCAATTTTCCATCATGACAAGCCGCGATTTGATGGAGAATACGATCCGCACGATCGGGCATGGCTTTTTGAAGCCAATCGGAGAAAATTTCTGCAACGGCACCATTCAACCGAACGATAGTATATCCAATGGAAAGCGCACCCAATTCTGACACTTTTTTTACCAATGGAAAAATTTCATGACTGTTCAACGAGGGAATTATGGGTGCCATCATCACATTTACAGGGATTCCGTTTTCCGATAGGATCCGAACGGTTTCCAAGCGTTTTTTGATACTTGCAGTTCGCGGTTCCAGCAACATTCGCGTTTTCTCGCTCAACGAGGTAATAGAAATATTTACCCGGATCAAATTAAATTTTGCCATTTCTTTCAAAATATCCAAATCGCGCAAAATCAGTGAATTTTTTGTGATGATGCCTGTCGGGTGTTTCCACTTCCACATGACTTCAAGACATTTTCGCGTGATTTCCAACTTTTTTTCGATAGGCTGGTAACAATCTGTATTTCCCGAAAATGAAATGGGATGAGGGACCCAATTTTTACTTTTCAATTTCGCTTCCAATAATTGTGGAGCATTTTTCTTAACCAAAATTTTCTTTTCAAAATCCAGCCCCGCACTGTATCCCCAATATTCATGCGAATTGCGTGCGTAACAATATACACAGCCGTGTTCACAGCCTTGATACGGATTTACCGAATAAAACATTCCCACATCCGGACTTTCAACTTTGTTGACAATTGTTTTCGGAAAGACTTCTGAAAAAGACGTTTTGTCTTCCGAAGGTTTTTCGCCTTCTTTTTCGCAAAATTCCAAAAAATCCTGATCAACAATATGTTCATCTTTGAAAAATCGGTTTTGAACGTTTATTTGGGCGCCGCGTCCTTTTTTGTGCTCGTTTTCCATAAAAAAATACCTTTGGAATATTCTCTCAAAGGTATCATTTTTAAATGGAATCATTCCTATTTAATAGGATTTTTTCCTAATTGACAGAAAGCCGGATCAAACGTTTCTTTCTTCCATTTCTTCCCACTAAAATCATTTTATTTTCATCCACCGTTTTACCATATTCTACATAAAAAGGCACTTCCGGGTCTTCAATAATAATATTGTAATCCAAATCCCCATCCGGCGCAATGGTCAATGCATACAAATCGCCAGTATCTTTAAATTTAATTCGGCCATCATCTTTTTCGCGCACGCGCCTTGAATTAAGAAAAATATATAATAATCCATTTCCGCTCATGGAACAATAAGAATCATAATTCGATTTGGGCTTTCGTGAAGTTTGATCTTTATTGATATTTCTCGCATATAACAACTGCCCATTGGCACTAATTTTGCAAGAAATAATATCGTCGTAATGATAGGTATAATAGCCGCCTCCATTCATATTTTGATGAAAGACCTCAAAATATTCTTCAGCATTCAAAATGACGTCTCCATTTTCAAAAATCATGATATCACGATAACTGAGGTTACGCAGTTCTTTATCCTTCTCTTTGCCGTATTTATCGAATAAAAATTGATCGGAAAAAGGAAGAAAAGCCTTCGAGGTTATCGCCAAAGTTTCGGGATTCAGATTGAAACGGGCAACACCTTTGTAACGATGATCGTTCCTTTCGGAATAAAACCCAACGGCGACCAATTGATCTAAGTTTTTCGCAACCGTCAATGAAGCGACAAATACATCGCTTTCAAAACTTGTTTCCTTTATTTGTCCATCAGCTGAAACTTTTAGCAGTTCGTAATGATAATTTGCCTTGCCTTTTCTTTTACTATCGCGGCTGTTATTTTCATATTCTTTTCCAAGAAAATAAACAGTCCCGTCCTCGTCGTCCACTTCAATATTTTGATAAATGAACAGCCGATCTTTAATATCTTTAATGATTTCCTGCTCAAAAATTTTCTCCAAGTTATCGTTGAAAACCAACACTTGATGCGTTTCCTGCTTCTTGTCTTTTATATCGAAATTCACGGCGAAAAAATTTTTGTTTTTCAAAAAAACCACTTCCCCAAAAGAATCATTGTCGAATTGATCATACGCACCGACTATTGGCACAAATCCGATATAAATGGAAAATTCTTTTTTCAATCGGTCTTTCTCAATAGAAAATAAGGTTTTACGACTAAATTCAAAGGTGGCCAATAACGCGGAAAGCACATCAAAATCATATTCTTTGGTTTCCTTGTTATACCCAAAATCCAAAATATGAACTTGCCCGTCTTTAACCATCAAGCCTTTGAATTCATTTTTTTTAATGTCGAATGTTTTCTCCGAAATCTGCTTTAGATTTTCATCGAAATAAGAAACATAATATTCTTTGGGTTTCTTCATTAAGCCACTCACCGCCAAGCGAACGGTCACAATCCCTTCTCCGCCGTCGCTCTCCACAAATTCCAGTTCAGTGTTTTTTTTATCGTCTTTAAAGATTTCACTTTTTTCAATATTGACCTTAATTTGACTGGTTGCAAAGACATAAGTTCCTAAAAATAAGAACAACAAAAAATATTTTTTCTTCATTTTTGAATGCTTGTTTAATTGTTAATTAAATGCTAAAATAAATAAATCATGGAAATAACCGTCGAAACCAAAAATGTTCTTATTTGATTTTGCAGAACCGGAGGTTCCATATTCTCAAACTGGACTGGAAACAAAAAAAGAAAAAATTCTAAAATTCTGCCTTCCTTTTATTTAAAAAAGCTTGTGTCCCTTCCTTAAAATCTTCGGTTCCAAACGCATTTCCGAATTCTTCAATTTCGGTTTGAAATCCATTTTTCCCTTCTTCAAACCCAGCATTTATAGCGTTGATCGCAGCTGAAATTGCCATTGGGGAATTCCGGAGGATTTTCTTTGCCAAGCCCAAAGTGAATTCCAACAAATCTTCTTCGGAAGTCACTTGGTTCACCAAACCATATTGAAGCGCCTGATTAGCATCTATCATTGCGGCGGTCATTATCATTTCCATGGCGCGGCCTTTTCCAACTAATTGTGGCAAACGTTGTGTTCCGCCATATCCGGGGATTACGCCCAAAGAAACTTCGGGAAGACCCATTTTTGCGTTGTCGGAAGCAGTTCTAAAATGTGCGGCCATGGCCAATTCCAAACCGCCGCCCAAAGCAAAACCATTAATGGCGGCAATGACCGGTTTTGGGAAATTGGCGATAAAATTGAAAACCGTCGTTTGTCCGTTTGCGGCGAGGTTTTTACCTTCTTCCACCGAATAATCGGCAAATTCGGAAATATCGGCACCGGCCACAAAAGCTTTATTGCCGCTTCCAGTAAGGATAATAACTTTAGTATTTTGATTTTCCCTCAAAAACTGAAAAATTTCGTGAATTTCCCCAAGGATTTCTTGATTGAGCGCGTTCAACTTTTTCGGTCGGTTAATCGTTACGATCGCGATTTCTCCCTGCTGCTCCAATAAAATATTTTCATAGTCCATAAATAGTTCCTTTTATATATAAATGATGTTTTAGTCGACTTTATTTCCTTTCGGCAATTGTACCTTAAACGTGGTACCGACGCCAAATTCGGAGGTAAAGGTAATATTTCCGCCATAAGCCTCCACAATATTTTTAACCATTCCGAGGCCCAAGCCCATTCCGCTGGATTTTGTGGTAAATTTTGGTTCGAAAATTTTGGCTTTATTTTCTTCCGATATTCCCGCGCCATTATCGGAAAAATCTATACAAACCTGGTTTTCATTTTTTCCAACATGGACCATAATTTTCGGATCGGGTTTTCCTTCCGTGGCCTGAATTGCATTTTTTATCAAGTTTGTTACCACACGTATCAATTGCGTTCGGTCGAAATTGGCATAAATTTCCTCCGCTTCCGTTTGAAAAAGAATGTGTTCCTCATTGAAAATATCCAAGCCCAATTTGACGATTTTTGGAACATCCAAAGTTTCATTTTGTTGAGCGGGCATTTTGGCAAAGTTGGAAAATGCCGAAGCGATGGAACTCATGGTATCTATTTGTTGAATTAAAGTATTGCTGTATTCCTTTACTTTCTGCTGAATTTGCGGATCGTTCGGATCAAATTTTTGTTCAAAACTTTGAACGCTCAACCGCATGGGTGTCAACGGATTTTTGATTTCATGTGCAACTTGTTTCGCCATTTCCCGCCATGCTTGTTCACGCTCGGTCCGAGCCAATTTGACAGCACTTTCCTCCAGTTCATCAATCATTGCGTTATAGGCTTGCACTAAAATATGGATTTCACTGCTCGCATCTTCAATCCGTATTTTTTTGTTGTGTTTGTCCAACCGGGTTTCCGTGATTTTTTCGCTTACGGCTTTCAAGGATTTGGTAATATATTTTGAAAGAAAATAGGCCAAAATCACGGCAACTGCCAACATCAACAGATAAACTTGACCCAATTTCCACAGGAATTCGTTCAATTCACGATCAATAAATCCGTCATCCGCAATATAAGGAAGATTCAAAATTCCCAAGGGTTTGAAATAATTATCGGTAATATATGTATATGAAGATTGGAATTTTTTGCCATTTTCGACCATGTGTTTCACATAGCGCTTTTCGGGGGAATTTCGCAGTTCGTTCAGGATGTAATCTGGAATTTTGGTTTCTAGGGAATCTTTAAAGAAAGTAGCTTTGGACGATTTCAACAGTTGCCCGTTCAAATTATACATATTTACTTCAACATTATGTATATCGCTTATTTCGAATATTTTATCTTTGAAAATAAGGGGTATATTTTCCGTGGAAACAATGTAAGTTGTGTGTTTTAGTTCATAGTCGATGCTGGCGCGAATGGATAATTCCTTCTGCTCTAATTTCTCTTGGTGATATTGAATTGCTTCTTGCTTATATTGATAAATGCTCACCGCCGCGATCAAAATTGAGGCGATCAGAACAAGCAAAATCATCGAGACGAAAATGCGGGTCCGTAAAGAGCGTTTGAAGAGTTTCATTTTGGAAATTTATCGCTTAAAGATAGCAATTTCTGCGCTATACTATTTTTTCCGAAAACGTTTATAGATTTTAAAACCCAGCATTAAAATCACCATCAGCAAAATCAACCCGACCAGGCCGAAAATCCAGGTCAGCGTGTCGCGAAGCATCACAATGAAAATAACGGAAAAAAGAATAATGGTAGAACCTTCGTTCCATAAACGCATTTGGTTTGAAGTCCATTTCACAATGTCCTTTTGCAGTTGATTGAAAATTTGGTGGCATTTCAAATGATAGGCGATCAGAAGCACAACGAAACCCAGTTTCAGGTGCATCCAACTTTGTTGTAGCCAAATCGGTTTCAAAATGAGTAAAATTATAGCAAAAATAGTGGCTAAAACCGCGGAAGGCCAAGTGATGATAAACCACAAACGCTTTGCCATCATTTTCAATTGCGTACCCAAAATTTCCCGTTCTGGGGAAGGCTTTTGAGAAGCTTCAATTTGATAGACGAACAATCGGGGAATATAAAAAAGCCCCGCAAACCACGTGATTACGAAAATGAGGTGTAACGCTTTTACGTATTTATAATACTCCATTTAATCGATTAATTGTATGGGCGGAAGATTTGAAAATACTCCTCGCACAAATATATTGAGATTTTCTCAAGAAATTCAAATTTGGGCATTCAATCAAACAATGACAATTATTTTCCTTTTTTTGAAATTCATCTAAGGAAACTATTGTTTCCCATCAATATCTTTTTGTTCTTCATCTTTTGCCGGCACTTTGCTTTTTTTCTTTTCCTGTGCTTTTTCCGATTTATGCTGATTTTCTCTTTTTTGTTCCGCAATCTCTTCTTTTTCGGAAGGTGATTTTGATTCTTTTCCAGTTTTTACGTCTGGTTCGCGTTCTACTTTTTTCGTTGGTGATTTTTCGGTATCCCTTTCTTTGCTTTTGGGGGATTTGGAGGGTTTGGTGGCAGAGGTTTCTTCGGTCTCCACTTCTTTTGTTTTTGTCTTTTTCCCTTTGTTTTTGGCAGTTGCTTCTTTTCGGTATTCTGCTCCCAAATAATCACTTTCATATAGCGTCTCGGTGGACTCAAAAGGTACTTCTGCCTTGTGATAAAAAAAGGTTTGTGCCAAGGTTCTTGTCAAACTTTTATCACTCGTGTTGATACGCACATCTTCCATTTTGAATTGACAAGGGTGTTCATATCCACAAGCGTATGTCATTTCCAACAATTCTTTCTTGAATTTCACAAAATAATAATTCAATCGCTCCGATTTATCTTTCACATTAAGTCCTGCCTGTAACCATTTGCTTTGAGTGGCGACCCCAGTGGGACAAGTGTTCAAGTGGCATTGTTTTGCTTGAATACAGCCAACGCTCAACATAGCTTCCCGGGCCACATTGATAAGATCGGCCCCCATTGCAAAGGCCATGATCGCTTTGGCCGGAAAACCCAATTTTCCGCTGGCAATAAAAACAATTTGATCCGTAATTTCTTCTTTCAAAAATACTTTATATAATTCTGTAAAAGCATCGATAAATGGCAAACTCATATATCCGGTAAAACTTTGAGGAGCGGCACCTGTTCCTCCTTCACCTCCATCGACGGTAATATGATCAGGGCCTCTACCGGTTTCCTTCATAATTTTTGCAAGTTCCTCCCACTGATCCATTTGACCAACCGCCGATTTTATCCCAACGGGCAAACCGGTTTTTTCCGCTATATCTTCTACGAAATCAACTAATTCTGCCATAGAACTGAAAGCCGTGTGATAGGGAGGCGAAACCACATCATACTTCATCGAGACACCTCTTATTTTTGCGATTTCCGGCGTAATTTTTGATTTTGGTAAAACCCCACCAATTCCGGGCTTAGCCCCCTGTGACAATTTTATTTCAATGCCTCGGATTTCTTTGTTTTCCGCTACAAGTTTCACCAATTTATACATGGAAAAGCCTCCGTCTTCTGTCCGGACACCAAAATAACCGGTTCCAAATTCAAATATAATATCTGCCCCGTGCTTGTGATAAGAGGCAAATCCACCTTCGCCAGTGTTTTGGTATGCCCAAGCTTTTTTGCAACCTTTGTTCATCGCCTCGACCGCAGGACCGGAAAGCGCACCAAAACTCATAGCCGAAACGTTGATAATTGAAGCTGGCCGATAAGGTCTTCTTCGTTTGTGAAATTCACCAATAACTTTTGCGCAGGCAACAAAATAAGGAGTGTCCCGTTCGGGGTGCTCGCTTTTCATTTGGTATGGCAGCACGGCATTTTTGATAAAAATATGATCAGCTTGACGAAGATCTCGATCGGTTCCGAAACCTTCGTAATTGTTCCCATTTTTTGCAGATGCATAAATCCAACTGCGTTCAATGCGATTAAAAGGAAGTTCATCACGGTTGCTCGCCACAATGTACTGGCGCAATTCAGGACCTACCTTCTCGAACATATAGCGAAGATGCCCAACTACGGGAAAATTTTGTGTTATCGTATGTTTCTTGTTTATAAAACGGTCATAAATAGCCAATAAGATTAGAAAGATAATAATCCATAACCACCAAGGGATATTTCCGATAAATCGTAGTACATCAGCCATAATTATCAATTGAATAATTCGCACGGAAAATCACAGCTCTTAGATCACAAAATAATAGAACGCCGTTTTTGTGAAGATTTATTTTTAGGAAGAATAAGAGATTTTGTACAAATTTTATTATTAAAAGAATAAAGGTATTCGAATAAAGTGAAAAATCCAAAATAAACTCAAAATTTTAGAATTATATTATGAATTCGAGAATATGAGTTTTTTGTTCTATCATTTCCAAATCAATTCTTTAGATGTGAAATTAGTAATTCTGAATTCTCAATTCTCAATTCTGAATTGAATTCGCCCATTCATCGATCCATCTGCTCAAGGTGTTCACCCAGTCTTCACGATCATTCAAACAGGGGATACAAGTAAATTCTTTTCCGCCGACCTCGTGAAAAATTTCCTTTCCTTCCATCGCAATTTCTTCCAGAGTTTCCAGACAATCGGAGACGAACGCAGGCATCACAATAGCCATTTTTTTTATGCCGTTCAATCCCATTTTTTCGATGGTGCGATCGGTATAAGGCTTCAACCAAGGATCGAAACCTAAGCTCGATTGAAAAGAAGTGCTGTAAGTGCCAGCTTTCAAATTGAGTTTTTCGGCTACCAAGCGTGTGGTTTCCAAACATTGGTGACGATAACAAAATTGATGAGCAGGAGAGGCAGTTGCGCAACAGGTATCATTTAGTTGACAATGTGAAGAAGTAATATCGCTTTTGCGAATATGTCGTTCGGGAACGCCGTGATAACTGAACAATAATTGTTCATAATCCAGCTTTTCAATTTTTTCAAGAATACTTCCTGAAAGCACATTAATATAATCGGGATGATTGTAAAAAGGCGGAATGATGGTAAAAGCTACATACGGGAAAAATTTCCTTTGAAGTTCCTCAGCCAAAACCAAGATAGTTTCGATGGTGGCCATCGCAAATTGCGGATAAAGAGGCAACAACAAGATTTCATCCACCCCTTTTTCGGTCAATTCCCGTATACCAGATTTCATACTTGGTTTCCCGTAGCGCATCGCCAACGAAATGGGAACCAACGTTTGGGCATCGATCTTTTCCTGCAAACGCTCAGAAAGAACAATAAGCGGAGAACCTTCGTCCCACCAAATTCGTTCATAAGCCGCCGCCGATTGTTTCGGACGGGTGTTTAAAACAATTCCTTTAACGATGAACGCGCGCAACAACCACGGCACATCAATCACCCGCTCATCCATGAGAAATTCATCCAAATATTTTTTTACATCTTTTGGATTAGTACTTTCCGGCGAGCCGAGATTTACGAGAAGAACTCCCTTCATTTTTAGTTTCCTATTTCCAAAGCCAAGCAAGTATTTGACTTGATTCCTTTGCAAAAATACGCATTGAAAAGGAAGATTTCAATCTTTTCTCGAATTTTATTCTTGAGGCTTTAGGCTTTAGGCGGTAGGCTTTAGGCTTTAGGCTTTAGGCTTTAGGCTGGGATGCTTACTGCTTACTGCTTATGGCTTATGGCTTATAGCTTACCGCTTACTGCTTACCGCTTACCGCTTACTGCTTACTGCTTATGGCTTTGGCTTATAGCTTATATAGCTTACAGCTTTATATAAAATACTATCTTTGAAAAAAAACATCGAATGCAAGAATATTTAATTTTTGGAATTGTCATTCTCGTCGCCATTTTTGTGGGGTTCTTTTTGGGAAAAATAATTTCAAAATCGCAACAAACTTCTGTCTCCAGTATTATGGAAGAACGCAACGCTCAACTTCATTCTCAATTAGAACGGCAGCAACTCGAAATCGGGAGCCTAAAAGTTGAATCCGAAGAAAAACGCAACGAAAAAGAACGTCTTCAAAATGAATTGGTACGAAGCGAAACGGAATTTGAAAATCTTCGGTCGAAAAACGAAGAACAAAAAGCCGAGGTGGAAAAATTACAAGAAAAATTCACTAAAGAATTTGAAAATCTGGCTAACCGCATTTTCGAACAAAAATCGGAGAAATTCACGCTTCAAAACAAAGAAAACATCAAAAATATTTTAGATCCACTACAAGAAAAAATCAAGAGTTTCGAGGAAAAAGTGGATAAAAACAGTTCCGAATTTACGAAACGACATTCGGAATTGGGAATGCATTTACGGTTGTTGCACGAACAAAATTTAAAGATAAGCGACGAAGCCAACAATTTGACCAAAGCCCTAAAAGGAGAAAGCAAAACCCAAGGAAATTGGGGCGAACTGATTTTAGAACGCGTATTAGAAAAATCAGGATTGGAAAAAGACCGCGAATATTTTATTCAGAAAGTATATGAAGATGCTGAGGGAAATCGGATGTTACCAGATGTGGTTATTCATCTTCCCAATGACCGAAAAATGGTCATCGACTCTAAAGTTTCCTTGCGAGCTTATGAAAAATATGTGAACGAAGAAGATGAAACCGCAAAAAACAAACATTTAAAAGATCATTTAAAAGCCTTGAACAATCATATTCTTCAGTTGAGTGCAAAGAAATATGAAGATTTGCACCAAAATGAATCACCCGATTTTGTACTTATGTTCATTCCCGTAGAGCCGGCCTTGTATTTAGCTCAAAACTTTGATAATTCTTTTTTTTATACGGCTTTTCAAAAAAACATTTTATTGGTGAGCCCAACGACATTGCTTTCCACATTACGAACCATCGATACGCTTTGGAGCAATGAAAAACAGCAACAAAACGCCATGGAAATCGCAAAGCACGCGGCGTCTTTGTACCATAAATTCACCCTTTTGTTGGAAGATTTAGAAAAAGTAGGAACTCGTTTAAATTCTACTTCTAATGCCTATCAAGATTCTATGAGAAAACTGACCGGAAAGCAAAATTTGATTAACGATATTGATCAATTGGAAAAATTTGGTATTGCGCCAAAAAAGAAAATTCCCCAGAAATGGCTGAGCAAAGCGAACCTTTTGGACGCTGAAGAAAATCATGAAGAAAACAATTTATAAAAATATCGAAGATTCGCAGGTGGTTCTGTCACAATTAATGCTTCCCTCCCACTCCAATTTCAATGGAAAAATCCACGGCGGGTTTATTTTATCGCTGTTGGATCAAATCGGTTTTGCTTGTGCCTCCAAATATTCGGGGGAATATTGTGTGACCGCCAGTGTGGACACCGTGGATTTTCTAAACCCCATTGAAATTGGGGAACTGGTCACCTTGAAAGCATCCATTAATTTTGCGGGCACAAGTTCGATGGTCGTTGGCGTTCGCGTGGAATCTCAAAACATTCAAACCAGAAAAGTAAAGCATTGCAATTCATCCTATTTTACGCTCGTGGCAAAAAACAAACACGGAAAAAACATGGAAGTGCCCGGACTTATTCTAAAAACCAATGAAGACATTTGTCGCTTTGTGATGAGTTTCAAACGTCTCGAAAACAAAAAAATGCGGCAAGAAGAATTCGGTGAAATTGATTTTTCTTCGGAAAGATACCTGCATTTATTGGAGGATTATCGCGTTCGGTTGGAGCGATAGAAATCTTCTTCCATTTTCTTCAAGTCATATTTTTTTGAAAATTATTTTCATACAAAAAGCCCAAACAAACTTTGTTTGGACTTTTAAATGATTTTTTTAAATTTTCTTAGATCCTCTATTCAAGTTTCCTTTTTTTATCCGTTCGCCCATTTTTGAAATTTTTCTTGTAATATTTCACATATTTCCTTCTGGCAAAAAAGCCAAGAATCAACCAAGCAATGAGCGTTCCGAATATAAATTTATAACTGATAATTTGATCGCCACTAGCATAAGAATGCAATCCTGTCAAGTAAAAATTCACGCCAAAATAGGTCATCATAATGGACGAATAAGCAAAAACGGCCGCCCAATTGAAAGCGAACCTTCCTTTCATGCCGGGAACCAATCGCATATGAATTACAAATGAATAAACCATAATACTGATGAACGCCCAAGTTTCTTTCGGGTCCCAGCCCCAATAACGGCCCCAACTTTCATTTGCCCATTGACCGCCCAAGAAATTCCCTATCGTCAACATCACCAAACCAACCGTAAGTGCCATTTCGGTCACAATAGTGATTTCCTTGATATTGAAAGCCATTTTTTTATGGTTGTTCTTTGTAGTGGCGATCATCAAAATCAAGGCGAGCAAACCAAGAATCATTCCCAAGGTAAAAGGACCATAGCTTGCCACAATTACGGCAACGTGAATCATCAACCAATAAGAATTCAACACTGGTTCCAAATTGCCAATTGCGGGGTCGAGCCAGTTCCAGTGGGCAACCATTAAAATAATTGCGGCCACAAAAGCGGTGGAAGCCATGGTAAATTCGCTTTTTATGCCCAAAGCAACCCCGAAAAACATCGTGGCCCAAGCAACATAAATCATACTTTCATAAGCGTTCGTCCAGGGGGCATGTCCAGAAATATACCAACGAGCAATGAGCCCAACGGTGTGCAAAATAAAAAATACGATAATCGCGGTTTTTCCGACCAAAATCATCGTATTAATAAATTTGTTCTTTTTGAAAATTTGAATGATCACAAAAACCAACATGACAATTCCTGCCAAAAGGTACATCAAGAACAAATTATTGAAAACGTCGTATTTATTATAGAGGATTTCGGTTTGAATTTTGTATTCGGAAGGTATGACTTCACTCCCATATTTCTCTTGAAAACTCTTTAAACTTTCCACCAGCTGATCTGCCTGTTTATAACCGCCGGTTGTGCTGGCTTGGCGCAATGCGCCCATATATAACGGTAGTATTTGAGCGGTGTAAATAGAATCCGTTCCCGAAAAACTAGCATCGGCCAATTCCGGGTAAGAAACCCATTTGTGGTTTTCATCATTGGGAATGGGAAATATTTTAAACAATTTCCCCTGCAACGTGCGGTACAACAGATTCACCTTCTGATCGGCATTCTTAAAATCTTTCTGAAATTGGTTCGGCACTTTGGCACGATAAGCGCCTTCAAGATATTCTGAAAGCTTATAATTGCCGCGGGAATCGAAAAATTCTGCGAGTGCCACATGTTGTCGCCCCTTGTCGATACCGAGAATTTCATGCAGGCTATCATTTTTTCTTTCCACTTTTATCAGCGGAACATTGTACCATAATGCCGGGCGTTGCAACATTGAAACCAGTACCTGATCGCTATTTAAGCCTTCATAAGAATCGCTTTTACTCAATTTTCGCAACAACTGGGAAGAATAGGTGTTTGCTGGTTTCATTCTTCCTCCTTCATCCTGAATGACCAATCTTCCAAATTTTGCCGCGTGTTCCGGAGAAACGGCATTGGCTAGAATAATGGAATCCACAATGGATTTTGGAAGAACTAACGGGCCCGTATGTTCATGGCTTTCTTCTTCGATATTTACCGAATCAATTTTTTGGGTTTGAGCCAATGCATTCGATTCATTTTTGATTTGTACAGAATCTCTTTCTTGAGAAAAAGCCGTCATTGACAAAAGCACCAACAAGATACTCAGCATTTTTTTCTTCCGTTTCCGGACTTTGTCCAAGGCGTTTTCAAGTTCTTTAAAACGTGATCCTTTTATAAATAGAATAAGCATCATTCCCAAATAAAGTAGGGTATAACCGGTATAAGTAATCATTGTGCCCCACCAATCGTGATTCACGGAAAGAATGGTCCCTTTTTCATCCGGATTGAAGGAAGCTTGAAAAAAGCGGTAGCCTCCATAATCCAACACATGGTTCATATAAATTTCGTGCGGCACCGTTTTGCCATTATCTATCAATTCCACCTTGCTTTTGAATGCCGAATAACTTGGTGTGGGATTTGATTCTGTTCCCGGGTATTTCGACGCGATAAAATCTGTCAGTTTTAAAGAAAACGGCAATTTATATTCCTTGCTTCCATAGCGAATATGAAAATCAAGTCCGCCCAAACTAAAATCTTCGAAACCATTGATAATTCCTTGTGCGCCTAAAAGTTTTACGATTTTCGATTCTCCATTGGTACTTACCTTCATAACCACGCCGTCAGGTTGTTGCCCTTCCACCACCTCTTCTTTTGGAATTGGCACCAAATCATATTCACCTTTTACGACGGGTTCTGGAAAAACAAATTGCATTCCCGCCATATTATATAACGAACGCATCATTAATGGCTGCAAACTATCTGTGGCGACGGTGCCCTTTTTCCTATCGGACATTCGCATATAATCGCCTTCAAACGGAGTGCTCATAAAGTATCCGCTATCATTCACAAAAATATTGATCGCTCCTTGAGTTTCTTTGTTATAGGCAAAAAGTACGTTGTGAATGCTCACCACTTGACCTTCCTCCAGAAAATGGTCGTGGCGATTGCCTTCTCCGGCTTCCACAATTTTTAGATAGTTTTTGCCGTCTTCTGTGGGTGTCAATCCTTGTTTGGCATTTGGTATAAATTTAAGGACTTCAAATTCAACATCTTGTCCTTTAAAATCAGTTGAAACCGTTTTGTGATTATCAATTCCTTTGGCGAGCAACAATTCTTTTGTCACCACCCGACGACGTGGTTGCCCATCGATTTCGCCATCAATATATGCCGTCAAATATGTTTCGGCAGAAAGAATGGTATTCGAAATTTCGCCTTCGCGAATGGGCATAACACCTTCAAAACTAATGTATCGCGTGATTCCGGCGCCTACAATAATCAGCACAAACGAAAGGTGAAGAATAAGGGTTGGGATTTTTTCCTTGCACCATAATTTATATCTAAAAATATTCCCGAAGAAATTGATGGCAAAAAGCACCATAATAGCTTCAAACCAATGCGTGTTATAAATCCAAGCACGGGCCGTGGCGGTGGTGTATGAATTTTCGACAAAAGTTCCAATTGCCATGGAGAGGGCAAAAACGATAAACAAAATAGCCATTAAGCGAGTGGAGAAAAGAATGTTCGCTATTTTTTTTTGGATCATGGGAAAGCAGCTTTAAAAACTGCACAAAGGTCGCTTTTTATTGCGAAATATAGATATGAAATATGCGAATAATTTTGCCGAAAGGCTGTTTTCTTCCTTATCTTTAAAATATTCACGAATGAAACTGCTATGATTGATTTTAAACACAAAATCGCACTCACACAAAATCCGTAACTTTGGCAGAACCAAGTTTAAAAAAATACATCTATGATCAAACTTGTAATTTTAGGTACGGGAAATGTTGCCACACATTTATTCCATGCATTTTTCGAATCTGAAAATGTCGCAGTGGTGCAGGTTTATAACCATAATGCCGATAGTTTGAAACCTTTTTCCGAAAAAACCCAAACCACAAATTCACTTGACGAACTCGAAGAAGCCGATGTTTATTTGATTTGTGCCAAAGATGACGCCATAAAAGATTTAGCAGAAAAAATGCCTTATCGCAATAAATTGATCGCACATACTTCCGGAAGTCTGCCTTTACTTAATGTTTCAACAAAAAATGGAGTGTTTTATCCGTTGCAAACTTTTTCAAAAGAAGTCTTTGTTGATGTTTCAAAAATTCCCTTTTGCATAGAAGCTTCTGATGAAAACAGTCTTAAAATCTTGCGCCATTTAGCGGAAAGCATTTCGGATAAAATATATACTATTTCCACAGAACAGCGAAAAATTTTACATTTAGCAGCTGTTTTCGTTTGTAATTTCACGAACCATTTATATTCGATTGGAGAAGAAATCTGCGTGAAAAACCAAGTTCCCTTTGAAATACTTCATGCGCTGATCACCGAAACAGCAAGGAAGGCGACGGTTGCTTCTCCTGAAAAAATCCAAACCGGCCCGGCGGTCAGGAATGATCTTGAAACCATTGAACAACATTTGTCACAATTGAAAAACCCCGATTTCAAGGAAATTTATATCTTGCTCACCCAATCAATCCAAGAAAAAAATGGAAAAGAATTATAAAGAATTGCTCAACCATATTTCCACTTTCGTTTTTGACGTGGATGGGGTTTTAACCGATGGTTCCATTTTGGTTTCCACCGACGGCGAATTGTTACGCTCTATGAACATCAAAGACGGATATGCCATGAAAAAGGCTGTAAAAGCGGGATATACGGTCTGTATTATTTCGGGCGGAAAAAATGAAGGAGTCCGAAAACGCTTGCAAGGATTGGGAATTACCGACATTCATTTGGGGATCGAAAACAAAACTGAAAATCTGGACGAATTCTTCGAATTGTATTCCATTGATCCGAAAAACGTGGCTTATATGGGCGACGATATCCCCGATATTTACCCGATGCGAATAGTCGGACTTCCTTGTTGCCCGCAAGATGCCGTGGCAGAAATAAAATCCGTTTCCTTATATATTTCCCATAAAAATGGTGGAAAAGGTTGTGTTCGCGACATCATTGAACAAGTGATGAAAGTGCAGGGAAAATGGGAAAATAACCGCGAAACCAAAGCGTAAATCCTTAGAAATCTTTCATGAAATATCTAAAACTTATTGGTTATCAGGATTTATTAATGATTGCTGTCATCCAAATTCTGATCAAATATTTTTTCTTCGTTCCTTTTCACATTAATTTTACCCTGAACAATTTTGGAACTTCTTTACTGATTCTAGGCACATTATCAATAGCTGCTGCCGGAAAAATTATTATCGCGCTCAACAACATGGAGGCTGACCGGATCAATGGAAAATTGTTGGTTGGAAAATCCATTTCCGAAAAAACCGCCTATACCTTATTTATTTGTTTGAACGTTTTGGGCGTGGGCATCGGTTTTTATTTGTCCAATTCTGTTGGTCATCCCAGTTTTTCGGCATTGGCAATTCTTATTTCGGGACTTCTATATATGTATGCGACCAATTTGAAAAGACAGTTGATTGTCGGAAATGTGGTTATTGCCATTCTATCTTCCTCGGTAATTGTCGTGATGGCTTTGTATGATTTGCTTCCCGCGATTACACCTGAAAATCGGGTTACTCAGCATACTATATTTTCCATCTTGCTGGATTATTCTTTTTTAGCATTTTTGCTGATCTTGCTTCGGGAAATAGTCCGTGATCAAATTGAAATGAACGGCGATTACAAGACGGGTAACAAAACGCTTCCCGTTACTTTAGGAAGAATGCGCACCAATAAAATCCTGTTTCTACTTGTATTTTTACCTCTGGGATCGGTGATTTATTATATGTATAATTACCTATTTGGAAATCAGCTCATTGTAGTGTATGTTTTAATATCAATGTTAGCACCGCTCTTACTTTTTATGGTAAAAATTCTTTCGGTCGAAACACATAAAAAATACGTTCGGTTATACTGGGTTTTGTCCGTCAGCATTTGGTTTTCATTACTTTCCGTTGGGCTGTACAAGTATATTTTATTGTAATATGTTGAAAGAAAAATTAAAAGATCATCACCTGATTTTGGCTTCGGCTTCTCCCAGAAGGCAACAATTCTTAAAGGATTTGGGGCTACCCTTCGAAATTCGATTGCATCCCGTGGAAGAAATTTATCCTGAAAATCTGAAGCCTACAGAAATCGCGGAATATTTGGCCAAATTGAAAGCAAATGCCTTTTCCGATCTAAAGTCAAATGAAATTTTAATTACTGGCGATACGGTGGTTTCCTTTGAAAACCAAATACTTGGAAAACCAAAAACAGAAGCAGAAGCCTTTCGAATGCTTCGCATGCTTTCAGGAAAAAAACATGAAGTTATTTCCTCAATATGCTTAAAATCGGTCGAAAAAATTGAGATTGCACATGCAATTACCCGGGTTTATTTCAAAAATATTTCCGAGGAAGAAATCGCATTTTACATTAAAAATTTCAAACCTTTCGATAAAGCCGGTGCTTATGGAGTCCAAGAATGGATCGGACAAATTGGAATCATTAAAATCGAAGGTTCCTATTTTAACGTAATGGGAATGCCCACGCATTTACTTTATAAAATGCTCGAAAACCAGCTCTCGATTTTGACCAGAAAACATTGAAAATACCCGATTCATAAAACACAAATAAAGCTTTACCTTTGTACGTGAAAACAGCTTTTTAGTCAAAAAATGGAGGAATTATTTTTTCAATACCGAAAGGAATTGTGGTTTACGCTTATTGTTGCAATAATCCTGATTATTATTCGGTTTGCACTGAACAAAACCGCCGATAAAGTCGGGAAGCGCCATAATTTAAACGCGGCTCGCACGCGTTTAATGTTGCGATATATCAATTTCTTAATCATTTTTTTAGCAATTTTTGCGCCGCTTTTCACTTGGGGATATGATTTAAAACAATTGGCACTCCTTATTTCTTCCATATTTGCAGTGATTGGAATCGGACTTTTCGCCATTTGGTCAATTCTGAGCAATATTACCTCTGGGGTAATCATGTTTTTCTCTTTTCCATATAAAATCGGTGATCGCATAAAAATTTACGATAAAGATTTTCCGATCGAAGGAATTATTGAAGATATTCGTGCGTTTCATCTTCACCTGCGAACCAATGAAGGTGAATTGGTGACCTACCCCAATAATTTGATGCTGCAAAAAGCAGTTTCTTTGGTGGAAAAAGACGCGAATATCGACGAAGGAAAAGAGGCTTTGTGATTTTTGATTGGGGAATTGAAATTATAAACTTTTAAAATCTATATTAATTTGATATATTTAAGGTTTTCTGAATAATGAGAATTTAAAAATCATAATTAAATGCCTACCGTTTTGCGAAAATTTGGTTATCGTTTTTTCTTCTATAGTAATGAACATTTACCTGTTCATATCCACATTGAGAAGGAAAATAAAATAGCAAAATTCAATTTGGAAAATATAGAATTAATTCGTTCAAGAAATTTCAATGCTTCGGAAATAAAAGAAATCCGAAAACTCGTTGACGCTAATTTAGAACTATTTAAAAATAAATGGGATGAGTATTTTAACAATTGATAAATCAAGTTTCGCCACCGATATTTCATTTTCAAAAAATAAAATGATCATTTTTTTTGAAGATGGAAGGGAATTATCCGTGCCGTTGGAATGGTTTCCAAGATTAAGGGAAGCAACAATTCCACAACTTAAAAAATGGCGGTTCATTGGAAATGGGGTAGGAATCCATTGGGAAGAATTGGATGAAGATATTTCTATAGAAAATTTATTGAAATAATTTCCATTTAAAATTTTGAATTAAAAATTAAAAATTACACCATGCCAGGATTTGAGGTTTTTGGAAAAGAAGAACGAGAAGAAGTAAACGATGTTTTGGAATCTGGCGTTTTGATGCGCTACGGATTTGAGGCGATGCGCAACGGCCATTTTAAGGCCAAAGAATTTGAATCGCGTTTCGCCGAACTAATGAAAAGCAAGTATGCACAACTCACCTCCAGCGGAACTTCCGCACTAACCGTTGCTTTGGCAAGTGCCGGAATTGGCGCCGGTGATGAAATTATTATACCCACGTTCACTTTTGTCGCCAGTTTTGAATCTATCCTTGCACTGGGAGCAATTCCTGTTTTGTGCGATGTGGACGACACTTTATGTCTGGATCCGAAGGCGGTGGAAAAGGCCATTTCCCCTAAAACCAAAGCGGTCATGCCCGTTCATATGTGTGGTTCTATGGCAGATTTGTCTGGTTTGAAAAATCTTTGTGAAAAGTACGGTTTGCTTTTAATAGAAGATGCTTCCCAAGCTTTGGGCGCCAAGTATCAAGATATTTATGTGGGAAATTATGGCGATTTAGGCTGTTTTTCATTCGACTTCGTAAAAACCATTACTTGCGGTGAAGGTGGAGCGGTCATTACCAATAATAAAAAGTTTGCGGAAAATGCCGATAAATATCAGGATCATGGCCATGATCACTTTGGAAAAGATCGTGGCGCGGAAACACATCCATTTATGGGATATAACTATCGCATTTCCGAATTACACGCCGCCGTCGGGTTGGGCCAGTTGAAGAAATTTGATCAAATTATCGCAAAACAACAAGAAAATTTTAAAATATTGCGGAAAGTTTTAGGGCGAATTCCGGAGGTAGAATTTCGTCGTGTTCCCAAAGGGGGAATGGAAAGTGGTGCATTTTTGAGCTTTTTTATTCCAAACGAAGAATTGGCGCGAAAAACAATATCGGCGATTTCCGAAGCAGGAATTGATAGCTGTTTTTACTGGTACGACAATAATTGGCACTTCTATCGAAAATGGGAACATCTCTTGGAAAAAAAGACGTTGGGACCTTTATCTTCAGAAATTAAATCACAGAATTTCGGAAAAATAGATTTTTCTCAAAGCGATCACTGGCTGGGAAGAACGGTTTCATGCCTGATAAAAATTGGCTGGACGGAAACAGAAATGAAAACCCGGGCGGAAAAAATAGCCAATGCGATAACCACGGCACTTTCTTGATCCAAATTTGAAGTGATTTTCAGATGAAATTCAACCGAAATTATTTTATTCTGACCATCCTACTTTTTAGTACAGAAGTGTTTATCGCACTTTTTATTCGGGATAAATTTATTCGTCCTTATTTTGATGATGTTTTGGTCGTGATTTTGATTTATTGTTTTATAAAATCATTTTTAGACCTGCCGGTCTGGAAAGTGGCACTTTTCGTAACAATTCTTTCATTTTGCATTGAAACATTACAATATTTAAATTTCATTGACAAAATTGGATTGGGGAAATCCGAAATTGCAAAAGCCTTTCTGGGAAATTCCTTTTCGTGGTGGGATATTTTGTGTTATATAGTTGGAATAGTGGTGATTATTTTCGTGGAATATTTATTCAGATTGAAACCAAATGCGATCAATAATTCACATATTCCATAATTTCCAATCCGTAGCCGATCATTCCCACGCGCTTTGTATGCTCTGAGTTGGACAATAATTTAATTTTATGAATTGCCAGATCGTGCAATATTTGTGCACCAATTCCAAAATCTTTACTGTCCATTGGAAGTCGCGGAGCTTTTAATTCTCCTTCAGCTTGTAAAATTTTCAGTTCATTCAGTCTGTTCAAGATGTTCAATGATTGATTTTCTTGATTAATGAACACAATTGCCCCTTTTTCCGCATCGTTTATGGCCTTGAACATTTCGTCCAATTTTTTGTCAGGATTATTGGTCAAAGTGCCAAGAATATCGGAATTTACCTTTGTGGAATTCACCCGCACCAAAACAGGTTCGTCACTTTTCCAACTACCTTTGGTCAACGCTAAATGCACCTGATTGTTCGTGGTTTGCTTATATGCCCGCAATCGAAATTCGCCAAAACGTGTTTGAATATCAAAATCTGCTTTTTTTTCTATCAAGGAATCGTGTTGCATTCGGTAGGCAACAAGATCTTCGATGGAAACCAATTTCAAATCGAATTTTTGCGCTACTTTCATGAGCTCCGGAAGTCTGGCCATACTGCCGTCTTCATTCATGATTTCCACAATTACACCACCCGGTTTCATTCCTGCAAGCCTCGCAAAATCAATAGCCGCTTCGGTATGACCGGTTCGGCGAAGAACCCCTCCTTCTTTGGCTTTCAGTGGAAAAATATGGCCAGGCCTTCCCAAATCTGAAGGTTTTGTACTTTCCTCGATGAGCGCTCGCACCGTTTTTGCACGATCAGCAGCAGAAATTCCGGTGGTAACTCCTTTTCCTTTCAAATCTACGGAAATAGTAAAAGCGGTTTCCAAAGGATCGGTGTTTTTCCCAACCATCATATCGAGTTCGAGACGTTCACATCGCTTTTCGGTAAGTGGTGCGCAAATCAATCCTCGTCCGTAAGTAGCCATAAAATTGATCAATTCAGGAGTCGCCATTTCCGAGGCGGCGACAAAATCCCCCTCATTTTCCCGATCGTGATCGTCCACCACAATAATTATTTTTCCAGCTCTTATGTCTTCAATTGCTTCTTTGATACTATGAAGCTTCATGGTTGGATGTTCTGGCTCCGTTTCCACTAAATTTCTATTTTCCATAAATGCAAAGGTACTGAAATAGGAAATCAATTCTTTTTGAACAACCCGATTTTTCGCGTCAACTTTCGAATGGGATCCATGATCGCGTCTGAATTAAAAAAACCTTGATCGGTAGTCGCCCTATATGTCAGGTAAATACTTAAAGGAAACATGATAAACGTTGACAACCAAACGCCGACAAATGGGGAGATTGATCCGTTTTCGGCACTGTTTTTCGTCATAACCCCAATAAAATGATAGGTCAGGAAAAGTAAAATCGACACTACCAGTGGAAGTCCCATTCCGCCTTTTCGAATTATTGCACCCAGCGGAGCTCCAACAAAAAATAAAATAATACAGGCTATTCCAATAACATATTTTTCATGCAAAGCAATTTCAAATTTATTGAGCTCTTCGTGTTTACGCTTTTCCAAACCTTGTTTGCCATCGATCATCACAATTGTGCCGTTCAAAGACCCCAATGCAATTGTTAAAATCTGCCTTTTTTTCCGATCTTCATAATTTGACATCACGGGTTTCCCGCTTTCTACCAACAAACTATCGTTTTTCACAATATTGGAACCCAGTCTATTCAATCCTTGACGAGCTGCAATACTTTTTCTGAAATTGTAAGAACTACGATTAAAATCATTGGAAAGAGAATCCATTTCAATCGTTAGTTCACTTATTTTCAACATTTTAGATGAATTACTGTAGTTTTCATCCCCTAAATCCACTTTATTGAAATTAGACAAATCTATATTGATGGTATATTCATCAAACTGACTTTTGGCAAAAGGTTTTTTCGCTTGTTCGGAAGCTTCCTTTTTAAAAACATCGTTGTAATAATTCCCATCATACAACACAAGAGAAAGCAAATCGTAATTCGTGCTGCCAATTAGCTCTCCCCTCTTTGCCTTAATTACGGTCATATCGCCACGGCCATTTTTTGGTTTTTGGTGAATAATAACATCTTTCAAAAACTGATCATTATCTCCGCTCTTTTTTTCAACTTTTATATTAAGATCATCGCCCAAATCGTTGAAAGCACCTTCTACAATCGCCATGGAAGGTTGCAATTGTGCAATATTTTTTCGCAAGTTGATCGATTTATAAGCGGCTATTGGAATAATGTTATTGGCAAAAAGGAAAGCCAATACGGCGATGAACAAAATAAAAACAATTAGGCTTCTCATCGCGCGCTGCAAAGACATTCCAGCAGATTTCATGGCAGCAAATTCATATTTCTCCGCAAAGTTCCCAAAAGTCATTATGGAAGTCACCAATATGGTCAGCGGCAAAATCAACGGCATTAAATTTGGGGTAAAATAAATTAGGAATTTCCCAATTATCATCGCACTCAAATCCTTTCCAGCCAATTCCGAAATATAGAGCCAAACCGTTTGAAACACAAAAATAACGCTCAATATCACGAATACCGCAAAAAATATTTTGAGGTAGCTCCATAAAATATATCGGTCGATAATTTTCACCTAATCCAGACGGTTGATGTAATAATCTTGGTATTTTTCTTCCCGAAAAGTAAACAACAAATCCGATAAGGGTTGATTGGTTTTGAAACTATTGATTTCAATGGTAATTTGGGAACCGTCTTTCATCATTTGAATTAGATTATAAATATGTTTCGTTTGCCGATCAATACCCAACAAAATTTGTTTTATTTCGGAATTCTTATCGGTGGGGATAAGTTTGACATACTGAATAATTCTACCCTGAACATTTTGGGTAATGTCCATTTTGTAATCATATCCATTTTCATAGAACAAAAGCATTTTGGAAGGGGAAAGTCCTTTGTCGTTCGTCGGATCATAAGAAGAGATGGTAACTTCCTCATCTTCGGGAACAATGGTGTAAATCTTTTTGCCATCGAAAATTCGGGTAACACCCATTAAATCCATTCGATATTTATCTCCTTTCAAACTTACGGTTCCGCGTGTTTCCTGATGAATATCCGCCGAAAGGTCCCGAAAGGTATATTCAAAACCAATTTCCATGTTTTTGTAGGATTTTACCCTGGCAGCCACTGTTTCCATCAGGTTTTTGGCTTCATCGACTTTTGCTTTTGACGAACTTTTTGACTGCAAATGGGATTGCGCCCTACTGGAGAATCCGAGGCATAGAAAAAGGATTATTATTCCAATTTTTTTCATTTTTTCTGTTTTATAATAATGAAGCGATCAAAACTCATTGCTGTTCGTTGTTCAAGTAATTATCCAAAGAAGCTAGATCAGTAATCAGCACTTGGCGCGCCTTGCTTCCTTCAAATGGACCAACAATTCCCGCAGCTTCCAACTGATCGATTATTCTTCCTGCCCGGTTATAGCCCAATTTTAATTTTCGTTGCAGCAATGAAGCTGAACCTTGTTGAGCAATCACGATCACTTCTGCAGCTTCCCGGAACATTTTGTCGCGTTCGCTTATTTCTATATCAAGTCCCGTGCCACCTTCTTCGCCGCTGTATTCCGGTAATTGATACGCTTCGGGAAAAGCTTTTTGCGAACCGATATATTCAGTAATACGATCTACCTCTGGGGTGTCGACAAATGCACATTGCAACCGGATCAAATCGTTCCCTTGGGTGAACAACATATCGCCACGGCCAATTAATTGATCGGCACCGCCAGTATCCAAAATGGTGCGCGAGTCGATTTTGGAAGTTACCCGAAAAGCAATTCTCGCAGGAAAATTCGCCTTGATCATTCCCGTAATAACGTTGACCGATGGACGTTGGGTCGCAATAATTAAGTGGATACCGATCGCCCTTGCCAATTGTGCCAATCTTGCAATTGGAGTTTCCACTTCTTTTCCGGCGGTCATAATTAAATCGGCAAATTCATCGATCACCAAAACAATATATGGCAAAAAGACATGCCCATTTTCAGGATTTAATTTCCTGGCTTTAAACTTTGTGTTATATTCTTTTATATTTCGGACCATCGCATCTTTCAATAAATTATAACGATTATCCATTTCTATGCAAAGCGAATTCAAGGTATTAATAACCTTTGTGTTATCGGTGATAATCGCTTCTTCGGAATCGGGAAGTTTTGCCAAATAATGTCGTTCTATTTTATTGAACAAAGTCAGTTCCACTTTTTTTGGATCCACTAAAACAAATTTCACTTCCGCCGGATGTTTTTTATAAAGCAGGGAAGTCAAAACTGCGTTCAAACCAACCGATTTTCCTTGCCCCGTTGCTCCGGCCATCAGCAAGTGTGGCATTTTTGCCAAATCAACCACAAAAGTTTCATTGGAAATGGTTTTTCCAAAAGCGATCGGCAGTTCCATTTCTGCTTTTTGAAATTTAGTGGAAGCGATCACCGAACGCATGGAAACAATGCTGTAATTTTTGTTTGGCACCTCGATTCCGATAGTTCCTTTTCCCGGAATCGGTGCAATAATCCGTATTCCCAAAGCAGAGAGTGAAAGTGCAATATCATCTTCGAGGTTCTTAATTTTCGAAATACGAATCCCAGCTTCGGGCACAATTTCATATAAAGTAACCGTCGGACCAACGGTGGCTTTAATTTGTGCAATGTCAATCTTATAATTTTTAAGTGTATTAACAATGTTGTTTTTATTTTCCTCCAATTCTTCCTGATCAATGGTAATACCACTTCCAGAACTATAATCTTTCAGCAATTCGATAGGTGGAAAACGGTATTTCCCCAATTCCAATTTCGGGTCGAATTCGCCATAATCCTTCACCAATTTGCTGCTTAAATTCTCGGTGAATTCTTCTTCCTCCACTGTTTCTTCCACTTCCATGGAAACATCTGAACCACTTTCCGGGCCGATCACGATTTTTTTGGGTTTTTCCTGAAAATTTGCTTCTGTTTCCAATTCCCGGGAAGTGTTTTCCGGTGTTAAAGAAAATTTAGCAGTTTGCGCTTCTTCTTCATCACTATCTTCAGAATTAGAGGTGGTTTCCTTCGGTTTCGAAACAGTTTCTTGATAAATTAAATCTTCTTCCATTTCCTTTTTTGAAGACTTGAAATGACTTCCAATCTTTTCTGGGGTCACCTTAAATCGTACCACCACATAACCAATAAATATAAAAATGAGCAATAACAAAACGCCAATAAACCCGAGATAATCTTGCAAGAAATCATTAATTTCATAACCGATCGTTCCACCCAAAAAAGCATTTTTGGCGGAGAAAAAACCCAAAATTGTGGCAGACCAAAGCATCACTAAAATTCCCCATAACCAAAATTTCCAAAGTCGCTTTGTTTTGAAATTGAAAAATAAATAAATTCCCGACAAAGAAACAAGGATAGCAATACTAAAAGCTGCGATCCCAAAACCATCAAAAATAAAGAAATCGCTTACCGTAGCCCCAAATTTACTGAGCCAATTTTGCGGTACTACCGCACGGTCGCCCAAAGAATGTAAGGTACTTTGGTCGGCTTTCCAGTTGAACAAAAAGGAAACAAACGCAATGAAAAGGGCGAGTCCCAAGAGGAAAAGAAAACTTCCCAGGACCACCTTTTGATACCTGTTCATTTGCAGGCTAAGACGCTTGGTTTTCTTGGGAGATTTAGAGGTTGATTTTGCCTTTTTTTTAGCCATGAACAAAGGTGGGTATTTCAGCAAAAATACAAATATATCACGGTTTGCCTAAGAAATTTTTATATCCATGAATATCCGGAATCTGCTTTATAATGCCATAAGATAAGGATAATAAATCATTATGCCGACAAAGATGGCGGCCGCGGCCCCAAAAAAAACCGCTCCGGCCGCAAAATCTTTGATAAGGCCAATTTTGCTGTGCATATCCGGATGGACAAAATCTGCGATTTCTTCCACTGCGGTGTTCAAACCCTCCAGTCCCATTACTAAGCCAATTGCCAGAATTTGAAGTATCCATTCTTGGGCGGAAATATCAAAATAAAAACCACCTAAGCACATAAGTATAGAAATTATTGCCTGAACTTGAATACTAGCTTCGGTCTTTAACAGCAACCACGCACCTTTTAAGGCATATCCGCCGCCCTTCATTCGTTTTCCAAGATAGGTGTTCCACATTTTATCGTTTTTTTAATGTCGAAAGATAGGAAAATAGTCTGAAAATCCCTTCTTGAGCCAAAGCCTTTTCCTATTTCAAAACCCCAATTTTTTGTAACAATTATCGTATTTTTACAAGCTTAAAATCCACTCAAATGATCCTATTTTTCGGAACCAAACCCAACAAAGTTTATGCGGTACATACCCACAAAAACCTTTCCGCAGAAAACATCTCAAAACTAAACTGGCTTTTTGGCGATGCCCAAAATTTAAACCAAACGAGCCTTTCTGGCTTTTTTGTGGGACCACGAGCCGCCATGATCACTCCTTGGAGCACCAACGCCGTGGAAATTACCCGGAACATGAATATAAATGGAATTCTGCGCATTGAAGAATTTTTGAAAGTTGACAGAAATTTTCATGATTTTGACCCCATGTTGCGCCAAAAATATAAGGGATTGAACCAAGAAATTTTCACTATCGACAAAGTGCCGGAAACCATTCAAGAAATTATGGATATCGAGGCTTATAATCAGCTAGAAGGTCTTTCTTTGAATGCAGAAGAAGTGGATTATTTGGAACAACTTTCAAAAAAAATCGGTAGAAAACTGACTGATTCTGAAGTATTTGGTTTTTCACAGGTGAATTCAGAACATTGCCGACATAAAATTTTCAATGGTACCTTTATTATTGATGGAGAAGAAAAACAGGAATCACTTTTTAAACTGATAAAAAAAACCTCCGAAACCAATCCAAACGGAATTGTTTCCGCCTACAAAGACAATGTTGCGTTCATAAAAGGACCGCGAATTCAGCAATTTGCCCCCAAAACCGCTGACATCCCTGAATATTATAATGAAAAAGAATACAATTCCGTTATTTCGCTTAAAGCAGAAACCCATAATTTTCCCACAACTGTGGAACCGTTCAACGGAGCGGCGACAGGAGCTGGAGGGGAAATACGTGATCGGTTGGCGGGCGGGAAAGGCTCATTGCCTTTGGCCGGAACTGCAGTATATATGACCTCATATTCCAGATTGGAAAAAAACAATCCATCTTCTGACCGGACTTGGGAAAACAATACCAAAGAACGCAAATGGCTTTATCAAACACCAATGGATATTTTGATCAAAGCATCAAATGGCGCTTCTGATTTCGGCAACAAATTTGGTCAACCCTTGATTGCGGGCTCTGTTTTGACATTTGAACACAACGAGAATAAGCGTCCGCTGGGTTATGACAAAGCGATTATGCTTGCTGGCGGTGTGGGATATGCCAAAGCTGACCAAGCAATTAAAGGAACCCCGAAAAAAGGTGATAAAATAGTGGTTCTAGGTGGTGAAAATTACCGGATCGGAATGGGCGGGGCAGCAGTTTCTTCTGCCGATACCGGTGCTTTTCACACAGGAATCGAACTGAACGCCGTACAGCGGGCCAATCCAGAAATGCAAAAACGAGCTGCCAACGCCATTCGTGGAATGGTGGAGCGGGACGAGAATCCCATTTTGACGGTTCACGATCATGGCGCTGGCGGACATTTGAATTGCCTAAGCGAATTGGTGGAAGACACCGGCGGAAATATTGATTTGGACAAATTGCCAATTGGCGATCCGACCTTATCGGCAAAAGAGATTATTGGAAATGAATCCCAAGAACGTATGGGACTTATTATTCCGGAAAAAGAGTTGGATATTTTACAACGCGTCGCCGATCGTGAACGTGCGCCCATGTATGCGGTGGGACATGTGACTGATGACAAACAATTCACCTTCAAAAGTAATAGTAAGGGCTATAAGCCAATGGATTTAGCCTTATGCGATATGTTCGGAAGTTCGCCAAAAACAATAATGACCGACAAAACCGTCGAACGCAAATATGAGAAACTGGGTTACGATTCTGCGAAAATAAACCAGTATTTAAATCAAGTTCTAAAATTGGAAGCAGTTGCCTGCAAAGACTGGCTGACCAATAAAGCAGATCGCTGTGTGACGGGACTAGTCGCCAAACAACAAACCGCGGGAAAATTACAACTTCCTTTGAACAATTGTGGCGTAATGGCATTGGATTATACGGGGAAAATCGGCGTAGCAACTTCCATCGGCCACTCCCCTATTTCAGGACTTATTGATCCGGTTGCCGGCTCCCGAAATTCCATCGCGGAAGCATTGAGCAACATTGTGTGGGCACCTCTGGAAAACGGACTGAAATCCATTTCACTTTCGGCAAACTGGATGTGGCCTTGCAACAATCCGGGGGAAGATGCCCGTTTATATGAAGCGGTACAAGCGGTTTCAGATTTTGCCATTAGTTTGGGAATCAATATTCCCACGGGAAAAGATTCGCTTTCCATGAAGCAGAAATACAAAAATGAAGAAGTGCTCGCTCCCGGAACGGTCATTATTTCCGCCGCCGGCCATTGTAATGATCTTACTAAAACGGTTGAACCCGTACTTCAGAAAGATGGCGGGGACATATATTATATCAATCTTTCTCAAGATAAATTCAAATTGGGAGGCTCTTCTTTTGCACAAATTTTCAACAAAATTGGAACCGAAACACCCAATGTCAAAAATGCTGAAAATTTTGTAGCTACTTTCAATGCGATCCAGGAATTGATTCAAAAGGATTTGGTTCTCGCCGGGCACGATGTGGCTTCCGGCGGATTGATCACTACACTTTTGGAAATGTGTTTTGCGGAAAACAATCTCAGCGCAAAACTGGATTTGACTTCTATAGGAGAAAAAGATTCCGTGAAATTGCTCTTTTCCGAAAACTGCGGCCTTGTTTTTCAAGCGACCGATAATTCTTCCGTGGAAACAATTTTACAGGAAAAAGAAATTGAATTCTTCAAAATCGGGAAAGTAATTGAGTCAAACACATTTTCAATTCAAAATAACCATGAAAATCTAGAATTTATTATATCCGAAATTCGTGATGCTTGGTATAAAACTTCGTTCTTATTGGATGAAAAACAAAGCGGACCCGAAAAAGCAGCCGAGCGTTTTCGCAACTATAAAAACCAAGAACTGGAATATATTTTTCCGAAACATTTCACTGGAAAACTGGATCAGGATCTGAACAACAAGCCAAGAATAAAAGCTGCCATCATTCGCGAAAAAGGTTCCAATGGCGAACGGGAAATGGCGCGCGCAATGTTTTTGGCAGGATTTGATGTGAAAGATGTTCACATGACCGATTTGACTTCTGGACGTGAGACGTTGGAAGATATTCATTTTATAGCTGCGGTCGGTGGATTTTCAAATTCCGATGTTTTGGGAAGCGCGAAAGGTTGGGCGGGCGCATTTTTGTACAATGAAAAAGCGCACACAGCATTGAAAAACTTCTTCCAGCGCGAAGACACGCTTTCCCTGGGAGTTTGCAATGGTTGTCAATTATTTATGGAATTAGGATTGATCAACCCAGAAGATGCACAGAAGCCAAAAATGCTTCACAATGAATCGCATAAGTTCGAATGTATTTTTACTTCTGTGGAAATCCCGGAAAACAACTCTGTGATGCTTTCCAGCTTCGCCGGAAGTAAACTCGGAATCTGGGCCGCACATGGGGAAGGAAAATTCAGTTTTCCTTATGAAGAAAGCAACTATAATATCGTTGGAAAATATGGCTATGAAGGCTATCCCGCAAATCCGAACGGTTCCCATTTCAACACTGCAATGATGGCCGATGCTTCCGGAAGGCACTTGGTAAGCATGCCACATTTTGAACGCTCCACTTTTCCTTGGAATTGGGGCTACTATCCAAAAGGCAGAAAAGACATGGTTTCCCCTTGGTTGGAAGCTTTCGTGAATGCGCGGAAATGGTTTGAATAAACTAGTTACGAATGTTTAGTGTTGAGGATCGCGGGT
This sequence comes from Flavobacteriaceae bacterium, assembly GCA_041689995.1. Classification (GTDB taxonomy): domain Bacteria; phylum Bacteroidota; class Bacteroidia; order Flavobacteriales; family Flavobacteriaceae; genus DASSWG01. The sequence continues at coordinate 2,163 of JBDNFD010000130.1, read as the reverse complement.
ATTTGGGATCGGGATTTCCTGCGAGGTTTCAAAAACCTTGGATTGCGTTATTCGAGCTCAAAATTTCCTGCGAGGTTTCTAAAACCTTGTAGGTCTAAACGTAAAAATAGAATTTGTAGTTTAATTTGAAATCTCAAAACTTTGAACCACATATTTTGAACTTCCTACCGGGAAATTTCCTATTTTGCATAGAATTAAATTCTGTGCATTATGGCTCCAATCACACGACTTTTTGACTTTCCCCGCTATCAACTTGAAAAATTCAACTTGGAGAAAGCTTTGGTCACAAAAACCAATGGCGATTGGAAAGCAACATCTTCCAAAGAATATGTCGATCAAGCCAATAAAATAAGTCGGGGTTTATTGAAATTAGGGATAAAACCCATGGAAAAAATCGCGCTTATTTCCACCGATAACCGCACGGAATGGTGTATTATGGATATTGGCATCCTTCAAATTGGCGCACAAGATGTTCCCATTTACCCCACCATTTCCGAAGAAGAATATGAATATGTGCTCAATCATTGTGGCGCAACTTATTGTTTTGTGTCGGATGAAGAAGTGTTGGAAAAAGTAAACCGCATCCGAAAAAATGTGCCTTCCCTTAAAGAAATATATTCCTTCGACAAAATTGAAGGAACCAAAAACTGGCAGGAAATAGTGGATTTGGGCGAAGATGAAAGTACCCAAAAAGAAGTAGAAAGAATAATGGCCTCGATCAAAGAGGATGATTTGGCGACCTTGATTTATACTTCGGGAACCACCGGAAAACCTAAAGGTGTGATGCTTTCCCATAAAAATATTGTTAGCAATGCACTAAATTCTTCCTGCCGTTTGCCATTGAAAGACGGTGAATCCGTGGCGCTCAGTTTTCTTCCCGTTTGCCATGTTTATGAACGCATGCTTTTGTATTTATACCAATACAATGGAGTTACTATTTACTTTGGTCCCATCGATAAAATCAGTGAAAACCTGAAAGAAGTCAAGCCCAACGTAATCACCGCTGTTCCGAGATTATTGGAAAAAGTCTATGACAAAATAATTGCCAAAGGCGCGGAACTGAAAGGAATTCAGAAAAAAATATTCTTTTGGGCAGTAGATCTCGGACAGAAATATGAACCTTACGGACAAAATGGATGGTGGTACGAATTGCAATTGAAAATTGCCCGGAAACTAATTTTCTCAAAATGGCATGAAGCTTTGGGTGGAAATATAAAAGTGATCGCTTCGGGAAGTGCCGCGCTGCAACCCCGATTGGCGCGCGTATTTAATGCTGCAGGAATCAATTTGATGGAAGGATATGGGCTTACAGAAACTTCGCCCGTCATTTCAGTGAACGATATGCGCAATCACGGATTTAAAATCGGAACCGTTGGAAAGCCTATTCCGGAAACAGACGTGAAAATTGCTAAAGATGGCGAAATTTTGATCAAGGGACCTCAGGTTATGATCGGCTATTACAAAGAAAAACAAAAAACCGAAGAGGTATTGAAAGATGGATATTTCCACACAGGCGATATTGGAACACTGGACAAGGAAGGATTTTTAAAAATCACCGACCGAAAAAAAGAAATGTTCAAGACTTCCGGCGGAAAATATATCGCCCCACAACTTTTGGAAAATAGCATGAAGCAATCTCGGTTCATCGAACAAATTATGGTGGTAGGTGAAGGCGAAAAAATGCCGGCAGCCTTCATTCAACCCGATTTTAATTTTTTAAAAGATTGGGCAGACCGCAAAAATATTTCAGCAAGTTCCAATAAAGAACTTATTCAAAACGAGAAAGTCATCGCTCGTATCCAAAAGGAAATGGATTTATATAATCAGAAATTCGGTCATTGGGAACAAATAAAACGATTTGAATTAATACCGGAAGTTTGGAGCGTGGAAGGCGGGGAATTGACACCGACCATGAAATTGAAACGCAAGCAAATCCAAGAAAAATATCAGGATTTGTATGGGAAGATGTACGGTGAATAGGGGAATTGATGAATTGGTGAATTGATGAATCAAGGAATCGGAGAATCGGTTAAACAATTAAGTAGTTAAACAATTAAACGGGAAATCGGTGAATCGGAGAATCGGTTAAACAATTAAGCAGTTAAACAACTAAACTGGGAATCGGTGAACTGGTGAATCGGTGAATCGGTTAAACAATTAAGC